>NZ_JBVKBA010000013.1:0-98236 GCF_055639175.1 Streptomyces sp. NPDC107546 | reverse complement strand
CCTGCGGACCCTGCGCGCCAGTGTCGCCCTGTGATCCTTGTGTGCCCTGTGATCCTTGCGCGCCCTGGGGCCCTTGCGGCCCCAGCGATCCATGGGAGCCGGAGCCGTGCGAGTCGTGCGAGTCATGCCCATGGGGTTCGCGCCCCTGTGACCCACCGGAATCATGCCCCTGGGGCCCGGAGGCGGCACCCCCTGCGCCCTTCGGGCCGATTGCTCCGCTCACGTGGTCGGCATGCGATCTCTCGAGCGCATCGGCCACAACCACCGTTTGGGAGACGAGATTCGAGCCCATGGCAACGGCGCTCGCCAGTGAAAGCAGGCCGGCGGCCTTCAGGCGAGACTTTCGAAGTGATGTCCGCATGTTCGAGAATCTCCTGTACCGCTCCGAGGGAAAGGCCGAGCGAGCTCTGCACAACCGAATAGGCACTCACTCTTCCGCGCGACCAGAACCAATATCGACCGCCGACACCTGCATTCAGTTCCTTTGAAGAGCGGGCACCGAAATGCCACCCGGCCAGCCCGCCGCGCGAATTAAAAAAGCGTGACCGCATAAACGGACAATCGCCCGTCACCCTTCAAGGGACCGCACAGCTTCGCGCCCGCCCATCGCCGTGAACGCGCGGGAAAAACGTATCGCTCGACGAACGGCCCGAGCCGGCCGGTTTCACCCGATCGCACCGGATGAGCGGGCTCGGCGGCGCCGGTACGTGAACGCCGATGTGCACCTGTCCCTGATCGCCCGCACCGAGGCCGTCGCCGACCTGATCCGCCAGGCCGCCACCGCTACCGGTGCTACGCGCCTGGCGCTCGCTCGGCGCGCAGGCCCGCCGGGCGGTGAGCCGGCGGAGATCCACCCAAAGGGGGAAACTCGCGACACCGGCAGCCGTACTCCCCGGCCAACCGGGGCGCCCCGGGGGAACTGGACCAGGTGCGTACAGACGCACGGTTCGGCCGGCGACCGATGAGTTCCGGAGCCCGGTGAGGTCTGCCTCTGGACAAGCGAAAGCTGCGCACGAACTCTGTGAGGGGACCATGACCAGCCACGCACTACCGTCCGTCGTCGACGCGGCGACCTGGGAACGCCGGCTCGAGGCACTGCGTGCCCGGGAGAAGGCCGCGACACGGGAGCTCGACGCCATCGCCGCCGAGCGCCGTCGCCTGCCGATGGTCGAGATGCCCGACTACACCCTCGAAGGCGAGGACGGCCCCGTTCGGCTGGCGGACGTCTTCGAAGGCAAGACGCAACTGATCGTCTACAACCACATGTGGTTCCCCGGCAAAGAATGGCAGTGCCCGGGGTGCACGGGGTTCACCTCGCAGTACACCCGCCTGGAGTTCCTGGACAACTACGACGCGCGATTCGTCATCGTCACCCAGGGCCCGATCAAAAAGGCACTCGCCTACAAGCAGCGGGTCGGCAACCGGATGTCGTGGTATTCGACTGCCAACAGTTCATTCGGGGCCGATGTCGGCGCACCTCCCGAGGGAGGATTCGCGGTCAACGTGTTCCTGCGCGACGGCGACACCGTCTATCGCACCTGGCACACCAACGGTCGGGGTACCGAGCAGCTCAGCCACACCTTCGCGCTGATCGACATCCTGCCGTACGGGCGGCAGGAGGAATGGCAGGACTCACCCGAGAGCTGGCCCCAGTCGCCCACCTACAGCCGGTGGGCGAGGTCCGAGGACATCGCCGCGCTCTACGGCCCGGGCACCGGCAGCGTCTGAACCGATCCCGGCCGATGAGCGGCTGGACGCGGACACAGACGTTCCTGCCCTGACCGTCAGGCGTCCTGCAGGTCCATGCTGCGAGAGGTGACACCGGTGAAGGACTGTTCCGCCCAGATGGTCTTGCTGGTGGCGTCGTACCGGGTTCCCCAGCGCTGGGAGAACTGGGCGACGAGGAAGAGCCCGCGTCCGCCTTCATCGGCGGTGGCGGCCCGGCGGATGTGCGGCGAGGTGCTGGCGGCGTCGCTGACCTCGCAAATCAGGATCCGGTCACGGATGAGCCGCAGCCGGATCGGCGGGGTGCCGTAGCGAATGGCGTTGGTGACCAGTTCACTGACGATGAGTTCGGTGGTGAAGGCCAGATGCTCCAGACCCCACTGGTCGAGCTGCCGTGTCGTGAGCGAGCGGGTGCTGGCGACGGCGGCGGGGTCGCACGGCAGGTCCCATGTGGCGACGTGCGCGGCGTCGAGCGAGCGGGTGCGGGCGAGGAGCAACGCAAGGTCGTCCTCGGCCGCCAGGTGGGGGGCGACCGCGTTGACGACGGCCTGGCCGACCTCGTTCGGCGTACGGCTGCCCTGTGCGATGATCGCGCAGAGCCGCTCGTGCAGTGCCTGATCCGCCATACGAACCGCCGGGAGGCTTCGTCCGTACATCATGAGGGTGCTGCCCTCGGCCAGTTCCATCCTGTGGGGCTCGAAGACAGGGTCGCCCACTCCCAGGGGCTGGTTGGACGGCAGGTCCGCGGAGCGGACGCGGCCGGCCGGGTCGGCGACGACGGGCGGGGGGTGTCCGGCGCTCGCCATGACGCAACGGCGGGAAACTGGGTCGTAGACCGCATACAGGCATGTGGCGCCCACGAGCTTCTCCAGGATGGGTGCGGACCCTGCCGTGTGCTCGCGTTCGACCAGACGCGGCACCATGTCGTCGAGCCGGGCCAGTACCTCGTCAGGGGCGAGGTCGAGCTGTGCGAGGGTGCGTACGGCGGAGCAGATCTGCCCCATGCAGGCGGCGGCCTCGACACCCTTGGCGGGTATGTCGCCGACGGCGAGAGCCACACGGGCGCCGGAGAGCGGGATCACATCGAACCAGCAGCCGCTCACCCCGGCGTGCGCGCGGGCCGGACGGTAGTGGTACGCGACCTCGACGGCGCCCTGGTCCGGAACGCTGCGCGGGAGCATGCTCTGTTGGAGGGTCACAGCGGCGGCGCGCTCGCCGGTGTAGCGGCGGGCGTTGTCCACACAGACAGCGGCGCGGGCGACCAGCTCCTGAACGAAGACCAGGTCGTCGGGCTCGAAGGCCTCCGGGCGGGCCGCCGTGCGGTACAGGTGGGCCACCCCCAGGACGGTGTCCCTGGCACGCAGGGGCACCACGATCAGGGAGTGGGTCCCGTGCTTCAGCATCGCCAGGGTCCTGGGGTCGGGAGAGTTCCGTACCCAGTCGGCGTCGGGGTCGACGACGGGCAGCATTCTGGGCTGCCCGTCGGCGAGCGTCTGGGCATGGGGCGAGTCGGCAGTGAACTCCTGGACCTCTCCGAGTGTCCGGAGCTCCTCCGTGATCCCCGGATGTGAGGCCTTGCGGGCTGCGAGGCACAGCGCGACCCCGCCGACGCCGGTGGGTGGAGCTTCCTCGCCCGCCATGACGCCGACCACGAGGTCGATCGAGGTGAGGTCGGCCAGGCGCGGGACGAGCACGTCGGCAAGCTCCTGGGCCGTGCGCGTGACGTCGAGTGTCGTTCCGATGCGGGCGGTGGCTTCGTCGAGGAGGGCCAGGCGCTCGCGGGCTCGGTGACGGTCGGTGACGTCGATGACCAGGTCGGTGACTCCCAGGCGTCGGCCGTCCGGCCCGGTCAGCGCGAACGATGACGTCATCCAGACGTGGTCCCTGCCCGGATCGGCAGGCGTACGTCCGCGGTGCTCGCTGCCGACGACGGGCAGGCCCGTCTCCAGAACCCTGGCGAGTCGGCTCTCGATCCCGGCGACGTCGAGCGCGGGCAGAACCTCACCGATCCGCCGGCCGAGGAGCTGGACGTTGGGAACGCCGTGGATGCGTTCCAGCGCGGGGTTCGCCCGGACCAGGCGCAGCTGGGTGTCGTACACGGCCACGCCGATCGGTGAGTGGGTGAACAGCGCGTCCAGTACGGCCAGGTCCACTTCGTGCGGCATGAGCCGCTCGGGCGCATCCGCTCTCCAGCGGCGGTCCGGTGTCTCGGCCGGAATGCCCATCCCACTGGTCCCGTCGTGCGGTCTCGACGCCCCTCTACACCCTCAGAGTAGGCAGATGCGGACGGGCCCGGCGCGGCGACAACCTCATCCCCGTTGCCGCCGTCGGCACATCGACGATGCACCCCAGAGCGTCAGCCACGCTTACTGAGCGTGTCCACCGGGAACAGGCGCCGCCTTCTTGACCTTGAGAGCTTCTTGCCGGTCGGGCCGATCTGGATGTGGGTGTCCATCTGGTCACGGCGCTCCTCTATCGCCCCTGACGAGCTGAACGCGCCGGGAACAGTGGTCAATAGGCCGTGAGCAGCTGCTCGAGCAGAGCCGCGGTGGCTTCGCCGGTCGAGGTCCGCGTCACGACGTTGAACTCCCAGTCGATGCGCTCGTTCAGAGGGACGACTGCGATGTCTTCGCTGGGCGGGATCAGCAGTTCGGGAAGCAGCGCGATGCCGAGGCCGTTGGCGACGAAGACCGGGATCGAGCTGGTCTCGGTCGCCTCGATTGCGACGTCGCGCACCACCCCGCGTGCGCCGAGCGCGGCGTCGAGGACGTCCCGGTTGCCGAAACCGACAGGCGCGTCCACGAAGCGCTCATTCGCGAGGTCCTTCAGCGCTAGTCCCGCGCGTGATGCGAGTTCATGGTCGGCCGGGAGGATGACCGCGTAGGGCGTTGTGGCGAGCCGGTGCACGGCAAGGCCTGGCCCCGCGGTGGCCGCTGGGAGCCCGTACAAGCTGAGATCGAGCCGCCCCCGCCGCACGGAGTCGGCGAGCTCCGCCGAGCCGGACGAAGACGCGCGCAGTCGGAGGTCGACGAGCGGGTGTTCGCGGTGAAAGGCGCCGATGACGCGCGGGATCGCGAGGTAGCTCACGCTGGAGAACACCCCGATACGCAGTTCGCCCCGCAGTTCGCCTCGCGGGTCGGCTGCGGTGCGGGCGCGCGCCTCGGCGTCGGCGAGCGCGCGAAGCGCAGGCAGCACCGCCTCTCCAGCGGCGGTGATCCGCACCCCTCGCTGGTCTCGCTCGAAGAGTGCAGTGCCGAGCTCTCGTTCCAGCGCCCGAACCCCGGCGGAGACGGTCGACTGTGCTGCGTAGACGCGTTGCGCGGCACGGGTGAAGCTCAGCTCGTCGGCGACCGCGATCGCGTACTCGATCAGTCGGGTCTCCATCTCTCTGTCTCCCGGCACCATCGGTTACGTCGATAACTGTGACCAAGAGTATGCGTTGGACGCGATGGCATGAGGTGTCGAGCATGGAGGAATGACGACAACTGCTGCTCCGGCCCGGACTCCAGCCACCGAACGACTTCCGCACGGGGCGGGGTTCTGGATCATCGCGCTCGCCTTCAGCACCGAGCTCGCGTTCTGCGCCGTCCCGACGCCCCTCTACGCGATCTACCAGCAGCGTGACGGCTTCCCGACGATCGTCCTCACCGTCATCTTCGCCGCATACGCGGTCGGGGTCATGCTGAGCCTGTATCTCGCGGGCCATGTCTCCGACTGGCTGGGACGCCGACGCGTGATCCTCGGCTCGCTGCTCGTCAACCTGCTGGCCGCGATCCTCTTCCTCGTCTGGAACGACGTCGCCGGCCTCGTCGTCGCCCGCTTCATCAGCGGACTCGGCATCGGCATCCTCACCGCCACGGCGACCGCGCACCTCTCCGAGCTCGGCGCAGCGGCCCACCACGCCAAAGGTCGCGTCGCCCTCGTGTCGACCTTCGCAAACCTCGGCGGCATCGGCCTCGGCCCTCTGATCGGCGGGCTCATCGCGACCTGGTCCACGCGACCGCTCATCGCCCCCTACGTGGCCTTCGCCATCCTCCTGGTCGTCGAAGGGATCCTGGTCGCCTTCGTTCCCGAGACGGTCGAGCGCCGTGAGGAGCGCCCTGCCTACCGGCCGCAGCGCGTCGCAGTGCCGGCGGCGGGGAGGGGCGCGTTCTGGGCGGCCGGAGCGGCGGCGTTCGGCGCGTTCGCAGTGTTCGGCACCTTCATGGGACTGTCCTCGACCTTCCTCGTCGGTCTCCTCGGGCTGCACTCGCACCTGCTCGCCGGCCTGTCGCCATTCGTCGTTTTCATGGCGGCAGCCCTCGCGCAGATCCTCACCGTGCGGCTGGCGATGCGCCCTCAGATCGGGCTCGCCATCGCGCTCGCCGCGCTCGGGCTCGTGAGCATCGGCGTTGCCGCCATCGTCGCCTCGCTTCTGCTCTTCCTCATCGGCGGCGGGGTCGCGGGCGCAGGGATCGGCATCCTGTTCCGAGCCGCCCTCGGCACCGCCGCCGCGGTCGCGGATGCGGAGCGTCGAGGCGAGGCGCTCGCCGGCATCTTCCTCATCGCCTACGCCGGCATGACCATCCCGCCGCTCCTCACAGCCGGCGCGCTCAGGGTCTGGCCCACAGTCACCGTGCTCGTCGGCCTTGTCACCCTCGCCGCGATCCTCGTCGCAATCTCCGGCTCCCGGATGATTCGCCGCTGAAGCCCTGGTGCAGGGAGCCATCCGTACCCGACCCACAGCCCGGTGAACCTTCGCGATCACAGCACCAGCAAGGCGACAACCCAGGGTGGCGGGGGTTCGGACCCACTCCACCGGAGCGGAGCGCAGCCGGGCCTTGACCCAGTAGAGAGAGGTGCAACTCGGCCGGGGCAGAAACCTGGGTAGCCCGACTCCAAGTAGAACGGAGCCCCCTTCCTGACAGGGAAGGGGGCTCGACCGGCACAAGTCACGCACTTAGATCCACTCCACCTCGGAGACGATCTGCGTGGCCTCTCTAGGAATCCTCACTCACCCCCGCCAGCGCCTCAATCATCCGATCGAGTGCCTCGCCCACGTCAGTGCGCGTGACTACTCGAAGCGGGGGCCTGACCTGCGTTCTTGACCGTCAGAGGAAGCAACTTCTTACCGGTCGGGCCGATTTGTATGGCCGTGTCCATCTGCGGACACACCCCGCAGTCGAAGCAAGGCGTCCACCGGCAGTCCTCGACCTCCGTCTCGTCGAGGGCGTCCTGCCAGTCCTCCCAGAGCCAGTCCTTGTCGAGGCCCGAGTCGAGGTGGTCCCAGGGGAGGACCTCCTCGTAGGTGCGCTCGCGGGTGGTGTACCAGTCGACGTCCACGCCGCAGGGGGCCAGCGCCTTCTCCGCGCACGCCATCCAGCGGTCGTAGGAGAAGTGCTCGCGCCAGCCGTCGAAGCGGCCGCCGTCGTCGTACACCGCGCGGATCACCGCGCCGATCCGGCGGTCGCCGCGCGACAGCAGGCCCTCGACGATGCCCGGCTTGCCGTCGTGGTAGCGGAAGCCGATGGATCGGCCGTACTTCTTGTCGCCGCGGATCTTGTCCCTCAGCTTCTCCAGGCGCGTGTCCGTCTCCTCGGCGGAGAGCTGGGGCGCCCACTGGAAGGGGGTGTGGGGCTTGGGGACGAAACCGCCGATCGACACCGTGCAGCGGATGTCGTTGGAGCCCGATACCTCGCGGCCCTTCTGGATCACGCGTGTCGCCATGTCGGCGATCTGGAGGACGTCCTCGTCGGTCTCCGTCGGGAGGCCGCACATGAAGTACAGCTTCACCTGGCGCCAGCCGTTGCCGTAGGCGGTGGCGACCGTGCGGATGAGGTCTTCCTCCGAGACCATCTTGTTGATGACCTTGCGGATGCGTTCCGAGCCGCCCTCCGGGGCGAAGGTCAGGCCCGAGCGGCGGCCGTTGCGGGTGAGCTCGTTCGCCAGGTCGATGTTGAAGGCGTCCACGCGGGTGGAGGGGAGCGAGAGGCCGATCTTGTCGTCCTCGTAGCGGTCCGCCAGACCCTTGGCGATGTCGCCGATCTCCGAGTGGTCCGCCGAGGACAGGGAGAGGAGACCCACCTCTTCGAAGCCCGTCGCCTTCAGGCCCTTGTCGACCATCTCGCCGATGCCCGTGATGGAGCGTTCGCGGACCGGGCGCGTGATCATGCCCGCCTGGCAGAAGCGGCAGCCTCGGGTGCAGCCCCGGAAGATCTCGACCGACATGCGCTCGTGGACCGTCTCCGCCAGCGGGACGAGCGGCTGCTTGGGGTAGGGCCACTCGTCGAGGTCCATGACCGTGTGCTTCGACACGCGCCACGGGACGCCGGAGCGGTTGGGGACCACACGCGCGATACGGCCGTCGGGGAGGTACTCGACGTCGTAGAACGCCGGGACGTACACCCCGCCGGTCTTCGCCAGGCGGAAGAGGAGTTCCTCGCGGCCGCCGGGGCGGCCCTCCTCCTTCCAGGCGCGGATGATCTTGCTGATCTCCAGGACGGCCTGCTCGCCGTCGCCGATCACCGCGCAGTCGATGAAGTCGGCGATCGGCTCGGGGTTGAAGGCCGCGTGGCCGCCCGCCAGGACGATCGGGTCGTCGATGGTCCGGTCCTTGGACTCCAGCGGGATACTGGCGAGGTCCAGGGCCGTCAGCATGTTCGTGTAGCCCAGCTCCGTGGAGAAGCTGATGCCGAACACGTCGAAGGCCTTCACCGGGCGGTGGCTGTCGACGGTGAACTGCGGGACGCCGTGCTCCCGCATCAGCGCCTCCAGGTCCGGCCACACGCTGTAGGTGCGCTCGGCGAGGACGCCCTGCTGCTCGTTCAGGACCTCGTAGAGGATCATGACGCCCTGGTTGGGCAGCCCGACCTCGTAGGCGTCGGGGTACATGAGTGCCCAGCGGACGTCGCACTCGTCCCACGGCTTGACGGTGGAGTTCAGCTCGCCGCCCACGTACTGGATCGGCTTCTGCACGTGCGGCAGCAGAGCTTCGAGCTGCGGGAACACCGATACGGCGGCTTCGGCAGACATCTCGCGACTTTCGTGAGCTGGACGGAACTGTCAGGGGTGACCATCTAGCCTAACGCGGCCGGGACACCTCCTCGGACGCACGCGGGACAGGGCCGGGAGGCGCCCGTCAGCCCGCCCCGCCTCAGCCGGAGCCCCCGGCAGGCCCCCCGTCCGCTCAGACGTCCGCTTCCGCCTCCACCGCCCGCCACAGCTCCGGCAGCGCCGCCTCCGCCGCTGCCGCCCGCTGTTCCTCGCGGCCGTACAGGACGCCGTAGGTGAACGTGTTCTCCCCCGCCGTGTGTGCCTGTGCCGACAGCTCCCGCAGGGCGATCCGGGTCATCACGCTGTCCTGGTGGTCGCCGAGCAGGGTCTGCAGGGACTTCATCGCCGTGGCCAGGGATTCGGCGGGTCCGCCCAGGGCGGGTGCGGCGGCCTCGGCGGCGTACCGGGTGCGCTTGGCCTTCTTGCGGGCCTCGTGGATGGCGAGGTCGCGGTCGGTGCCCGGTGGCTGGTCCAGGGCGCGGCCGATGAGGTCGGCGACCTGCCTGATGTCCTTCCGTACGGCCTTGGCGATCACCTTGGACGGTTTCCCGGCGGCCGCCTTCAGCAGGGGCGGGTCGGTGGTCAGGGTGTCCAGCGCGTCCAGCAGCCGCAGGTAGCGCTCGCTGTCCAGGACTCCGATCAGCCTGCGCCGGGAGCCGCCGCGCCCCGCGCGGGACCAGGTGCGCAACCGGCCGCGGACCGGGCCGACGACCAGGTGGCGGGGCAGTGCGGTGACGGCGGCCGTCAGGCGTTCGGTCAGCACCTCCTGGTCGCGGTCCACGCCCAGCTCGCCGGCCAGCCACTTCAGCTCGTCGGCGATCGGGGCGGTGACGGCGGGGTCGAGGACCTTGGCGTAGGAACGGAGGGTGCTGCGCAGTCGGCGGGTGGCCACGCGCAGGGCGTGCACGGAGTCGAAGACGTCCTGGCGTACCGCGGGGTCGAGGGCGACGATCGCGTCCCGTTGGGCGCGGACGTAGGCGAGGACGTGGTCGCCCGCGGTGGCCGGTGGGAGCTGCTCACCGGTCGCGGTGCGTCCGCCGGTCTCCTGCAGTGCCCTGGCGAGCTTGGAGTGGGACGGTGAGCGGTGCACTCCGGCCTTGCGGAGTCTCTTCTCGACCTTGTCGAGGAAGCGGGGGTCGCCGTCGTCCGCGAGTTCGACCTCGATCTCGGTCCAGGCGGCGGTGCCGGTGCCGCCGCCGATCCGCTCGGCGCGGACGTGGTCGAGGCTGACCTCGGCGAGCAGGGCGCCGTCGGCGTCGACGAGGTGGCGGACGTGGCGGGCGGAGCGCAGGCGTACGAGGGGGATCAGGGGGGTGTCGCGGACGCGGGAGCGGACGAGGGCGGACAGGGAGCGGGGGACGGTGTCGGAGAGCGGGGCGCGGATCTCGTCGCGGACGCCGTCGGCGACCGGCAGTTTGAGGTGCCAGCCGGCGTCGTCGCCTCCGGTGCGGCGGCGCAGGGTCAGACGGGCGCGGGCCAGGCGTTCGTCGGCCGTGTCGTAGTAGGTGGCGTCGAGTTCGGTGACGCCCTTGTCGATGACGCCGAAGACGCCCGCGACGCCGGTCAGGTCGGGCAGGTGATCGTCGGCTGCGGCCTCGTACTTGCGCTCGATCTCGCGCTTGGTGTCCGCCATGACCCGAATCTAGTGGGAATCGGTGCGGGATGGCAGGGGTGCCCCTGAGCCCGTCCGGCGGTTGAGGACGAGACCGTTCAGGCCGATGGGGGTCTGGGGGCGGAGCCCTCAGCGACGGCCGCCCCCACCGGCCCGCACCGGGCAACCGGCCCGACCGCCGGAGGCCTACGCCGACATCGGCCGCTCCACCCGGATCGACTGCAGCAGTCCCACCGCTATCCAGACGGCGAACATCGAGGAGCCTCCGTAGGACACGAACGGCAGTGGCAGGCCCGCGACCGGCATGATGCCGAGGGTCATGCCGATGTTCTCGAAGGACTGGAAGACGAACCAGGCGATGATGCCGGCGGCGACGATCGTGCCGTAGAGCTCGGTCGTCTCGCGGGCGATCCGGCAGGCCCGCCACAGGACGACGCCGAGCAGGACGAGGATCAGGCCGGCGCCGAGGAAGCCCAGCTCCTCTCCCGCGACCGTGAAGACGAAGTCGGTCTGCTGTTCGGGCACGAACTGGCCGGTGGTCTGGGAGCCGTGGAACAGTCCCGCGCCGGTCAGTCCGCCGGAGCCGATCGCGATGCGTGCCTGGTTGGTGTTGTAGCCGACGCCCGCGGGGTCGAGGTCCGGGTTGGCGAAGGCGGCGAAGCGGTTGATCTGGTACTCGTCCAGGATGTGCAGCTGCCAGACGGCGATCGCGCCGACGGCGCCTGCGGTGAGCAGGCCGAAGATCCAGCGGTTGGAGGCGCCGGAGGCGAGCAGCACGCCCAGCACGACGACCGCCATGACCATCGTCGAGCCGAGGTCCGGCATGAGCATGACGATCATCATGGGGACGGCGGCCAGGCCCAGGGACTGCGCCACGGTCCGGTGGTCGGGGTAGGGCTTGTCGCCCGCGTCGACCCGGGCCGCGAGCAGCATCGCCATGCCCAGGATGATCGTGATCTTCACGAACTCCGAGGGCTGGAGAGAGAAGCCGCCGCCGAAGACGATCCAGTTGCGGTTGCCGTTGATGGTGGCGCCGAGCGGGGTGAGCACCAGCAGCACCATGAACAGCGAGATGCCGTACAGGATCGGCACGGCGGTGCGCAGGGTGCGGTGGCCGAGCCAGATCGTGCCGATCATCAGGGCGATCCCGATGCCGGTGTTCATCAGGTGCCGGATCAGGAAGTAGTAGGGGTCGCCCTGGTTGATCTCGGTGCGGTTGCGGGTGGCCGAGTAGACGAGGGCCGTGCCGATCAGGGACAGGGTCAGGGCCGACAGCAGTATCGGCCAGTCGAGGCGGCGGGCCAGGCCGTCGCGGGCGAAGATCCGCGTCCAGCCGGCCCGCTCGGGCCCGTACCCGGAGACGGAGAAGTTGTTCGCTCCGGTCACGTGAGGATCCTCCGCCTCTTCTTCGGGCGGCCCGTGCGCCGTCGGGTGTCGCGGTTGCTCGCGGTCGGCGACGGCGCGGTGGCCGGCGGGTTGTCGGTGGGCGCCGTCTGCCCGGGCGAGGGGCTCGCCTGGTTGGCGTTCGGGTCGTACTTCTCGATCTTCGGGGCGACGATCGAGCCGTCGGGCTGGATCTTGGGCAGGCCCTGCTGCGGGGTGTACAGCAGCGCCTTCTTCTTGTCGATCGAGCCGTCGGACTGGACGCCGTACAACGCGTTGTAGATGTTGTGGACGGCCTCACCGGAGGCGCCGGAACCGGTACCGGCCTGGGAGATCGTCATCACGACCGCGTAGTCATTGGAGAACGTGGCCAGCCACGACGTGGTCTGCTTGCCGTAGACCTCGGCGGTACCGGTCTTGGCGTGCAGCGGGATCTTGTCCTGCGGCCAGCCGCCGAACTTCCAGGCGGCGGTACCGCGGGTGACGACGCCGGCGAGGGCCTCCTCCATGACGTCGCGCGTCTTGGCGTCGATCGGCAGCCTGCCGTGCGACTTGGGCTTGATCTCGGTGACCTTCTTGCCGTCGGGGCTGACGATCGCCTTGCCGATGGTCGGGTCCCACAGGGTGCCGCCGTTGGAGATCGCCGAGTACATGACGGCCTCCTGGATCGGGGTCAGGAGGGTGTCGCCCTGGCCGATCGAGTAGTTGATCTCGTCACCCTCGCGCATCTTGTTGCCCTCGAGGCAGTTCTCGTACGCGATCTTCTCGACGTAACTGCCGTCCTTCTTGCCGGTCTTGCACCAGGCGTCCTTGTTGGCCTCCCAGTACTTCTGCTTCCACTGGCGGTCCGGAACTCGGCCCGACACCTCGTTGGGCAGGTCGATGCCGGTGGGCTTGCCGAGGCCGAACTGATGGGCGGTCTTGAAGAACCAGTCCTTGGGTTGGCCCTTCTTGGGGTTGATACCGCCGTCCTTCTTCCACTCGTTGTCCGCAAGGCCGTAGAAGACGGTGTCGCAGGAGACCTCGAGGGCGCGGCCGAGCGAGATCGGGCCGAAGTTCTCCCCCTCGAAGTTCTTGAAGACCTGGCCGCCGACCGAGTAGGAGCTGGTGCACGGGTAGTGGCCGTCGAAGTCGTAGCCGGCCTGGATCGCGGCGGCCGTGGAGATCACCTTGAAGGTGGAGCCGGGCGCGGACTGGCCCTGGATGGCCCGGTTGAGCAGCGGGTAGTCGGAGTCCTTGCCGGTGAGCTGCTTGTAGTCCTTGGCGGAGATCCCGCCGACCCACACGTTCGGGTCGTACGTCGGGGCGGACGCCATGGCGACGACGCGGCCGGTCTTGGCCTCCATCACGACGACGGCGCCGGAGTCGGCCTTGTAGTTCTCCCCGGTGTTCTTGTCGAACTGGGTGCGGGCGACCTTCATCGCCCGGTCCAGCTCGTACTCGGCGACCCGCTGCACCCGGGCGTCGATGCTCGTGACCAGTTTGGAGCCGGGTTCGGCGGCGTCCGACTTGGCCTTGCCGATGACCCGGCCGAGGTTGTCGACCTCGTAGCGGGTGACGCCGGCCTTGCCGCGCAGCGCCGCGTCGTACTGGCGCTCGAGGCCGGAGCGGCCGACCATGTCGGAGCGCAGATACGGGGAATCGGTGTTCTTCGCCTGCTGGATCTCCTGGTCCGTGACGGGCGAGAGGTAGCCGAGCACCTGGGCGGTGTTCACGTCGCCGGGGCTCGGGTAGCGGCGCACGGCCTCCGGCTCGGCGGTGATGCCAGGGAAGTCCTCGGAGCGCTCGCGGATCTGCAGGGCCTGCCGGGGCGTGGCCTCGTCGGTGATGGGGATGGGCTGGTACGGGGAGCCGTTCCAGCAGGGCTGGGGCGTCTTGGCGTCGCACAGCCGGACCTTGTCCATCACGTCCTGGGGCTTCATGCCCAGCACGCCGGCCAGCTTGGCCAGGACCGTCTTGCCCCTGTCCTTCATCTTCAGCAGGTCGGTGCGGGAGGCGGAGACGACGAGCTTGGTCTCGTTGTCGGCGAGCGGGACTCCGCGCGCGTCCAGGATGTCGCCGCGTACGGCCGGCTGGACGACCTGCTGGACGTGGTTGCCGGACGCCTCCTTCTGGTACTGGGCGCCCTCGCGGATCTGCAGGTACCACAGGCGGCTGCCGAGGGTGCCGAGGAGGGAGAGGACGAGGATCTGGATGACGACGAGCCGGATCTGGACGCGTGGAGTGCGCCCGGTCTCGGGGATGTTAGTCATGGGCGCAGCCCATTCCGTTGAGGGTGGTGGTGGTCAGACGGGTGGGCGTCGGTCACTGCTGCCGCCCCCTCTCAGCGCACGTACACGTCATACGAGTACACGGTCGACCTGTGCGGCCCAGGTCCTGTCCTCACAGCCGCTTGACCCCCTTGATGCGTCCCGCGCGGGCCACCCGGGCCTTTGCGGCTCTGATCCTCAGGCCGCTGCGCTGGCTGCCGATGCGCAGGCCGGTGCCGGAGGACAGCCAGCCGGAGGAGACGTCGGCCGCCTTGGCGGAGTTGGTCTCGGCGAGCGGGTCGTTGTCGGCGCGGCGGGCCAGGGCCATGAGCCCGGGGACCACGAAAGGCGCGAGCAGCAGGTCGTACAGCGCGGCGGTGAACAGCAGGCTCGGCAGGCCCACATGGCGGGCGGCGGTGTCACCGACGAGGGCGCCCACGCCCGCGTACAGCAGGGTGGAGCCGATGGCGGCGGCGACCACCACGACCATGGGGCCGCTGGCGGACTTCAGGCGGCCGTTCTCCGGCTTGGCGAGTCCGGCCAGGTAGCCGATGACGCACAGCACGAGTGCGTAGCGGCCGGCGGCGTGGTCGGCGGGCGGGGCCAGGTCGGAGAGCAGGCCCGCGCCGAAGCCGACGAGGCAGCCGCCGACGTGGCCGTAGACCAGGGCGAGGCCGACGACGGTCAGCAGCACCAGGTCCGGGACGGCGCCGGGCAGGTGCAGACGGGCGAGAACGCTCACCTGGATCACCAGGGCGACGAGGACCAGGGGGGTGGCGAGCAGCATCCGGTTGAGGCGCATCAGGTTCGGCTCCTAGGGCGTCTGCTGCCCGCCGTCGGCGGAGGCCGAGGGGGTGACGGTGACGGTCACGGTCGGCGTGGGCGTCGGCTGGGGCTTCGGTGGCAGGACGGTGTCGCGCGGGTCCTTCTTCGGCGCCTGGACGACGACGCCGACGACATCGAGCTTGGTGAAGGACACGAACGGGGTCACGTAGATCGTGCGGGTCAGGTCACCGCCGGAGGGGTCGACCCGGGAGACCACGCCGACCGGGACGCCCGGCACGAACGGCTTGTCGGCCTCGGAGCCGAAGGTAACCAGGCGGTCGCCCTTCTTCACGTCCGCCTTGGCGTTGAGGAGCTGCACGCGCAGCGGACGGTCGCCCTGCCCGGAGGCGAAACCGAGTTCGTCGCTGCCCTCCATTCTGGTGCCGACGGTGAAGTCGGGGTCGTTGGCCAGCAGCACCGTCGAGGTGTCGGGGCCGACGGTGGTGACACGGCCGACCAGCCCGTCGCCGTTGAGGACGGTCATGTCCCGCTTGATGCCGTCGTTCGCGCCCACGTCGATGGTGACGGTCCAGGAGAAGCCCTGGGCCGCTCCTATCCCGATGACCTCCGCGCCCTTGATGCCGTACTGGCCCTCGCCCGCCACCCGGATCATCTTGTCGAGCTGCTTGAGTCGGCTGCGGTTGCGGTCGTCGCTGCCCAGCTTCGCCTTCAAGGCCGCGTTGTCGCGCTCCAGTTGGGCGATGCGGTCGTGCCGGCTGCCGGAGTCGCGTACGGCCGCGATCGCGTTGCCGACGGGGTCGACGGCGGACGACACCCCGTTCTCGATCGGGCCGAAGACCGTGGCGGCGGCCTGGCGGGCACCTTCGACCGGTGAGTCCTCGCCACCGCGGATGTCCACCGTGATCAGAGCGAACGCGATGGCGATCAGCAGCACCAGGAGCAGCCGGCTCTCTCGTGTGTCCCTCACGTGCGGCGGCCGTGCCTTCCTCGTCGGATGGGAGGTTGGGGATGGGAGGTTGGGGATGGGCGGTTCGGTATGGGAGGTTCCGTTACTGACGATTAGGGGCTTATGCCTCTATATCAACGATCCGCCGCACGAGCACAGATGGTCTCGTACGGCGGAGTCGGCGCGTCGCGTCATCTGCGGGGCTGGGCGTCCAGCACCTGCTGGAGCGCCTCGAACTCCTCGACGCACTTGCCGGAGCCGAGCGCCACGCTGTCCAGCGGGTCCTCGGCGATGTGGATCGGCATGCCGGTCTCCCGGCGCAGCCGCTCGTCGAGGCCGCGCAGCAGGGCGCCTCCACCGGTCAGGACGATCCCGCGGTCCATGACGTCGCCGGACAGCTCCGGCGGGCACTTGTCGAGGGTCGTCTTGACCGCGTCCACGATCGCGTTGACCGGTTCCTCGATGGCCTTGCGGACCTCGGCCGCGGAGATGACGACGGTCTTGGGCAGCCCGGACACCAGGTCCCGGCCGCGGATTTCGGTGTGCTCGTCAGTGTCGAGGTCGTACGCCGAACCGATCGTGATCTTGATCTGCTCGGCCGTCCGCTCACCGAGGAGGAGCGAGTACTCCTTCTTGACGTACTGGATGATCGCGTTGTCCAGTTCGTCGCCGGCGACGCGGATGGACTGGGCGGTGACGATGCCGCCGAGCGAGATGACCGCGACCTCCGTGGTGCCGCCGCCGATGTCGACCACCATGTTGCCCGTGGCCTCGTGGACCGGCAGGCCGGAGCCGATGGCGGCGGCCATGGGCTCCTCGATGATGTGCACCTGGCGGGCGCCGGCCTGGGAGGACGCCTCGATGACGGCCCGGCGCTCAACGCCCGTGATGCCCGACGGCACACACACGACGACCCGCGGACGAGCCAGATACCGCCGCTTGTGGATCTTCAGGATGAAGTAGCGGAGCATCCGCTCGGTGATCTCGAAATCGGCGATCACGCCGTCCTTCAGCGGGCGCACGGCCACGATGTTGCCCGGCGTCCGGCCGATCATCTTCTTCGCTTCCGCGCCGACCGCGAGGATGCCACCGGTGTTGGTGTTGATCGCGACGACGGACGGCTCGTTGAGTACGATCCCGCGACCCCTGACGTACACCAGCGTGTTGGCGGTCCCGAGGTCGACAGCCATGTCACGGCCGATGAACGACATTGAGTTCCCCATCAGGATTCGTCTGGCCTCCCCAAGTGGAGCGTTGGACAGCTTTCGTCGGGGCGGCGAAGTGGGTGCTGTGACGTGAAGGCTTACATCGTAGTCTCGCCTGCACGAAACACTGCGCGAGGGTCTCCGCCATTGTCAGCAGATGACGCGTCGCCTCGCTCCTGGAGACGGGCGTTCGGGGGTAGCCGTTCCCCCGAACGCGCCGCATATGCCAAGGGTCGAAGGGGTTTCCGGGACCGGGAATCCCGGTAAGGCCGTTACGGCATCCGGGTGACGTGACAAACCCTCAGAAATCATCCACAAGACGGCTTCGGAAGTTCATCATTCTTGGGCTCAGAAGCGCCCGGGAAAGAAGATCTTCAGCTCGCGCTCGGCGGACTCCTCGGAGTCGGAGGCGTGGATGAGGTTCTCGCGGACGATCACACCGAAGTCGCCGCGGATGGAGCCCGGAGCGGCGGCGAGGGGGTCGGTGGCGCCGGCGAGCGCGCGCACGCCCTCGATGACCCGTTCGCCCTCGACGACGAGCGCGACGACCGGCCCGGATGCCATGAACTCCACCAGCGGCTCGTAGAACGGCTTGCCCTTGTGCTCGCCGTAGTGCTGCTCCAGCGTGTCCTGGTCCAGGGTGCGCATGTCCAGCGCGCTGATGGTCCAGCCGGCCTTGCGCTCGATACGGCCGATGATCTCGCCGATCAGCCCGCGACGAACGGCGTCGGGCTTGAGGAGGACGAGGGTGCGCGAGGTCACGAGAGGGCTCCTTTACCAAGGTTTTCGGTGCGTAGAGGTTACAGGGCAGGTGTGGGTGGACGTTACGCAGCGTCAGGTGCCCTCTGGCGCGGTGGCCGACCGGGGGGCTGCGCCCCCGGACCCCCGCTTCGGCCTGAACGGCCTCGTCCTCGAACTCCTCAAGCGCCGGACGGGCTGTTCCGGCTGCCCTCGGCCGAGAAGCGGGCCTTCGCCTCGTCGATCTTCCGCCCGTAGTGGACCGACGCCCACCACAGGGCGGCGAAGACCGCGCCCATGAAGAACATCGCCGGGACGAAGAACCCGGAGGCGATCAGCGCGATCTGCAGCGCCCAGCCCAGCTGGACCCCGCCCGGCCGGGTGATCACGCCGCACAGCAGGATGCTCAGCACCATGGCGATCCCGCAGACCGTCCACACCGTGCCCGTGGACAGGCCCGGGTCCTTCATGGCGACCAGCCCGGCGAAACCGATGACGAAGAACTCGCCGATCAGGGTCGAAGCACACAGCGTACGCACGAGAGGTCAGCCCTTCCCCAGCAGCAGGCGGGCCTCGCCGACGGTGATGACGGAACCGGTGACGAGCACGCCGGCGCCCGCGTACTCCCCCTCCTCCTCGGCCAGTGTGATCGCGGCCTCCAGCGCGTCCGGCAGCCTCGGCTCGACCTGGACGCGCTCCTCACCGAAGACCTCCACGGCGATCGCGGCCAGCTCGTCCGCGTCCATCGCGCGGTGGCTGGAGTTCTGGGCGACCACGACCTCGGCGAAGATCGGCTCGAAGGCCTCGAGCAGCCCCCGTACGTTCTTGTCGCCGCTCGCCCCCACGACCCCGATCAGCCGGCTGAAGTCGAACGCCTCGCTCACCGCCTCCGCGGTGGCCCGGGCGCCCGCCGGGTTGTGGGCGGCGTCCAGGACGACCGTCGGGGAGCGCCGTACGACCTCCAGGCGGCCCGGGGACGACACCGCCGCGAAGGCCTTGCGGATCGTGTCGATCTCCAGCGGCTCGGGGCGCTGGGAGCCGACGCCGAAGAACGCCTCGACCGCGGCGAGCGCCACGGCGGCGTTGTGGGCCTGGTAGGGGCCGTGCAGCGGCAGGTACACCTCGTCGTACTCGCCACCGAGGCCGCGCAGCGTGAGGAGCTGCCCGCCGACCGCGACCTGCCGCGACACGACTCCGAACTCCAGCCCCTCACGAGCCACGGTCGCGTCCACCTCCACGGCCTTCTTCAGCAGCACCTGGGCCGCGTCGACCGGCTGCTGGGCGAGGATGACGGTGGAGCCGGCCTTGATGATCCCGGCCTTCTCCCCGGCGATCTCGCCGGGCGTGGAGCCGAGCCGGTCGGTGTGGTCCAGGTCGATGGGGGTGACGACGGCGACGTCCCCGTCGATCACGTTGGTGGCGTCCCAGCTGCCGCCCATGCCGACCTCGACGACCGCGACGTCCACGGGCGCGTCCGCGAAGGCGGCGTACGCCATGCCGGTGAGCACCTCGAAGAAGGACAGCCGGTACTCCTGCGAGGCGTCGACCATCTCGATGTACGGCTTGATGTCCTGGTACGTCTCCACGAACCGCTCGGCGGAGATCGGGGCGCCGTCCAGGCTGATGCGCTCGGTGATCGACTGGACGTGCGGGCTCGTGTACCGGCCGGTGCGCAGCTCGAAGGCGCCGAGAAGGGCCTCGATCATGCGTGCGGTGGAGGTCTTGCCGTTGGTGCCCGTGATGTGGATGGAGGGGTACGAGCGCTGTGGCTCCCCCAGGACGTCCATCAGCGCGGAGATACGGCTGACGGACGGCTCCAGCTTGGTCTCGCCCCAGCGGGTCGCCAGCTCGGCCTCGACCTCGCGCAGGGCCTTGTCGACCTCGGGGTCCTCGGGTCGCGTGGGCACATCGGCCTGCGGCGGGCCGCCCTGGGTGCGCAGGGTACGGCTGCCGGCCTCGATCATCGCGAGATCGGGGTCGCGGTCGGTCTCGGCCTCGACGATCTGCTCGAAGGGATCGCTCTCGTTGGGGTCGCGCGGGGGCAGGTCACTCACGGGGCCAGTCTACGTACAGGGAGCGGCGGGCAGTCGTGCCGCTGGGGCGATGGGGGTCCCCCTGCTCGAGCGAAGCCGAGAGCTTGGGGGAGGGTGGGCGCTGGGGGTACCCCCTGCTGAAGGGCTTGGGGGAGGCACCACGTCAGCGCCGGGTTGCGCGACCTGCCCCCGGGCAAGCGAAGCCCCCGGAACCGCAGCAGCTCCGGGGGCTTCGGGAACGTACACCTACGCCTGCGGCAACCGCTCCAGCTGGGCCTGGATCCGCGCGATGTCCTCCTCGGCCTTGGCCAGCCGCGTACGGATCTTCTCCACCACCGGCTCCGGCGCCTTGGCCAGGAACGCCTCGTTCCCCAGCTTCGCCGTGGCCTGGGCCTTCTCCTTCTCGGCGGCGGCGAGGTCCTTGGCGAGACGCTTCCGCTCGGCGGCCACATCGATCGTGCCGGACAGGTCCAGCGCCACCGTGGACCCCGCCACCGGCAGGGTCGCCGTGGCCGTGAAGCCCTCACCCTCCGGCTGCAGGCGCAGCAGCTGCCGGATGGCGGCCTCGTGCGGGGCCAGCGCCGTGCCGTCCAGGGTCAGGCGGGCCGGGACCCGCTGGCCCGGCTGGAGGCCCTGGTCGGCGCGGAAGCGGCGGACCTCGGTGATCACCGACTGGAGGGTCTCGATCTCCTTCTCGGCCGTCTGGTCCCGGAAGCCACTGTCCTTGGGCCAGTCCGCGATGACGACCGACTCACCGCCCGTGAGGGTGGTCCACAGCGTCTCGGTGACGAACGGCACGATCGGGTGCAGCAGCTTCAGCGTGACGTCCAGGACCTCGCCGAGGACCCGCTTGCTGACCTCGGCCGCCTCGCCGCCCGCTTGGAAGGTGGTCTTGGACAGCTCCACGTACCAGTCGAAGACCTCGTCCCACGCGAAGTGGAAGAGGGCGTCGCTGACCTTGGCGAACTGGTAGTCGTCGTAGAAGGCGTCGACTTCGGCGACGACCGAGTTGAGTCGGGACAGGATCCAGCGGTCGGTGGCCGACATCCGCTCGGGCGAGGGCAGCGGGCCCTCGAGGGTCGCCCCGTTCATCAGCGCGAAGCGGGTCGCGTTCCAGATCTTGTTGCAGAAGTTGCGCGAGCCCTGGACCCAGTCCTCGCCGATCGGCACGTCCGCGCCCGGGTTGGCGCCACGGGCGAGGGTGAAGCGGACCGCGTCCGAGCCGTACCGGTCCATCCACACCAGCGGGTCGACCGCGTTCGGGTTGGACTTCGACATCTTCTTGCCGAACTCGTCGCGGACCAGCCCGGTCAGCGCGATGGTGTGGAACGGGATCTCGCCGTCCATCGCGTACAGGCCGAACATCATCATCCGGGCGACCCAGAAGAAGATGATGTCGTGCCCGGTGAGCAGCACGTCGGTCGGGTAGAACTTCGCCAGGTCGGCGGTCTCCTCCGGCCAGCCGAGCGTGGAGAACGGCCACAGGCCGGAGGAGAACCACGTGTCCAGGACGTCCGAATCCTGCGTCCAGCCCTCACCGGAGGGCGGCTGCTCGTCCGGACCGACGCAGACGGTCTCGCCGTCGGGGCCGTACCAGATGGGGATGCGGTGGCCCCACCAGAGCTGGCGCGAGATGCACCAGTCGTGCATGTTGTCGACCCAGTCGAAGTACCGCTTCGACATATCGGCCGGGTGGATCGTCACCCGGCCTTCGCGCACTGCGTCACCCGCGGCCTTCGCCAACGGGGCGACCTTGACCCACCACTGCATCGACAGCCGGGGCTCGACGATGGTGTGGCAGCGCGAGCAGTGGCCGACGGAGTGGACGTACGGGCGCTTCTCGGCGACGATCCGGCCCTGCTCGCGCAGGGTGCCGACGACGGCGCTGCGCGCCTCCAGCCGGTCCAGGCCCTGGAACGGGCCGTGCGCGGTGATCACGCCGTGGTCGTCCATGACCGTCAGCGACGGCAGGCCGTGCCGCTGGCCGATCTCGAAGTCGTTCGGGTCGTGGGCCGGGGTGACCTTGACGGCGCCGGTACCGAACTCGGGATCGACGTGCTCGTCCGCGACGATCGGGATGCGGCGGCCGGTGAGCGGCAGCTCGATCTCGGTGCCGACCAGGTGCCGGTACCGCTCGTCGTCGGGGTGGACGGCGACGGCCGTGTCACCGAGCATCGTCTCGGCGCGGGTGGTGGCCACGACGATCGCGTTCTCCCCGTCGCCGTAGCGGATGGAGACCAGCTCGCCGTCGCGCTCCTGGTACTCGACCTCGATGTCGGAGATCGCGGTCAGGCAGCGCGGGCACCAGTTGATGATCCGCTCGGCGCGGTAGATCAGCCCGTCGTCGTAGAGCCGCTTGAAGATCGTCTGGACGGCGCGCGAGAGGCCCTCGTCCATGGTGAAGCGCTCACGTGACCAGTCGACGCCGTCACCGAGGCGGCGCATCTGGCCGAGGATCCTGCCGCCGTACTCCTCCTTCCACTGCCACACGCGCTCGACGAACGCCTCACGTCCCAGGTCGTAGCGGGACTTGCCCTCACCGGCGAGCTGCTGCTCGACCTTGTTCTGGGTGGCGATGCCGGCGTGGTCCATGCCCGGCAGCCACAGCGTCTCGTAGCCCTGCATCCGCTTGCGGCGGGTGAGGGCGTCCATGAGCGTGTGCTGGAAGGCGTGCCCCAGGTGCAGGCTGCCGGTGACGTTCGGCGGCGGGATGACGATGGTGTACGGAGGCTTCTCGCTCTTCGCGTCGGCCTCGAAGTAGCCCCGCTCTACCCAGCGCTCGTACAGCGGCCCCTCTACATCGGCCGGCGCGTACTGGGTCGGCAGTTCGGTGTGGGGCGCTGATGGCTGCTGCTGAGCGTTCTCGGTCACGGGGGTCAGTTTAGAGGTGTCACGGCCCCGTCCCGAAACGCGATTCTTTCGTAACGGCGAGCCCCCTGGCGACCCGGCGTTCCCCGGCCTGCGCCAGGATGTCAGGGCCACACAAGCGTCTGGAGGGGAACCCAGGACATGAGCTACAACCAGCCGGGCCCGTACGGCGGGCAGCCCCAGCAGCCCGGACCGTACGGTCAGCCGGGGCAGGGGCAGCCGGGGCCGTACGGTCAGCCGGGGCAGGGGCAGCCGGGCCCCTACGGCCAGCCGCCGCAGGCCCCGCAGCCGCAGCCCGGCTACGGCTACCCCCAGCAGACCCCGCCGGCGCCCGGCTACGGCTACCCGCAGCCCCCGCAGGCCGCCCCGCCCCAGCAGAACCCGTACGCCCAGCAACCGCAGCCGCCCTACGCCCAGCAGCCTCCGTACGGCCAGCCGCCCTACGGCCAGCAGCAGCCCTACGGCGTCCCGCAGCCCCCGGTCCCAGGGGGTGGCAGGAAGAAGACGGGGCTGATCATCGGCGCGGTGGCGGTGGTGGCGGCGATCGCGGTGGGGGCGTACTTCGTCATCGGCGCTGGTGGGTCGTCCGGTCTCGCGGACGACGGTCCTCACAAGCTGACGACGCCGCAGAAGGTGCTCGGCGAGTACACCCGGGCGACCAAGGAGAGCGACACCCGCGACACCAGTTCCAGTACCGCCAAGGACCTGGAGAAGAGCGGCGTCAAGAACGGCACCGCCGTCTTCGGCGCCTACTCGACGGCCGACCTGAGCCACTACGACCCGAACAATCCTTCGACCCTGCCCGACAAGTCCAAGCTGCTCACGGCCAAGGGCGTCACGCTCATCGGGGCCTATGGCAAGATCGCCGATCCGAAGGCGTCCCTGGACGCGTACTTCGCCCAGATCAAGAAGGACTTCCAGAAGAACTCGTCCGGCAGCAGTGCCGCGGGCAAGAGCGAACTGGTCGGCGAGCCCGAGTCGGTCGACATCGACGGCGCGGTCATGAAGTGCCAGGCGGCCAAGGGGACCAACCAGCTCACCAAGCAGCAGCAGACCGACTGGTTCTGCGCCTGGGCGGACTACAGCACGATGGCCATGGTCTCCCCGGGCAACAACGCGGCCGACGTGTCGAAGGACACCGCGGCCGACATCACCCGCAAGCTCCGCAACGACGTGCGCGTCAAGGCCTGACGCCCTGCGCCGCAACGGTGAAGGGGCCCCGGTCGGTCGACCGGGGCCCCTTCCTCGTCCGGGGGCCGGCTCGGGTGTCGGTCCCGGGCCGGTTCGTGCCGGGCGGTGGCTACGCCGTCTTCTGCTCGCCCGGGCCGCGCCCGCGCGCGTCCCGCGGAATCAGGGTCGGGTTGACGTTGCGGAGCACCACGTCGGCGGTGATGACGACGCGGGCCACGTCCTTGCGGGACGGGACCTCGTACATCACCGCCTGGAGGACCTCCTCCATGATGGCGCGCAGACCCCGGGCGCCCGTCTGGCGCAGGATCGCCTGGTCGGCGATCGCTTCGAGGGCCTCGCGTTCGAAGTCCAGCTCCACACCGTCGAGTTCGAAGAGCCGTTGGTACTGCTTCACCAGCGCGTTACGCGGCTCGACAAGGATCTGCAGCAGGGCCTTGCGGTCGAGGTTGTGGACCGAGGTGATGACCGGGAGACGGCCGATGAACTCGGGGATCATCCCGAACTTCACCAGGTCCTCGGGCATGACGTCCTCGAACTGGTCCTTGGCCTCCAGTTCGCGCTTCGAGCGGATCGTGGCGCCGAAGCCGATGCCCTTGGCGCCGGCCCGTGACTCGATGATCTTCTCCAGGCCCGCGAACGCGCCGCCCACGATGAACAGCACGTTCGTCGTGTCGATCTGGATGAACTCCTGGTGCGGGTGCTTGCGGCCGCCCTGGGGCGGGACCGAGGCCGTCGTGCCCTCCAGGATCTTCAGCAGGGCCTGCTGGACGCCCTCGCCGCTCACGTCCCGGGTGATCGACGGGTTCTCGCTCTTGCGGGCCACCTTGTCGATCTCATCGATGTAGATGATGCCCGTCTCGGCCTTCTTGACGTCGTAGTCGGCCGCCTGGATGAGCTTCAGCAGGATGTTCTCGACGTCCTCGCCGACGTAGCCCGCCTCCGTCAGCGCCGTCGCGTCGGCGATGGCGAACGGGACGTTCAGCATGCGGGCCAGGGTCTGGGCGAGCAGCGTCTTGCCGGAGCCCGTGGGGCCCAGCAGCAGGATGTTCGACTTGGCCAACTCGATGGCGTCGTCGCGGCCCTGGGCGCCGCCGTTCTCACCGGCCTGGACCCGCTTGTAGTGGTTGTACACCGCGACGGACAGCGCCTTCTTGGCCGCCTCCTGGCCGACCACGTACCCCTCGAGGAACTCGTAGATCTCGCGGGGCTTGGGAAGCTCCTCCCAGCGCACCTCGCTCGTCTCGGCGAGCTCCTCCTCGATGATCTCGTTGCAGAGATCGATGCACTCGTCGCAGATGTACACACCGGGGCCTGCGATGAGCTTCTTGACCTGCTTCTGGCTCTTGCCGCAGAACGAGCACTTGAGCAGATCGCCGCCGTCACCGATGCGTGCCACGGTGTGCTTCCCCTTCGCCTGGGAGACGCCTTACGTCCAGCGGCTCCTGGTGCTGCCTTATGTCCGACGGTACCTTGCCGGGCCCCCCGTTCGGCCCCCCTTGGCACGGTTCGCTTCGACGTGGGCCGGGGCAAACCGTGTCAAGGGGCGGCAGACGATACAGGTCCGGTCACGAATCACGGGGATTCGAGTCAGCGGATCTCGGTGTTGTTCATCTTCCGGGTCGAGATGATCTGGTCGATCAGGCCGTACTGCAGCGCGTCCTCGGCCGTGAGGATCTTGTCGCGCTCGATGTCCTCGCGGATCTTCTCGATCGGCTGGGTGGAGTGCTTGGCCAGCATCTCCTCCAGCTGGGTCCGCATCCGGAGGATCTCGTTGGCGGCGATCTCCAGGTCGGAGACCTGGCCGCGGCCGGTCTCGCTGTAGGGCTGGTGGATCAGCACCCGGGCGTTCGGCAGCGCCATGCGCTTGCCGGGGGTGCCCGCGGCCAGCAGCACCGCGGCGGCGGAAGCGGCCTGACCCATGCAGACCGTCTGGATGTCCGGCTTCACGAACTGCATCGTGTCGTAGATGGCCGTGAGCGCGGTGAAGGAACCGCCGGGGCTGTTGATGTAGACCGAGATGTCACGGTCGGGGTCCATCGACTCCAGGCACAGCAGCTGCGCCATGACGTCGTTGGCGGAGGCGTCGTCGATCTGGACGCCGAGGAAGATCACGCGCTCCTCGAAGAGCTTCGCGTACGGGTCGTACTCGCGGATGCCCTGTGAGGTGCGCTCGACGAAGCGCGGAATGACGTAACGGGACTCGGCCGCGGGGCCGGTGTACTCGGCGCGCGCACGGTCGTAGATGCCGCTGCCGGGGAAGTCGTTCACGGTGTCTCCTGAAAGGGGCTGGGGCGGTGGCTGGGGGCTGGAGGGGCGCTGTGGGCTGTTCGGGTCCTTGTGGGTCCTGTACGGCCGCCGCGGCTGCTGCCGGGCCCTGGGACCGCTGGGGGTCCTCGGGCGCCGACCTGGCCCCTGGGGGAGCCTGTGGCAGTGCCGGGGGCCGGGAGCCCTCACGTGCCCGGGCGGACCGGCGGGGTCGGGCTCGACCGATCCGGGGGCCGGTCGGCTGCCCGGCTGCGCAGGCCCTGGGACCTCGCAGGAGGCTCACGGCCAGCCTGGGCGGCCGTCGGGCCTCGAGCGGACCCTGTGAGCCCTTACGAGCCCGCCCCGGTGCCTCCGCCGCCCGGCATGCCGACAGCGGTGGTGATGACCTCGTCGATGAGGCCGTACTCCTTGGCCTCCTGGGCGTCGAACCAGCGGTCGCGGTCCGAGTCCCGGGTGATCTGCTCGACCGACTGTCCGGTGTGGAAGGCGGTCAGCTCGGCCATGCGCTTCTTGGTGTGCAGCAGCCGCTCGGCGTGGATCTTGATGTCCGACGCGGAGCCGGCGAGGCCGGCCGAGGGCTGGTGGATCAGGATCTCGGCGTTGGGCAGGGCGAAGCGCTTGCCCGGGGTGCCCGCGCTGAGCAGGAACTGCCCCATGGAGGCCGCCATGCCCATGGCGATCGTCACCACGTCGTTCTTGATGTACTGCATGGTGTCGTAGATCGCCATGCCGGCCGTGATCGAGCCGCCCGGGCTGTTGATGTACAGGTAAATGTCCTTGTCCGGGTCCGAGGCAAGGAGCAGCAGCTGTGCGGTGATCTTGTTGGCGATGTCGTCGTCCACCGGCTGGCCGAGGAAGATGATCCGCTCGTTGAGCAGCCGGTTGTAGACCTGGTCGCCGAGGCCGCCACCGATGGAAGGCTCGCCGGCGGCGGAGGGCATCAGATTCGTCACGTATCCACCTGCTCGTCTTACGACGGCACGGGGCCGTCTCACGTGTCCTGCTGGGGCGTGGGACCCCTTCCGACCCCCTGCGGGGCGGCTTCGGGGACTCCCCTGCCCTCGTATTCATGGACCCTAACGCGCGGGTCCCGTCGGGGAATCCCGCATAGGGGGCTGTTCGCTGTGAGCGCATGCGCTCCGCTTGGGCCGACCGAGGGTGGTGCCGGGGCTTGGTTGTGCGGGAACCGGCGCGCCCGTGGCCGTCGCGGGTCTGCGCCCCGTGCCCCGAGTCCATTGTCGCCGTGGGAAGTGTTGCCGTCGCGTCGGTGCGGGTCGTGGGTGGCTGGTCGCTCCCCCAAGTTCTCGGCTTCGCTCGAACAGGGGGACCCCCATGGCGGCGCAGCCGCACAGTGCCCCAGACCCACGCCCCCTCGGGCTCCCCTCGCCCTCAGCCGACCTGCCCCCACACGGCGAAGGGCCCCGGAGCGCGCTGTGCGCCTCGGGGCCCGTGCTGCCGTAGCGAGGGAGGTTACGCCTCCGGCTTCCCCTCGGTGGCCTCGGTGGCCTCGGCGGAGGCGTCCGTGGAGGTCTCCGTCTCCTCCGACTCCTCCTCGTCGTCCAGGTCGACGATCTCGCCGTTGGTGTCCTTGACCGTCGCGGCCTCGACGACCAGCGCCAGGGCCTTGCCGCGGGCGACCTCGCCGACCAGCATCGGGACCTGGCCGCCCTCGACGACCGCCTGGGCGAACTGGTCGGGGGACATGCCGGAGGAGGCCGCGCGCCGCATGAGGTGCTCGGTGAGCTCCTCCTGGTTGACGTTGAGCTTCTCCTTGTTGACCAGCTCGTCGAGGACGAACTGCGTCTTGATGCCCTTGATCGCGGCCTCGCGCGTCTCGGTCTCGAACTCTTCTGCGGTCTTGCCCTGGATCTCCAGGTACCGGTCGAGGGTCAGACCCATCTGGCCGAGCTGGTGGTGCTCGAGGTTGTGCTTACGGGTGTTGATCTCGTCCTCGAGGAGCTTCTCGGGGACCGGGACCTCGACCAGCTCGAGCAACTTGTCCAGGACGCGCTCCTGGGCCTGCGTGGCCTGGTCGTACTGCTTCATGTTCTCGAGGCGCTTGCGGCTGTCCGCCTTCAGCTCCTCCAGCGTGTCGAACTCGGACGCGAGCTGAGCGAACTCGTCGTCCAGCTCGGGCAGTTCCCGGGCGGCGACCTGGGTGACCTTGACCGTCACCTCGGCCTCCCGGCCGGCCGCCGAGCCGCCCTTCAGCTCGGAGGTGAAGGTGGCCTCCTCGCCTGCCGACAGGCCCTTCACGGCGTCGTCGATACCCTCCAGCAGCTCACCGGAGCCGATCGTGTAGGAGACGTCCTTGGCGACGCCGTCCTCCAGGACCTCGCCGTCGACCTTGGCCTCCAGATCGATCGTGACGACGTCGCCGTCCTCGGCGGCGCGCTCGACCGGGGAGGTGGAGGCGAAGCGGTCGCGCAGCTGCTGGACCGACTTCTCCACGTCCTCGTCGGTGACCTCGACGGCGTCGACCTCGACCTCGATGCCGGAGTAGTCCGGGATCTCGATGGTCGGGCGGACGTCGACCTCGGCGGTGAAGGACAGCAGCTCGTTGTCCTTCAGCTCGGTGATGTCGACCTCGGGCTGGCCCAGCGGGTTGAGCTCGGCCTCGTTGACCGCCTCGGTGTAGAACTTGGGCAGCGCGTCGTTGACGGCCTCCTCCAGCACGGCGCCACGGCCGAACCTCTGGTCGATGACCCGGGCCGGGATCTTGCCCTTGCGGAAGCCCTTCACCGTGACCTGCTGGTTGATCTTCTTGTACGCCGCGTCGAGGCTGTCCTTGAGCTCCTCGAAGGGCACCTCAACAGTGAGCCGAACCCGGGTCGGGTTCAGGGTCTCCACGGCGCTCTTCACGGTTCGGTCTCCTTGTGGCTGACTTCTTGGGGTTCTGCCGGGCCTGCGCCACCCGGAGGGGCGGGCATGCCTTCGGCGGATTCGCGGGCCCCTGCCTGAGAGACATGGCAGTGCAGACACACGGGCGCGCAGCTTGCATAGTAACCGCAGGCACTGTGCGCCCCCAAAGGCGATCACGCGAGTCGGCGCCGGGCCGGTGGTCGGGGTGGCGGGATTTGAACCCACGGCCTTCCGCTCCCAAAGCGGACGCGCTACCAAGCTGCGCCACACCCCGTCTGGTGCGACACGTAGGGTACATGCCCGGACCCGGCCGAGTCGGCCGGTTTGTTCGCAGGGCGTGTGCGAACCCGACGCGTTGGCCTACGAGGCGGGCGACCCGCTACGATGCCTTCTGTGCCGCGGTCGGTGACCTGCGGCGCGTCGTGTTGCGGGCGTAGCTCAATGGTAGAGCCCTAGTCTTCCAAACTAGCTACGCGGGTTCGATTCCCGTCGCCCGCTCTGAACGGCTCAGGGCCAGGCCGGAGGATCACTCCTCCGCCTGGCCCTGATCGTTTCCGGAGGGTCTTCCGGGTCCGGCGTGTCCCCCGCGTGCCCCTTCGGCTTGTGATCTTCTTCCTTGCTCGGCTTCCGGCCCTTCCGGACCAGGCGCCGGCGTGCTGGTGGATCAACGCGGCCCGGGCCGCAATGTGCCGCCGCCGAGCTTGACGGCGCCTTACGAGAGGGAACCAGGATCCCGCACGGCACCGACGCCACGGTCCGATCGGCGATCGGTGGCTCGTCCGCCGGTGCGGCGGTCGCCGAGGTCGCCCGGACCGGACCAGCCCGGCTCCGCGCGGAGCCGGGCCGACCGATGCCGGGCGTGGTCCCGTCCGCTCAGAAGCGGATCGAGTTGATCGTGTCCGCTATCGAGTTCAGGAAGCGGTTGATGGACGGAGCCATGCCGGTGGAGGCCAGGAAGAACCCGAAGAGGATCGCCACGATCGCCGGTCCGGCCTTGATCGAGCCCCCTCTGACCATCACCACCAGGATGATCGCCAACAGCAACACCACTGACAGCGAAATCGCCACAACTGATCACACCCTCGGTCGGTCCGCTCTCCCGGCCCGGGGCGCCGTCCCCTGCACACCCCGCCAGAACCATCGTGCCACCAACCGGCCCGCCCTATGCGGCCGCTGGGGCATCGTCGACCACCTTGGCGGCAACTCGTCACAGCGAGGAGCGGTACACGATGGTCAACCCGCCGGCGACGCAGGGACATCGCGCGGTATCCGTACAGCAGATCGACAGTGATCGTTCTCACGTCCACCGTTCGTCCTGTGCGCTCGTTGCGCTCGTCGCTGCTGACGATCCGTCAGTCATCGGTGGTGAGGCCGAGATACTGTCGCATGGTGGCGTACTTGCGGGTGAGCCGCTCCGCGGTGGGGGCGTCGAGGACGGCGAGCCGCTGCGGATCCGCGTTGTGGGCGAGGTCGGCGGCCTTCACCAGACGGGCGCCGGGGGTGGCGAGAATGCGCCGCGCATACGCCTGCGGTTCCTCGCCGGGCCGCTTGGTGACGGCCCGCACGACGGCCTTCGTCGTGGGGGACAAGGGGGCGGCGTCGAGCCACTCCTCGCTGAGGACGCCGTCCTCCACGCAGTCGTGCAGCCAGGCGGCTGCGACGAGTTCGTCTCCCCCGCCGCGGGCGCGCACACCCTCGGCGACGGCCGCGAGGTGCTCGGCGTAGGGCCGTCCGGCCTTGTCCTTCTGCGCGGAGTGCGCGGCGCGGGCGACGGCTTCGACCTCGGCCGGTGTCATGAGCGACATGACAGGCTCCCCCTGACTCTGCTTCCACCACACATGGCATGGCCGAGCAGGGAGTACACCCCGCCGGCCACCGGGGACGCGATCCCGGACGTGCCTCCTCAGTGCACCGCCTGCGCCGTCCCCGCCTCCCGGCAGATCAGCAGCAGCGCCCGGTCGTCGTTCACGTCCTTGGCGACCGCCTCGATGAGATGCCAGGCCGCGCCGCGGAAGCCGCCCGCCACATAGCGGTCGGCCTCGCCCATGAGGCGGTCCATGCCTTCCACGATGTCACGGTCCGACGTCTCCACCAGACCGTCCGTGAACAGCATCAGCACGTCCCCGGGGCGCAACGTCCCCTTCACGGAGTCGAACTGGGCGCCGTCGTAGACGCCGAGGAGCGGCCCCTCGGCCGCCTTCTCCTCCCAGCGGCCGCTGCCCGCGCTCAGCTGCAGGCCCGGCGGGTGTCCGGCGGAATAGAGCTCGTAGTCGCCGGACTCCAGATCCAGTACCAGGTGGATGGAGGTCGCGAAGCCCTCGTCCCAGTCCTGGCGGAGGAGGTAGCCGTTCGCCGCGGGCAGGAACGCGTGCGGTGGGAGCGATCCCAGCAGTCCGCCGAACGCCCCGGACAGCAGCAGGGCGCGCGATCCGGCGTCCATGCCCTTGCCGGAGACGTCGGTGAGGACGACCTCGAGTGTGCGGCCGCCGTTGGTGCGGGCCGCCACCACGAAATCGCCGGAGAAGGACTGCCCGCCGGCCGGTCTGAGCGCCATCTCGCGGTGCCAGCCCAGCGGCAGTTTCGGCAACTTGCTCTGGACCCGGATGCGTTCGCGCAGGTCGAAGAGCATGGTCCCGCCACGCCGCCACGGCACCCCGACCCGGCTGCGGAACTGCGCGATCAGCAGCCCGAAGAACCCGCAGGCCGCGACCACCAGCACGAGGCCCGGGGTGACCCGCGACGGCCCCTCGGTGTAGGGGCCGAGTTTGACGGACTCGACGATCAGTGCGGTCGCGGCGGCGGCGTACAGGCCGAGCAGACTCGACGGGCGCAGCAGCAGGCCGCCGGCGACGATGGGGAGGACCAGGACGGCCGGTGAGCACCAGACGGGGTCGGCCAGGGTGACCGCCGCGATCAGCGGGATCATCAGCAGCAGGCCGGCCAGCGCGACCCAGTCCGAGCCGTCCCCGCGGAAGTAGTCCACGGCGGAGCGGCGCACGCCGGTGCGGGCCCGGTGCCACTGCTTCTTCAACCGGGCCGCGAACGTCTCGGCTTCCGCGCGCCGCTCTCGTCCTGCTGCCATTGTTCGGGACCCTATCCATCGGACCAGTCCCTTGGCACGGGAGGTCCCACTTGTCCCCCGTCCGAGCGCTGAACTTCACAGCAAGCGGGGCCCGGTAACGCGGGAGAAATTCCCTCGCTCGCCCCGCATTGCCCTGATAGGCATGGCACATGACGACGGACGTGCGGGTGCTGCGGCAGGACGAGTGGGACACGTGGTACGACAACCTGGTCCGGGCCTTCGGCGGCGCGGACCAAGCGCCCGAAGAGCGCGCATTGGATCGCGAAATCACCGAATTCGATCGATCCCTGGGCGTATGGGACGGAACCACGTGTGTCGGCACTGCGGGCGCCTTCAGCTTCCGCCTCACCGTCCCCGGCGGCGTCTCGGTCCCCGCGGCGGGCATCACCATGGTGAGCGTGGCGGCCACGCACCGCCGACGCGGGGTGCTGACCTCGATGATGCGCCGGCAACTGGACGACGTCCGCTCCTGGGGGGAGCCGCTGGCGGTGCTGACCGCCTCCGAGCCCGCGATCTACGGCCGGTTCGGCTACGGCGCCGCGACCTTCCAGCTCGGCGCCGAGATCGACACGAGCCGCGTCGAGTTGTCCGTTCCGGCCGGCACGGATGACGTACGGCTGCGCTACGCGCCCCCCGCCGACGTGCTCGACGCCTGTGAGGCGGTGTACGCGCGGCTGGTGCCCGGCCGCCCCGGCATGCTGGAGCGGCGGCCCGGCTGGGAGCGGGCGGGGCTGCTGGACCCGGCGAGCGAGCGGGACGGGGCGTCCGCGCTGCAGTGCGTGGTCGCCGAGCGCGAGGGTCAGATCACGGGGTACGCCCGCTTCCGCACCAAGCTCGGCTGGGGGGTCGCCGGGCACGACGGGACGGTGACCCTGGTGGACCTGGCGGCGCTCGACCCGGCGACGGACGCTGCGCTGTGGCGCTTCCTGTTCGGCATAGACCTGACGACGACGCTGCTCGTGCGGTCGCGGCCGGTCGACGACGCCTGGCAGCACCTGGTGTCCGACATCCGGCGGTGCCGGCCGCGGCTGAGGGATGCCCTCCATCTGCGTCTCGTCGAGGTCGGTGCGGCCCTTGAGGCCAGGACGTACCAGGTCCCCGTGGACGTGGTGTTCGAGGTCGAGGACGCCTTCTGCCCCTGGAACGTGGGGCGTTGGCGGCTGACGGGCGACGCGAAGGGCGCCGCGTGTGCGCGCACGACGGACGCGGCCGATCTCGCCCTGTCCGTGCGAGAGTTGGGGGCGGCGTATCTGGGCGGGGTGTCGCTCACCTCGCTGGCCGCGGCCGGGCGGGTACGGGAGCTGCGGCAGGGCGCGCTGGCGGAGGCGTCCCTGGCGTTCGGCTCGGTGGTGGCGCCGTGGCTGCCGCACGGGTTCTAGTGCCCCGACAGGGCCCCGGGTCGCGAAAGGCTCTGTGAGCTGCGAAGGGCCCCTATGACCTCTGGCAGCCGGGGCACCAGAACAGGTTGCGGGCGGCGAGAGAGGCGGTGCGGATCTCGCCGCCGCAGAGGTGGCAGGGCAGACCGGTCCTGCGGTACACGTACACCTCGCCGCCGTGGTCGTCGACGCGCGGCGGGCGACCCATGGCCTCGGGGGTGTGTTCGGGCCGCACGGTGTCGATGCGGTTGGTGCGGACGCCCTCTCGCATCAGGGCGACGAGGTCGGCCCAGATCGCGTCCCACTCGGCGGGCGTGATGTCCTTGCCCGGCCGGTGGGGGTCGATGCCGTGCCGGAAGAGGACCTCGGCGCGGTAGACGTTGCCCACTCCCGCGATGACCTTCTGGTCCATGAGCAGGGCGGCGATGCTCGTCCGACTGCGGCGGACCCGCCGGTGGGCGGCCTCCGGGTCGGCGTCGGCGCGCAGCGGGTCGGGGCCGAGGCGGCCGTGGACCGCGGCCTTCTCCTCGCCGGTGACCAGCGCGCAGGTGGTGGGGCCGCGCAGGTCGACGTACGCGGTGGGGTTCGCCAGACGCAGACGGACCGTGTCGGTGGGCGGGGGCGCTGGGGCGTCGCCGAAGGTGACCTTGCCGAACAGGCCGAGGTGGATGTGCACCCAGTCGGCGCCGCGGAAGCCCAGGAAGAGGTGCTTGCCGTGGGCGTCGGCAGTGTGCAGCTCGGCCCCGTCGAGGAGGGCGGCGGCGTCGGCGAACTTCCCCTGGGGGCTGGTGACGGCGACCGCGCCGCCGGCGAACCGCGCCTCGCAGTCCCGGGCCAGCCGGTGGATGGTGTGCCCCTCTGGCACGGCTTCCCTCAACCTTTCACAACACCGGGCGCCGCCGGGGAGCACCACCGCCCCCTGGCCCCGCCCCTGCCCTGACCTGCCCGGTTCTCAGCCCTGCGGGTGGTGCGGGGGGATCGGCGGCAGCTCGCCCGTGGTCTCGTACGAGGACAGCATGTCGATGCGCCGCACATGCCGCTCGTCGCCCGAGAACGGCGTGTTCAGGAACGTCTCGACGAACTTCGTCGCCTCCTCCACCGTGTGCATCCGGGCACCTACGGCGACGACGTTCGCGTTGTTGTGCTGCCGGCCCAGGGAGGCCGTCTCCTCGCTCCAGGCGAGGGCCGCCCGCACGCCCTTCACCTTGTTGGCGGCGATCTGCTCCCCGTTGCCGGAGCCGCCGATCACGATGCCGAGGGCGTCGGGGTCCGCGGCCGTGCGCTCCGCGGCACGGAGGCAGAACGGCGGGTAGTCGTCCTGGGCGTCGTAGATGTGGGGCCCGCAGTCGACGGGCTCGTGCCCGGCGGCCTTGAGCCACTCGACGAGGTGGTTCTTCAGTTCGAAACCGGCATGGTCGGAGCCGAGGTACACGCGCATGGTCCGAGTCTGTCACGTCCGTCGCGGCTCGGCCTCGCGGGGTGACGGCCAGGAATAGGTGTGAGCTACACCATAGAACCTCAAGAAAACCTCAAGTAACAATCCGGATTCAAAGGTTCCCGAATTTGTTCGCCTCGGATTCACTGGACCGGCTCGTACACCGCTCGTACGAGCCCTCGTACTTCCGCTCGTACGGGGCAGAAGGTGTCCGTCCGTACGTGTGTCCCCCTTGTTTCTCGTACACCCGGCGCAAAGGAATCACCCTTTATGACTTCGCAGCCGACCCCCACCCAGGCCGGAAACGCATCCGGCCGCCCCGGAGAACCCGGCGGCGGCCTTCAGGCAGGACTCAAGAACCGTCATCTGTCGATGATCGCCATCGGTGGTGTCATCGGCGCCGGCCTGTTCGTCGGTTCCAGCTCCGGCATCGCCACCGCCGGCCCCGGCATCCTGCTCTCGTACGCCCTCGTCGGCACGCTCGTGGTGCTGGTGATGCGGATGCTGGGCGAGATGTCCGCCGCGAACCCCACCTCGGGCTCCTTCTCCGCTCACGCGGACCGGGCGCTCGGCCGCTGGGCCGGTTTCTCGATCGGCTGGCTGTACTGGTTCTTCTGGGTCGTCGTGCTCGCCGTGGAGGCCACCGCGGGCGCCAAGATCCTCTCGGGGTGGGTCCCGGCCGTGCCGCAGTGGGGCTGGGCGCTCATCGTCATGATCGTGCTGACCGCGACCAACCTGGTCTCCGTCGGCTCCTACGGTGAGTTCGAGTTCTGGTTCGCCGGGATCAAGGTCGTGGCGATCGGCGCGTTCATCGTCGTCGGCGCCCTCGCCGTCTTCGGGGTGCTGCCGGGCGTCCACAGCGACAAGGCGGGCCTGGGCAACCTCACCGATCACGGCGGCTTCCTGCCTCACGGACCCGGCGCCATCCTCACCGGTGTGCTGCTGGTCGTGTTCTCCTTCATGGGCAGCGAGATCGCCACGCTGGCGGCCGGCGAGTCGGAGGACCCGCAGCGGGCGGTCACCAAGTCGACCAACAGCATCATCTGGCGTATCGCCGTCTTCTACCTGGGCTCGATCCTCGTGGTCGTCTCGCTGCTGCCGTGGAACGACCCGTCGATCAAGGACAAGGGCTCCTACGTCGCCGCCCTGGACTCCCTCGGCATCGCGCACGCCGGCCAGATCATGAACGTCATCGTGCTGACGTCGGTGCTGTCCTGTCTGAACTCCGGGCTGTACACCGCCTCCCGGATGGCCTTCTCGCTGGGCCAGCGGGGTGACGCGCCGAAGGCGTTCGCGCGGACCACGTCCCGGGGCGTGCCGATGGCCGCGATCGTCGCGTCCGTCGTCTTCGGTTTCGTCGCCGTCTTCTTCAACTACAAGTTCCCGGACTCGGTCTTCCTCTTCCTGGTCAACTCCAGTGGCGCGGTGGCCCTGTTCGTGTGGCTGGTCATCTGCTTCTCACAGCTGCGGATGCGGAAGATCATCCAGCGCGAGGCGCCGGAGAAGCTGCTCGTCAAGATGTGGCTGTACCCGTACCTGACCTGGGCGACGGCCGCGCTGATCGTGTTCGTCCTCGGCTACATGCTGACCGACACCGAGCACGACGGACGTGAGACGGTGCTGCTGTCGCTGCTCGTCGCCGCGGTGGTCCTGGTGATCGCCGTGGTGAAGGAGCGGATCGCGGGCAACCGCACGGCCGCCCCCGCCGAGGCACCGGCCGACAAGGTCTCCATCGGCTGATCCGGCCCCACTGCGAACATGGCCGCATAACCTGACGGAACCTGTCAGGTTATGCGGCCATCATGCGTGGCATGACCTACACGGACAACCGCGCAGACCTGCACCTGCTCCGCCCCGGCGACGCCGGCTACGACGATGAACTCGCCGGATTCCAGACCGGTTTCGCCCAACGGCCGGCCGTGGTCGCGGCCGCCCGGTCGGCCGCGGACGTGGTGGCCGCCGTACGGTACGCGGCCGCCGAAGACCTGCCGGTGGGCGTGCAGGCCACCGGACACGGGCTGCCCGGGGGCTACGAGGGCGGGCTGCTCATCACGACCCGGCGGCTGGACGGGCTCACCATCGATCCCGAGGCGCGTACGGTCCGCCTGCAGGCAGGGGTGCGCTGGGGGCAGGTGGTCGCGGCGGCCGAGTCGTACGGGCTGGCACCGCTCAACGGCTCGGCGCCGGGCGTGGGCGCGGTGTCGTACACCCTGGGCGGCGGACTCGGCATCCTCGCACGGGAGTTCGGGTACGCGGCCGACCATGTGCGGTGGCTGGAGGTCGTCACCGCCGACGGCGAACTCCGCCGTGTCACCCCAAAGTCCCACCCCGACCTGTACTGGGCGTTGCTGGGCGCGGGGCAGAACTTCGGCATCGTGACCGAGCTGGAGATCGGCCTGGTTCCGGTGCGGACGCTGTACGGCGGCTCGCTCGCCTTCGACGGGCGCGAGGTGGACCCCGCGGCCGTGCTGCGCGCGTACGAGGCCTGGACGCGGACCGTGCCGGACGGGCTGACCTCTTCCTTCGCCGCCGTACCGTACCCGGACCTGCCCGCGCTGCCGCCGCACCTGCGCGGCCGGTACCTCGTGTCGATCAGGGTCGCCCACACGGGCGCGGACGGCGAACGGCTCACGGCCCCGCTGCGGGAGATCGGGCCGGTGCTGTCGGACTCGCTGCGCGAGATGCCGTACGCCGAGAGCCACACCATCCACAGGGACCCGGACTTCCCGCACACCTACTACGGCGACAGCGCGGTGCTACGGGAGCTGGACGTGGAACGGGCCGGGGAACTGCTGAAGCGGACCGGGCCCGAGGCGGGCCTGATGTGTGTCGTGCAGGTCAATCACCTGGGCGGGGCACTGGCCCGGCCGGCGCCGAACGCGGTGCCGTACCGCGATGGGCGGTTCCTGGTGCGGCTGTTGACCGTGGGGGCCCGGGAGCAGGCGCGGGAGGTACTGGACCCGGCGTTCGCTCTGCTGGCCGAGGACACCCTCGGCCGGTCGCTCAACTTCGCCTTCGGGGCCGGCGACCGGGGCGCCGGGCTGTACGACCCGGAAACGCGGAAGAGGCTCGCCGGGCTGAAGGAGACTTACGACCCGGCGAACCTCTTCCGCAGGAACTACGGCGTCAGCGCTTGCTGACGAACGTCCAGGCGGTGGGCAGCGCGCCCATCGCCAGGGCGGCCTTGAGGGCGTCACCGATCAGGAACGGGGTGAGGCCGGCCGCGACCGCCTGGGAGAAGGAGAGGTGGGCCGCCAGTGCCAGGTAGGGGACGCCGACCGCGTAGATGATCGCCTCGCCGAGGATCATCGTGCCCGCCATGCGCAGCGGGGAGCGGTCGGCGCCGCGGCGCGCCAGGGCGCCCACGGCGGCCGAGGCGAGCAGCATGCCGATGACGTAGCCGAAGGAGACGGCCCCCGCGCCGGAGGCGCCGCCCGCGAACCACGGCACGCCGGCCACACCGGCGAGCGCGTACAGGGCGAGGGAGAGGAAGCCGCGGCGGGCGCCGAGCGCGGTGCCGACGAGCAGCGCGGCGAAGGTCTGGCCGGTCACCGGCACCGGGGACCCGGGAACCGGGACCGACAGCTGGGCCGCGAGGCCGGTGAGCACGGCACCGCCGACGACGAGGGCCGCGTCGCGGACGCGGGACGCGGGAAGCAGGTCGGCGAGGACTGCTCCGGGGCGAGCGGTGGCGGTGGCGGTGCTCATGGGGACTCCGCGGGTGGTGTGGACATGTCGGGACAGCGTGACGTTATCCCAGCGCCCTCGAGCCGATCACCATCGGCGGTCGACAAAAGGTGGAACGGCGCGTTCATGGGCTTCAGACAAAGAGTGCCCCTTACACATGGTCAGGCGTGAGACCGGTCACTGAGATGAAGACGTTCCAGGCACGCTCCGGGGAGGACCGGGGACTGTAGGGTCCCGCCAAAGCCCCGAGAGATCCGTCTCGCCCGTCGGTCGCCGTCTGGGCAGCGGTGGGCCGTTTTGCTAGCTTCGAACGCATGGTTGCCCAGGCCCGGAACTTCACGTCGCGTCGCTATGTCGACCTGCGACGCCAGGGCACGGCCACCTGTCGCCGCCCGGTGTAGGGGCGGGCTCCGGCGCGCCTCGAGCCTTCCGAGACGTGTCGGCCCCGTTCCCGAGGACGGTTCTCCATGCCCCGTACCGCGGCATCCACTCTTGTCTCCCCCATTCCCCGTGCCGCCGACAGCGACCGGCGGCGTACCAGTGCCAGCGTCGTGCTGCGGTCCGTGCTGGAGCACGGGCCGGTGGCGCGCAGCACCGTCGCCCGGCTGACCGGGCTGTCGCCCGCGTCCGTGACCGAGCACTGTGCCCGGCTGAGCGGGCTCGGGCTGATTCGTGAGGAGGCGGCCCCGCGCCGCTCGAACGGGGTGGGCCGGCCGCATGTGCCCGTCGATCTCGACACCGAGCGGTTCCTGGTCTGCGGGGTGCACGTGGCCGTGCCGTACACCACGCTGGCGCTGCTCGATCTACGCGGTCGCGTCGTGGCCCGGCGGGAGGTGAAGCACGAGCGGACGGACCCCGGCTGGGTGCTGGCCCGGGCCGCGGAGGGACTCGCGGCACTGCTCGCCGAGGCGCCGGGCCGCGCGCCGCTCGGAGTCGGGGTCGCGGTCGGCGGCTGGGTGGACCGGGAGACGGGCACCGTGGTCGAGCACGAGCTGCTCGGCTGGCGCGAGGTGCCGGTGCGGGAGCTGCTCGAGGCCCGTACCGGGCTGCCGGTCCATGTGGACGGACACGCGCGCGCGTTGGTCAACGGGGAGCGGCTGTTCGGGCGGGCCCGGGGCAGCCGCAGCGTGCTGCACCTGTTCGTGGGCAACGTGGTCGACGCGGCCTTCGCCACCAATGACGAGGTGCACCACGGGCCCCGCTCCCAGGCGGGGTCCATCGCCCACCTTCCGGTGCCGGGCGGCACCGAGCCGTGCGCGTGCGGCCGTACCGGCTGCCTCCAAGTGGAGGTGAGCGAGCGGACGTTGTGCCGTCGGGCCCGGGCGGTCGGGGTGATCGACGGGGTGAACCCGATGCACGTGGTGGCCGCGGCGGCGGCCGGGGACGCGGTGGCGCGGCGACTGCTCAAGGAACGGGCCCGGACGACCGGGTGGGCGGCCGGGCTGCTGCTGGACGTCCTGAACCCGGAGACGGTCGTGGTGACCGAGGTGGGCGTCATGCACTTCGAGGACTGCTTGCACGCACTGCGGGAAGCGGCCGGAATACGTCGGGCGGCGGCCGTAGTGCCGACCAGTTTCCCGGATTCCGTGCTTGCGGTCGCGGGCGGCTCCGTGGTTCTCGACGTGCTGTTCCGGGACCCACTGGGCGCGTCACCTGAGGCTATTTAATTCAGAAACTCGGAATGTTGACAGGGGTCGTCCATGGCCGGGAACATCCTGCTCATGAACCCGCTCACGAGCTGTCGCACCCTCTGTTGCTGACACGTTGCCGCGCATGAAGCGCGTGTTTCCGTCTGCGTGAGTTCACTTCTTCCGGCACCCTTCCCGCCCGGGATTCCCCACTTCCGGCATCGCGGCCCGTCCGGAATTCCTCCTGCCTTTCTGCTCTGTTCCGCTCCGTGCATCCAGGGAGTCCTCCCATGCCTTCTCCATCTGTTTCCGGTCTCGACCGCCGCCTGTTTCTCACCTCCCTGCTCGGCGCGTCCGCCGCCGTGGCCGGGCTCAGCGGCTGCGCCGGCGGCAGTGCCGCGGCCGACACCAAGGGCGCCGCCACCAAGCCGCTCGCCGACAAGGTCCCGGCCGGCACCAGCCTGAAGATCGCTTCGTACCAGAACCAGCAGCAGCTGCAGTTCAAGCTGGCGAAGCTGCCCAAGCTGCCGTTCACGGTGTCGAGTTGGGTGAACATCGGGGCCGGCCCCGACGTGATCAACGCGTTCCGCGCCAACTCGCTGGACCTCGCCAACAACGCGGGCATCCCGCCGATCCAGGCGCACTACCAGGGCTTCGCCGCGAAGATCGTGGCGATCGACATCACCCGCAAGCCCAACTACCTCTTCGCCACCAAACCCGGCAGCGACATCCGCACCGTCGAGGACTTCAAGGGCAAGAGGCTGGCCTTCTCCCAGGGCCAGGCGCAGGGTGTCGTACTGCTGCGGGCGCTGAAGAAGGCGGGCCTGAAGTACGACGACGTGAAGCTGGTCCCGCTGACCAGCAACCAGTTCCTCACCGCCCTGCAGTCCGGGCAGGTGGACGTGGCCCCGCTCGGCAACAACCAGGCACCCGCCTACCTGAAGCAGTACGGGTCCAGGGGCGCCCACACCATCACCACCGACGTGGTCGACCTGCTGAACCTGCTGTGGGCGCCGCAGTCCGTGCTCAACGACCCGGCCAAGGCCGCCGCGATCGCCGCGTACATCCCCCAGTGGGCCCAGGGCCAGGTGTGGACGTACGAGCACCCGGACGTCTGGGACGAGGAGTTCTACGTCAAGACGCAGAACCTGACCCTGGAACAGGCCAAGTCCATCACCGCGCTCGCGAACAAGCCACTGTTCCCGTCCAGTTGGGACGAGGCGATCAAGTGGGAGCAGGAGACCGCCGATCTGCTCGCCGAGGGCGGCTTCGTGAAGAAGTTCGACGTGTCCTCGCTCTTCGACCACCGCTTCGAGTCCATCGCCGCCAGGGCCGTACCGGCGGAGTACCGGAGGTGAGCGCCGTGACCACGACGACTGCCGTGGCGGCGACGGCCGCCGGCGAACTCCCCCAGGTCCGCCGGCGCCGCCGGCTCTCCCCCGGGCGTCAGCTGCCCGCCGCCCGGCTCATCGGCCCGCTGGTGGTGCTCGCCCTGTGGTCCGCCGCCTCGGCCGCGGGAGCGCTCGACCCGGGTGCCGTCCCGGCGCCCTGGACGGTGCTGAGGACGGCCGGCCACCTGTGGACGGGCGGCACGCTGGCCACGGATGTGCTGACCTCGCTGCAGCGGGCCGCGTACGGCTTCGCGATCGGCCTGACGGCGGGCGTGCTGCTGGCGCTCGCCTCGGGGCTCAGCCGGGCCGGGGAAGCGCTGATCGACGGGACCGTGCAGCTCAACCGGGCGATCCCGACCCTCGGTCTGATCCCGCTGTTCATCCTCTGGCTGGGCATCGGCGAGACCTTCAAGATCGCCATCATCGCGATCGTCGTCTACATCCCCATCTACCTGAACACGCACTCCGCGCTGTCCGGCATCGACAGCCGGTACGTCGAACTCGCCGAAGTGCAGGGCCTGTCGAGGTTCACCTTCGTCCGGCAGGTGGTGATCCCCGGCGCGCTGCCCGGATTCTTCGTGGGGCTCCGGCTCGGCGTGACCGGCTCCTGGCTCGGCCTGGTGGTCCTGGAGCAGATCAACGCCACCAGCGGCCTCGGCTACATGATGTTCCAGGCGCAGAACTACGGCCAGAGCGACGTCATCCTGGTCGGCCTGCTGATCTACGGCGTCTTCGGCCTGGTCTCCGACAGCGTGGTCCGTCTCGTCGAACGGAGGGTGCTGTCGTGGCGCCGCACACTGAGCAGCTGACCCGGCCCGCCGTCCAACTGCGGGGCCTGACCCGGTCGTTCGAGGGCCGTACGGTCCTCGACGGCATCGACCTCGATCTGCCCGCCGGACAGTTCACGGCCCTCCTCGGGCACAGCGGCTCGGGCAAGTCCACCCTGCTGCGGGCCGTCGCCGGACTCGACCACGGGGTGGCCGGCAGCGGGCAGCTCACCGCGCCCGAGCGGGTCTCGGTGGTCTTCCAGGACTCCCGGCTGCTGCCCTGGCGCCGCGTACTGGACAACGTCCTGCTGGGCCTGGACGGCAAGGGCGCCGAGGAGCGCGGCCGGACCGCCCTCGCGGAGGTCGGCCTGAAGGGCCGTGAGCGGGCCTGGCCGGGCGAGCTGTCCGGCGGCGAGGCCCAGCGGGCCGCGCTGGCCCGCTCCCTGGTCCGTGAGCCCGAGCTCCTGCTGGCCGACGAGCCGTTCGGGGCGCTGGACGCACTCACCCGGATCAAGATGCACAACCTGCTGCGCGAGCTGTGGAAGCGCCACCGGCCCTCCGTGCTGCTCGTGACCCACGACGTGGACGAGGCGATCGTGCTCGCCGACCGCGTCCTCGTCCTGGACCAGGGCCGTATCGGCCTCGACCTGACCATCGACCGCCCGCATCCGCGCTCCTACCGCGAGCCGGTCCTGGGCGAATACCGCGAGCGGCTGCTGGCCGCCCTCGGTGTCACGGAGGACCACGCATGACCCGTCGGCTGCACCTCAACGCGTTCCTGATGAACACCGGTCACCACGAAGCCTCGTGGCGGCTCCCGGAGAGCGACCCCCACGCGCACGTCGACCTCGCGCACTACGTCAACCTGGCGCGGATCGCCGAACGCGGCACCTTCGACTCCCTCTTCCTCGCCGACGGCCCACAGCTGTGGAACAACCTCGCCCAGCGACCGGCCGGCGCCCTGGAACCCCTCACCCTGCTGACCGCGCTGGCGACGGCCACCGAGCACATCGGCCTGATCGCCACCGCCTCCACCTCCTACAACTCCCCCTACAACCTGGCCCGCAAGTTCGCCTCGCTGGACATCATCAGCGGCGGCCGGGCGGGGTGGAACATCGTCACCACCGCGGGCGCCGAGGCCGCCCGCAACTTCGGCCTGGACGCCGAGCCCGCGCACGCCGAGCGGTACGCCCGTGCCGCCGAGTTCCTCGACGTGGCCCTCAAGCTCTGGGACAGCTGGGAGGACGACGCCGTCGTCGCCGACAAGGCGGCCGGAGTCTGGGGCGACGACAGCAAGATCCACCCGCCCCGGCACAAGGGGAGGTACTTCAGCGTCGCCGGCGCCCTCAACGTGCCGCGCACTCCGCAGGGTTACCCGCTGCTGGTGCAGGCGGGATCCTCGGAGGACGGGAAGCGGTTCGCGGCCCGGTACGCGGAGGCGGTGTTCACCGCCCAGCAGACCATCCAGGACGCGCAGGCCTTCTACGCCGACCTCAAGTCCCGCACCGAGCGGGAGGGGCGCAACCCCGACCACATCAAGGTGCTGCCCGGCATCGTCCCCGTGCTCGGCTCGACCGAGGCCGAGGCCAGAGCCGCCGAGCAGCTCCTGGAGGACCACATCGTGTACGACCACGGGGTGGGCCGCCTGGAGAGCCTGCTGCACCTGGAGCCCGGGACCCTGGAGCTGGACGCCCTGCTCCCCGCCGATCTGCCGCCGGAGTCCGCCATCGAGGGCGCCAAGAGCCGCTACACGCTCGTCGTGGAGCTGGCTCGGCGCGAACGGCTGACCGTACGGCAGCTGATCGGGCGGCTCGGCGGCGGACGCGGGCACCTCACCTTCGCCGGGACGCCGGAGCAGGTCGCCGACCAGATCGAGACCTGGTTCACGCAAGGGGCCGCGGACGGCTTCAACATCATGCCCGCCGTGCTGCCCTCCGGTCTGGAGGCGTTCGTCGAGCACGTCGTGCCGATCCTGCGCAGCCGCGGACTGCTGCGCACGGAGTACGACCCCCGCCAGACCCTGCGGGAGCGCTACGGCCTCCCCCGCCCGGCCAACCAGTACGCCCCCAAGTTCTCGGCGTCGCTCGAACAGGGGGGACCCTCATCCCCCACACTCGCCACCGTCTGAAAGGACCCGTCATGTCCATCGAGATCACGAAGGTCACCGCACGCATCGGCGCCCGGGTCTCCGGAGTCGACATCACCAAGCCGCTCGACCAGGAGCAGGTCACCGCGATCCGCGAGGCCCTGAACGCCCACAAGGCACTCGTCTTCGACGCCGGGGACCTGGACGACGAGGGCCAACAGGCCTTCGCCCGCCGGCTGGGCGACCTCACCACCGCCCACCCGACGGTCGGCGCCGTCGAGGGCGCCCCGAACGTGCTGCCCGTGGACAGCGAGCGGGGTCGCGCCAACCACTGGCACACCGACGTCACCTTCGTCCTCAACCCGCCGCAGGCCAGCACCCTGCGCTCGATCACGATCCCGCCCTACGGCGGCGAGACCCTGATCGCCAACGCGGCGGCGGCCTACCGCGACCTGCCGGAGCCGCTGCGCCGCCTGGCCGACACCCTGTGGGCCGAGCACACCAACGACTACGACTACGCGGTGCCGGAGGAAGAGATCGACGAGGAGAAGGCCGCCCAGCGGGCCCAGTTCACCTCGATCAAGTACCGCACCGCCCACCCCGTCGTCCGCGTCCATCCGCTGACCGGGGAGCGCGGGCTGTTCATCGGCGGTTTCGCGCAGCGGATCGTGGGCCTGTCGCTCGGCGAGTCCCGCAAGATCCTGGAGCTGCTGCAGGCGTACGTCACCCGCCCGGAGAACATCCTGCGCCACCGCTGGGCGGAGAACGAGCTGGTGCTCTTCGACAACCGGATCACCCAGCACTACGCCATCGACAACTACGACGGCCGGCCGCGCCGACTGCACCGGGTGACCGTCGCCGGTGACGTCCCGGTCGGTGTCGAGGGCAAGGAGAGCTACTCGATCGAGGGCGACGCCTCGCACTACACACCGGTCGCCGCGTAACCGTCCGGTCACCCGCCGTACATTCGGCGTCCGGATAGTGGGCAGTCTCTCCGTCCGATCGGGGAGGCTGCCCACACTGTGGGCGTTTTGCCCCTCTCACGTACGGGACGAGCCGCGCCCATGCCCAGCAGCACCACCGTGAAGACGCCGCCGACCGACGACGTCTCCCTCTCCCACGGCCTCAAGCAGCGCCATCTGTCGATGATCGCCCTCGGCGGGGTGATCGGCGCAGGCCTGTTCGTCGGGTCCGGCGCGGGCATCGCCGCCGCCGGGCCGTCGATCGTGATCGCGTACGCCGTCTCCGGTCTGCTCGTCATGCTGGTGATGCGGATGCTCGGCGAGATGTCGGCCGCCTACCCCTCGTCGGGCTCCTTCTCCGCGCACGCCGAGCGGGCCATCGGCCCCTGGGCGGGCTTCACCGCGGGCTGGTCGTTCTGGGTGCTGCTGTGCACGGCGGTCGGCCTGGAGGGCATCGGCGCCGCGAAGATCGTCACCGGCTGGCTGCCCGGCACCCCGGAATGGGCGTGGGTGGCGCTGTTCATGGTGGTCTTCTGCGGGGCGAACCTGGCCGCCGTGAAGAACTTCGGCGAGTTCGAGTTCTGGTTCGCCGCGCTGAAGGTCGGCGCGATCACCCTGTTCCTGGTGCTCGGCGTGCTGGCGATCGCGGGCGTACTGCCCGGTACCGACTCGCCCGGCGCCTCGCACCTGACCGACTTCCTGCCGCACGGCAGCGAGGGCCTGGTCATCGGCCTGCTCGCGTCGGTGTTCGCGTACGGCGGCCTGGAGACCGTCACCATCGCGGCCGCCGAGTCGCAGGACCCGGTCAGGGGTGTGGCGAGCGCGGTGCGCACGGCGATGTGGCGCATCGCGGTGTTCTACGTCGGTTCCATGGCGGTCATCGTCACGTTGGTCCCGTGGAACGCGAAGGAGGTCGTCGAGAAGGGCCCGTACGTGGCCGCCCTCGACCACCTGGGCATCCCGGGCGCCGGGCAGCTGATGAACGTGGTGGTGCTGGTCGCACTGCTGTCCGCCATGAACGCCAACATCTACGGCTCCTCGCGCATCGCGTACTCGCTGGTGGAGCGCGGCCAGGGCCCGAAGGCGCTGGGCAGGGTCTTCGGTGGCGTCCCGCGGATCGCGGTGCTGGCGTCCTCGGTCTTCGGGTTCGTGTGCGTCGTGCTGAGCTACTGGCGGCCGGACGACGTCTTCCCCTGGCTGCTGAACATGATCGGCGCGGTGATCCTGGTCGTCTGGTTCTTCATCGCCGTCTCGCAGCTGCGCCTGCGCCGCCGCCTGGAGCGGGAGACGCCCGGAAAGCTGGTCGTGCGGATGTGGGCGTTCCCCGTGCTGACGTGGCTCGCGCTGGCCGGCATGGTCGCGATCTTCGTGCTGATGGCGAGGCAGCCGGACACCCGCGTTCAGCTGTACTCGACGGGCGGGATGACCCTGTTCCTGGCGGCCGTCGGCTACGCCTGGCAGAGGGCGCGCGCCAAGCGCTGACGCCTGCAGCGGCGCGGTCGCGGTCCCGCGGCGCCCCACTTTCCGTCGCACGTGGGATTGACGGTCCGCCACCTCGGGATCACCCTCGGTCGACAGGCCGTTCCCAGGAGGGGACGGGGACGGGAAGGGGAGCCGATGGAGTCGACCGACCCGGTACGTGTGGTGGCCGCGGGTGACCGCTTCGTCCTGCCGTCGCTGATCGCGGCGGCCGTACACCACGAGATCAACGACCGTCCCTGCGAGGTGAGGGAGTCGGCGCTCGCGCAGGGCGCGGACGACGCCGACGAGGGACTGATCAAGGCGCTGGCTGACGCCCAGGTGCTCGTCACCCGCGGCGGCCCGGTCACCGAACGGGTGCTGGCCACCGCGCCGGAGCTGCGGCTGGTGGTGGTGTGCCGGGGCGGCCCGGTGAACGTCGACCTCGACGCGGCGAAGGCGCACGGCGTCCGTGTGTGCCGCGCGCCCGGCGGCGAGGCGGCGGCCACCGCCGAGTTCACGCTCGGCCTGATGCTGGCCGCCCTGCGCGGCATCCCCCAGGCCCACGGATTCCTGACCCGGCAAGAGAGGTGGCAGGGCCCCGCGTCCCCCGTGTACGAGCACGCCGGCCCGGAGCTGGAGGACCTGCCGGTGGGACTGATCGGTCATGGCGCGGTGGGCAGCCGGGTCGCGCGGGTGCTGTGCGCGTTCGGGGCGCGGGTGATGGTCCACGACCCGTATGTGCGCGGCGAGGTGCACGGACTGCGGATCGGCTCGCTCGACGACCTGCTGCGCCGCTCCCGGGTGATCACCCTGCACGCCCCGCTCACCTCCGGGACCCGGGGCCTGATCGGGGCCCGCGAGCTGGCCCTGCTGCCGCGCGGCGCGGTGGTGGTGAACGCGGCGGACGGGGAGCTGCTGGACGAGGACGCGCTGTGCGACGCGCTGGAGAGCGGGCAGCTGTCGGCGGCGGCCCTCGACACGTGCGCGCACGAGCCGCTGCCGCCGGACTCCCGGCTCCTCGCTCTGGCACAACGGCTGGTGCTGACCCCGCACCTCGGCGGGTCGAGCCGCCCGGCGGCCGAGAAGGCGGCCGGGATCGCGGCGGAGGAGGTGGGCCGCTGGGTGCGCGGGGAGCCCCCGGCGCACTCCCTGGCGTGATCGGGCACAACGAGGAGACAGCCATGACCTACCGGGCATACCGGCGGTGTCCCAACTGCGGGGACACCATGCAGGACTTCCGGGATCTGGAGGGAGACGCGGAGAAGGCGGCGGCCGAGGAGGCCCTCCGGCCGATCCTGGAGGAGCACGCCTTCGTCGCGAAGGACTACCACCGCTGCGCCCGGCCCGGCTGCCGGCGCATCCAGCGCAAGGACCACTGGAGGACGGGGGCCACGTTGCCGGAGGAGTCCTAGAAACGGGACAGGGCGCCGCGCCGGCCGTGGCTGCGGCGCCCTGTCCACCTGGCCCCGGCGGCACCCGGCGGTGAGAACTACAGGTTGCTGAAGTCCGGCCCCTTCGTCCGCGTCCGCTTGATCTCGTAGAAGCCCGGCACCGACGCGACCGCCAGCGTCCCGTCCCAGAGCCTCACCGCGTCCTCGCCCATCGGTGCCGGTGTCACCACCGGCCCGAAGAAGGCGATCTGCTCCCCGTCCGGGCCCGGTACCGCGATCACCGGCGTGCCCACCTCCTGGCCCACCTTCTCGATGCCCTCCTTGTGCGAGGCCCGCAGTTGCGCGTCGAACTCGAAATTCTCCTGCTCGGCGTAGTCGATCAGGTCGGCGGGCAGACCGACCTCCTCCAGCGCCGCCGCGATCGCCTCGAGCGTCGGGCCCTCGTCCTGGTTGTGGAAGCGCGTACCGAGCGCGGTGTACAGCGGCCCGAGGACGTCCGCACCGTGCTTCTGCCACGCCGCCGTCACCACGCGCACCGGCTTCCACGCCTTGGTCGCCAGCATCTCCCGGTAGTCCTCGGGCAGCTGGTCGATCCTGTCCTCGTTGAGCACCGCCAGGCTCATGATGTGCCAGCGGACCTCGATGTCACGGACCTTCCCGACCTCCAGCACCCAGCGGGAGGCCATCCAGGCCCAGGGGCACAGCGGGTCGAACCAGAAGTCGACGGGGGTCTTGCCGGAAGCGGTCGCGGTCTCGGACATGGCTCTCCTTGGAAACATGGACGTTCATTTCTCAACAACTGGGGAGCCGCCCACGTCATTCCCTCGCACGCCGGCCGCATTCCCTGCTGCCCCAGGTCAGGGGCGCATGGCAGGATCGGTCCTGTCCGTGCCATCCAGCAGCCGCCAAGGAGTGCCGCCCGTGCCCGGTGAGAACCTGTCCCGCGACGAGGCCCAGGAGAGGGCCGCCCTGCTGTCCGTCGACGGGTACGACGTGTCGCTCGACCTGCGCTCCGCCGTGGGCAAGGCACCCGGCGGCGCGGACGCCGAGCCGCGCACCTTCCGCTCGGTCACCACGATCCGCTTCCGCTGCGCCGAGCCGGGCGCGTCGAGTTTCGCCGACCTGATCGCCCCGAGCGTCACCGCGGTGTCCCTCAACGGCAAGGACCTCGACCCCGGCGAGGTCTTCGACGGCACCCGCATCCTGCTGGAGGACCTGGCCGCCGAGAACGAGCTCGTGGTCGACGCCCGCTGCGCCTACTCCCGCACCGGTGAGGGCCTGCACCGCTTCGTGGACCCGGAGGACGGCGAGGTCTACCTGTACACCCAGTACGAGCCCGCCGACGCCCGCCGCGTCTTCGCGAACTTCGAACAGCCCGACCTCAAGGCCCCGTTCCGCTTCGAGGTCCGCGCCCCCGAGGACTGGACGGTGTGGAGCAACGGCGCCGGTGAGAAGCACGAGGGGGTGTGGCGGTTCGCGGAGACCAAGCCGATCTCGACGTACATCACCTGTGTCGTGGCGGGCCCGTACCACTACGTCACCGACACCTACACCCGCACCCTCGACGACGGCACGACTCTCGAGATCCCGCTCGGCGCGATGTGCCGCAAGGGTCTGGCCCGGCACTTCGACGCGGACGACGTCTTCCTGGTCACCAAGCAGGGCCTGGACTTCTTCCACGACCACTTCGACTACCCGTACCCGTTCGGGAAGTACGACCAGGCGTTCGTGCCCGAGTACAACCTGGGCGCGATGGAGAACCCGGGGCTCGTGACCTTCACCGAGGAGTTCGTCTTCCGCGGCAAGGTCACCCAGGCGTCGTACGAGCGCCGGGCCAATGTGGTCCTGCACGAGATGGCCCACATGTGGTTCGGCGACCTGGTGACCATGGCCTGGTGGGACGACCTGTGGCTGAAGGAGTCCTTCGCGGACTTCATGGGCTCGTTCTCGCTGGTGGAGGCGACCCGGTTCACGAGTGGCTGGATCACCTTCGCCAACAACCGCAAGGCGTGGGCGTACCGCGCCGACCAGCTGCCCTCCACGCACCCGATCACCGCGGACATCCGCGACCTCCAGGACGCCAAGCTCAACTTCGACGGCATCACCTACGCCAAGGGCGCGTCCGTACTGAAGCAGCTGGTGGCGTACGTCGGGCGGGACGCGTTCCTGGAGGGCGCGCGCCGCTACTTCAAGCGGAACGCGTACGGCAACACGCGCCTGAGCGACCTGCTGTCGGTGCTGGAGGAGACGAGCGGCCGGGACATGACGTCCTGGGCGCGTTCCTGGCTGCAGACGGCGGGGGTCAACTCCCTTACGCCGCAGGTGCTGCTGGGCGAGGACGGGCGGATCGCGGAGCTGTCGGTGCTCCAGGAGGCGGCCGAGTCCCATCCCGAGCTGCGGCCGCACCGGGTGGCGGTGGGCCTGTACCGCACCGAGGGCGGAGCGCTCGCACGGTACGCGCGCGCCGAGGTGGACGTGCACGGTCCGCGGACGGTGATCGGTGAACTCGCCGGGTCGGAGGCACCCGAGCTGGTCCTGGTCAACGACGACGACCTCACCTACTGCAAGATCCGCTTCGACGACACCTCGCTGGAGACCCTGAAGGACCGTCTCGGCGACATCACCGACCCCTTGGCCCGTGCGCTGTGCTGGTCGGCGCTGTGGAACCTGACCCGGGACGCGCTGCTGCCGGCGCGGGACTTCGTCGACCTGGTGCTGCGGTTCGCCGGCCGGGAGTCCGACATCGGCGTGCTGCAGATGCTGCACACCTGGGCCGGCTCCGCGCTGACGTACTACGCGGCGCCCGCGTGGCGGGAGACGGGCGGGCGGCTGCTCGCCGAGGGCGCGCTGCGCGAGCTGCGGGGGGCCGAGCCGGGCAGCCAGCACCAGCTGACCTGGGCGCGGTTCTTCGCGGCGGTGGCGTCTGAGGAGACCGATCTGCGGCTGCTGCGGGGTCTGCTGGACGGCACGGACAAGATCGACGGGCTGGAGGTGGACCAGGAGCTGCGCTGGGCGTTCCTGAAGCCGCTGGCCGCGCACGGGGCCGCCGACGAGTCGGTGCTCGCCGCCGAACTGGCCCGCGACGACACGGCCTCCGGCAAGCGCCATCAGGTCCGCTGCCTGGCCGCGCGTCCCTCGGCCGCGGTCAAGGCGCAGGCGTGGGCGCAGGTCGTCGAGTCCGACACGCTGTCGAACGCGCTCGTCGAGGCGACCATCGCGGGCTTTGCGCAGCCCTCCCAGCGGGAGCTGCTCGCGCCGTACGCGGAGAAGTACTTCGCGGCGATCGGGCGGGTGTGGGCGGAGCGGTCCATCCAGATCGGCATGCACGTGGTCAGGGGCCTGTTCCCGGCGCTGCAGGACTCGCCGGAGACGCTGGAGGCGACGGACACCTGGCTCGCCGCGCACGAGGACGCCCCGCCGGCGCTGCGACGGCTGGTGCTGGAGGCGCGCGACGACCTGGCGCGCGCCCTGCGGGGGCAGGCCCGCGACGCGCGGGCGGCTCACTGACGCGGGGACGGCGGTTGACGGGCGCGGCGGGACGACGGTGACGAAATACGAGTATCGGAACCCGTAACCTTCCGCGTCACCCGTCCGGACCAGCCCCTTTCGGCAGTCGAACGCGCGTACTTTAGCGCCGTGTTGTCCGCATTTGTCGACAGGCGTGTAACAGCGGTTAGAGAGCGGACCGGGGGCGGGAAACCCGGGATCATGAACCACAACACCCCGCTCTCCCCCCGCCCCCTGCGCCATCTGTCCGACGTGCAGCGCCGGGTGCTGACCACCGCCCAGCTGCGTGCCCATGGAGTGAGCGCCGCCGAGACCACCGGGAAGTGCCGGCCCGGCGGCCCCTGGCAGCAGTTCCTGCCCGGCGTGTACCTGCTGCACCCCGGCCCGCCGACCTCCGAGGAGCGCCTGCACGGGGTGCTGCTCTACGCGGCCCGTTCCTCGCTCGCCGACCCCGTCCCCGCGGTCCCGGCCCAGCCCGGCGCGGGCGCCCCGCACGGCCCGCTGCCGTACAAGGACGCGATGGTCACCGCTCTGGCCGCCCTCGCTCTGTACGGCTTCACCTCCGCGCCCGGGCTGTCGTCGCTGGAGAAGATCGACGTCCTGGTGCCGCGGACGCGCCGCCTGCGCAGCACCGGCTGCGCCCGGGTGGTCCGTACCCCGTCGCTGCCCGACCCCCGGCTGGTGACCGGCGTGCCCGTCGCCCCGGTCGCACGCGCCCTGGCCGACGCGGTGGCCGGGGTACCGGACGCGGCTGTCGTGCGCCGCCTGCTGACCGAGGCGGTCCGCGACGGGCACTGCGAACCGGCCGCGCTGGTGAAAGAGCTGAACCAGGCGCGGCTGCTGAGCCGCCCGCACGTGGTGGACGCCGTGGACGCGCTGCTGGCGGAGAGCAGGGCGGTCGCGGAGGACCGCCTGTACCGGATGATGCGCGAGCACGGCCTGCCGGACCCGGTCTGGAACGTGGACCTGAGGCTGCCGGGCGGCCCCTACCTCGGCGGCCTGGACGCGTACTGGCCCGAGCAGGCGGTGGCGGTGGAACTGGACACCCGCGCCCCGCGCCACGACGAGGACGCGCTGTGGTCGGAGTACGCCCGCAAGCGCGAACAGTTGGAGCGGCTCGGCATCACGGTCGTGTACCTGACGCCGAAGAAGCTGCGCGACTGTCCGGAGCAGCAGGCGACGGTGGTCCGTACGGCGCTGATGGCGTCCCTGGACCGGGAGCCGGCCGCGCCGGTGGAGGTGCTGCCCCGGTGACGGACCGGGGTGGCACGAGGAGGGGAGAGGAGGGGCCGCCGACGGGTGCCGGCGGCCCCTCCTCGTGTGCGGATCCGGTGCGGCTCGGGGACGCCGACGACCGTCAGAGCGGGTCCGGGAGGGGCGGTTCGGGGAGCGCGGGCTCCCGCTCCGGTGGGGTGGGCCTCATCGCCTCCGCGTGGACGCGGTCGATGAGGTCGGCGTACGAGGCGATCATGCGGGTGCGGCTGAAACGCTCGCGGCTGCGGGCGAGGACGGGCGCGAGTTCGCTGCGCGCGGCGACGGCCTCGGTCCAGGCCCGGGCGATCGCGTCGGGGTCGGGCGGGGTGAGATAGCCGTGCCCGGACACGATCAGCGCGCTGTCCCCCACGTCCGTGGCGACCGGGACGGCCCCGCACATCATGCCCTCGATCAGGCACAGCGGGGCCGCCTCGCCCCAGGACGAGGTCAGCGCCACCACGTCGGAGGCGGCGTAGACGGTCTCCATGTCGCGCCGGACACCCAGCGCGTGCAGCCGCTCGGTGAGCCGCGTGTCCTCGCCGAAGGCGTCCCGGATGTCGGCGGCCAGCCCGGGCTGGTCCCCGGTCATGCCCGCGCCGCACATCAGCACGTGCCCGGCGGGCTCACGGCGCAGCCAGGCGTGTGCGGCGCGCAGGAAGAGCGGGACGTTCTTCATGGCGTCGTAGCGGGCCGCGAAGACGACGACCGGTGCGGTGTCCGGGATGCCGAGCGCCTCGCGCGTGCGAAGACGTCGGCCGGGGTCGGGCCGGAACCGGAGCAGGTCGACCCCGTTGGGGATGACGTGCAGCAGCTCGGCCGGGATCCCGGCGGCCCGGTAGGCCTCCCGGGTGGACTCGGCGCAGCAGACGCAGGCGACCACGGTGCCGTCCGCGATGGCGGCCTTCAGCTCGGCGAGCGCCCCGCCCTGGTTCTCCGGGTCGGAGCGGTGAAGGCAGACGATCACCGGGCGGCGCGGCAGGCCCGCCTGGTTGAGCAGGCCGAGCGGCTGCTCCTTGAGCGACAGGACGACGTCGGCCCCGGCCATCGCCCGTGCCGTCTCCGCCAGCTCCGGCCCGCTGAAGACGGCCGGATCGACGGCCGGGACCCCGGTCAGCCCGAAGGTACGGCCCAGGGACGTGACCTCCACCCCGGCCGCGGTCAGTGACCGGTAGCAGGCGTCGTTCCGCATGGCCTGCCGGGTGGCCTCACGGAGCACTTCCCCGTGGACGCTGAGCACCCGGTGGTGCTGGCCGCCTTCGCGCAGCCCCAGGACGACGTCGCTGTGGAGGATCCGGGCGCCCCCGGAGAAGAAGCCGTCGTAGACCGACAGCACGCGCAGCTCGTGCCTTACGCGCACGTGACCACCCGCCTTGCACAAGTGTCGAACCATCCCCGTGAACAGCGGGTTGCTCGCTATGAGGCGGCACAAATGTTTCGAGCGGATGAACACGGCGTCTCATGTCCGGGTCGACTGGGTTACGCCGGAATTCGTCGGTCTTGTACACCGTGATCCAGTGGCACACCGTATTTTCGGTGGCCAGAGGGTGACGGCCGATGTGACGATGACCCGATGACCGAGCCGATCACCGCGACCACGGAGGACGGGCGCCGGTACACCGTCCGCGAGGCCACGCCCGACGACGAACCGGGCGTGACGTCCCTGTTCGAGGCGAGCGCGGAGTACTTCGAGGCGGCCACGGGCCTGCCCTCGGGCCCCGCAGACCTGCAGAGCCTGTACTACAGCCTGCCGCCGGGAGCCGACTGGCAGGACAAACGGATCCTGGTCGTGACCGAGGACACCGAGGGCCCGGTGGTGGGAATCGTCGACGCGGTGCTGCACCACCCGGACCCGGACGCCTGCGCGGTGGGCCTGTTCCTGCTGCACCCCTCCCTGTGGGGCACGGGAGCGGCCCGGCCCCTGGCCACCGCGCTACTCGACCACACGGCCGCCTCGGGCACCGCCCGGGTGACCGCGACGGTCCCGACGGGCTGGGAGCGGGGCCGCCGCTTCCTCACCGCGCTCTCCTTCTGCTTCACGGGCCCGACCCCGCAGGGCCCGACGACCGCGAACCGCTCGACGGGGCCACGGGAGCCGGCCGTGGAGGGGGCGGAGCTGGTGCTGCCGCGCACGGGGTGAGTCGTTCAGTCCTCGCGCCCCGGCGCCGTCAGGACGCGGGCGGGCGACGCGGGCGGCCCCGGACGGGCCTGGCCGCGTGCGCCCGCCCACACCCGCTCGCCGCGCGCCCGGGACCGGTCGGTCCGTAGTTCGTGGTGCGGTGCAGGGGCTTCACCCCTCGGGCGGCTCGGGTAGAGCGGTCCGCCCCGCCGCGGGGCGCTCCCGCCACAGCGCGAGTCCCGTGTCGACGAGCCGCACCCGCCTGAGCCCGGGCACGGCGGTCATGTCCTGCCAGGCGGCCAGATCCGTGGATCCGCCGACCTCGTTGCGCAGTTCACCGCCGACCACCCGGCCCTCGTAGACGAGCCGTACACCGTGGTGGTCGACGGTGCGGCCGAAGCCGCGGCGGAATCGGCGGCGGATCGAGTCCACACCGAGCAGCCCGGTGACCTCGATGCGGTAGCCGGTCTCCTCCTCCACCTCCCGGACCACGGTGTCGTGGGGATCCTCGCCGTGCTCCATGCCGCCGCCGGGCAGGGTCCATTCGGGGGTGCCGTCCCAGGCCCACCCACGGGCGAGCAGGAGCCGGCCGTCGCGAACGCAGATGGCGTAGGCCGCCACCCTCAGTCGTGTACGCACCCGGGGCACGTTAGCCCGCCGGCGCCGGATCGGCAGGGGAGTATTCGGGCGCGGGTCGGCGCGGCGGCGCGGCTCGAAGGGCGCTTGATGCGGCGCCGAGTTGTCGGCGTTCGGGGCTGAACTCCCCCAAGTCCATCGCGGGTTTTCCCCATACATCCATTTCGATTCGGTCAACACTCCCCAAACACATGTTCCTTGCGTAAAGCTGTGCGATCGTCCGGGGTCGCCCACCGGACGACTACGACCAGGGCCGATCGGTCCCGGTCGGTCCCTGCACGCTCCTTTACCTACAAGGGATGCCGATGACCTTCACCCCCCAGCGTGGCCCGAACCCGGGCACGAGACGTGTGGCGCGCATAGCCGCGGCCACGGGGCTGGTGGCCGCGCTCTCCGCGGCCGGGCCGATACCCCTGGCCTTCGCCGCCGACCACCCGCCGGCCGGCACCGACCCGGCCGTGAAGTCCGCGAGCGCCAAGCTCGGTTCGGACGACGCCGACCTGCTCGCCGAGGCCAAGGCCGACGGCGCCAAGAACGTCACCATGATGGTCGCGACCGCGCCCGGGCAGACCGAGCAGGTCGCCAAGGAGCTGGACGCGGTCAAGGGCGGCTCCGTGGGCCGGACCTACGACAAGCTCGGCTACGTCCGCGCCACCGTCCCGACGGCCGAGGCGGACTCGGCGATCGCTGCCGCCGAGAAGCTGTCCTCCGTGCACGCCATCGACCTGAAGCGGGAGATCCCGCTCGACGACCCGTCGCCGAGCGCGGACGGCGCCAAGCCCGGCGCGCGGGGCGCCACTTACCCGGCCCCCGGCAAGAACACCCCGGCCGAGAACCCGTACAACCCGTCCTTCGAGACGGGCGCCGTCGACTTCGTGCAGGAGCACCCGAAGGCGGACGGCCGCGGCATCACCATCGGCATCCTCGACTCGGGCGTGGACCTCGGCCACCCGGCGCTGCAGAAGACCACCACGGGCGAGCGGAAGATCGTCGACTGGGTGACCTCTACGGACCCGATAGTCGACAGCGACGCGACGTGGCGCCCGATGGTGACTGCGGTCTCCGGCCCCTCCTTCACCTACGGCGGCCAGAGCTGGAAGGCGCCGGCGGGCTCGTACGAGATCAGCACCTTCAAGGAGTCCGCGACCACCGGCGGCGACGAGAAGGGCGACCTCAACCGCGACGGCGACACCACCGACAGCTGGGGCGTCCTGTACGACCCGGCGGCCGGCACGGTCACGCTCGACCTGAACAACAACAACGACTTCACCGACGACACGCCGATGAAGCCGTACAAGGACGGCTTCCAGGTCGGCTACTTCGGCACCGACGACCCGAAGACGGACGTCGTCGAGCGGGTGCCGTTCGTCGTGCAGATCCGCAAGGACGTCCCGATGGACCCCTACGGCGGGTCCTGGGTCGGCAAGAAGGCCGACTTCGTCAACATCGGCGTCATCGAGTCCGAGCACGGCACCCACGTCGCCGGCATCACCGCCGCCAACGGCCTGTTCGGCGGGAAGATGAACGGCGCCGCCCCGGGCGCGAAGATCGTCTCCTCCCGGGCCTGCACCTGGACCGGCGGCTGCACCAACGTCGCGCTCACCGAAGGCATGATCGACCTCGTCGTCGGCCGCGGCGTCGACATCGTCAACATGTCCATCGGCGGCCTGCCGGCGCTCAACGACGGCAACAACGCGCGCGCCGAGCTGTACACGCGCCTGATCGACACCTACGGCGTGCAGCTGGTGATCTCGGCGGGCAACTCCGGCCCCGGCGCCAACACCATCGGCGACCCCGGTCTCGCCGACAAGGTGATCTCGGTCGGCGCGGCCATCTCCAAGGAGACCTGGGCCGCCAACTACGGCTCGGTCGTGGAGAAGAAGTACCAGATGATGCCCTTCTCCTCGCGCGGCCCGCGCGAGGACGGCGGCTTCACGCCGACGCTCGTCGCGCCCGGGGCCGCGATCAACACCACCCAGACCTGGCTGCCGGGCTCCCCGGTCGCCGAGGCGGGCTACTCGCTGCCGGCCGGCTACTCCATGCTCCAGGGCACCTCGATGGCGTCCCCGCAGGCCGCGGGCGCGAGCGCGCTGCTGCTGTCCGCCGCCAAGCAGAAGGGCATCGACCTCACGCCCGCGAAGCTGCGCACCGCGCTGACCTCGACGGCCGACCACATCAAGGGTGTGCAGGCGTACGAGGAGGGCGCGGGCCGCATCAACATCGTCGACGCCTGGGACGCGATCCGCGGCGACGCGGCCTCCCACGACTACACCGTGAAGGCCCCGGTCGACACCGCGATCGACTACGCGCTGAAGACCCCCGGCTTCGGCACCGGCCTGTACGACCGCGAGGGCGGCCTCAAGGCGGGCGAGAAGAAGACGTACGACATCACCGTCACCCGTACCTCCGGCCCCGACGGGCCGGTCTGGCACACGCTGCGCTTCGAGAACAACGCGGGTGACACCTTCCGCCTCCTCGGCTCACCCCTGGTGAGGCTGCCGCTGAACCAGCCGGTGACCGTGAAGGTCCAGGCCGCGCCGCGCTCGGCGGGCGTCAAGAGCGCGATCCTCGAGGTCGACGACCCGTTCACCGAGGGCGTCGACAAGCAGATCCTCACCACGGTCGTGGTGTCGGCCCCCGTCAAGTACACCTACTCGGCCTCGGGTTCGGTGCAGCGCAACAGCACCCGGTCGTACTTCCTGACCGTGCCCGAGGGAGCGAAGTCGCTGGAGGTGGCGATCGGCGGGCTGAAGGACAAGAGCCAGACCCGGTTCATCGCGATCCACCCGTACGGCACTCCGGTCGACAACACCTCGACGCCGTACTGCTACAACAACTACCTCGACGGCAACGGCTGCAAGCCCGACGTGCGCTCGTACGCGGACCCGCAGGCCGGTGTCTGGGAGATCGAGGTCGAGTCGCGCCGCACCTCGCCGCTGCTCGACAACCCCTACACGCTGGACGTCACCGTCCTCGGCGCGGCGTTCGACCCCGAGACCGTGACCGTGCCCGAGGCCAAGGTCGGCACCCCGGCCGCCGCCTCCTGGAAGGTGACCAACAAGTACGCCGCGCTCGAGGGCAAGCTGGTCGGCGGTCCGCTCGGTTCGTCCAAGACGGCCCGGCCGACGATCAAGAACGGCGAGACGCAGACCACCACCGTCGAGGTGCCCGCGGGTGCCACCTCGCTGGACGTCGCGATCGGCAACGTGTCCGACACGGCCGCCGACCTCGACCTGACGGTCTACGACGCGAGCGGCAAGCAGGTCGCGCAGTCCGCGGACGGCGACTCGGAGGAGTCGGTGCACATCGACTCGCCGGCCGCCGGGACGTACACGATCAAGGTGGCGGGCTACTCGGTCCCGTCCGGCTCGACCGCCTACGACTACCGGGACGTGTTCTTCTCCCCCGCGCTCGGTTCCGTCACGGTCGACGGCTCGGCCCCGGTCAAGCTCGGCACGGGTGACTCCGCGACGGTGTCCGGCACGGTCACCGCGGCCGCTCCGGCACCCGAGGGCCGGGAGTTCTTCGGCCGGGTTCAGCTGGTGAACGCGCGCGGCACGGTCGCGGGCACCGGCAGCGTGAAGATCGAGAAGGTCACACCGTAGGGCTCGCTACGGCTGTGGGGGCGGGCGTCCGTGGGGGCGCCCGCCCTTTCTCTCGTCCGCCCGGCCGATGGGGCGTGCGTCACACCGTCGTGTGCGCCGGAAGGGGCGGGGCAGGTGCGGGGCAGCACAGCTTGCGGTGCGGGACGCCCGGCGGCTGAATTTCTGCAGCTCGGCGGGGTGGACGCCGCAGTTCCGCAACCGCCGGCCCGGCCGTCGCGTCCCATTCCTCGGGCACGCCGTACAAAGAATTGGACAGGCGGGCCGGGGTCGGCCGCATGATGGAAAAGCCTCGGTCAGGCAACACGCACACAAAGATCACGAGAGGGAGTCGCCGTGAGGGTCGGAATCGTCGGAGCGACCGGTCAGGTCGGCACGGTCATGCGCAGGATCCTCACGGAGCGCGACTTCCCGGTCACCCAGCTGCGCCTGTTCGCCTCGGCCCGTTCGGCGGGGACCATCTTCGACGGCGTGACCGTGGAGGACGCGGCGACCGCCGACTACACCGGCCTGGACATCGTGCTCTTCTCGGCGGGTGGCGCGACCTCCAGGGCGCTGGCCGAGAAGGTCGCCTCGCAGGGTGCCGTCGTGATCGACAACTCCTCCGCCTGGCGCAAGGACCCGGACGTGCCGCTGGTGGTCTCCGAGGTGAACCCGCACGCGGTGGTCAACCGGCCGAAGGGCATCATCGCCAACCCGAACTGCACGACGATGGCCGCTATGCCGGTGCTCAGGCCCCTGCACGAGGAGGCGGGGCTCGAGGCGCTGGTCGTCGCCACCTACCAGGCGGTGTCCGGCTCGGGCCTCGCGGGCGTGGCAGAGCTGCACGGGCAGGCGCAGAAGGTGGTCGCCGAGGCCGACAAGCTGACCCACGACGGTGAAGCGCTCGACTTCCCCGAGCCGCAGGTGTACAAGCGCCCCATCGCCTTCAACGTCGTCCCCTTCGCGGGCAACCTCGTCGAGGACGGCCTGAACGAGACCGACGAGGAGCAGAAGCTCCGCAACGAGTCCCGCAAGATCCTGGAGATCCCCGAGCTGAAGGTCTCCGGCACCTGCGTGCGCGTCCCGGTGTTCTCCGGCCACTCCCTCCAGGTCAACGCCCGCTTCGCGCGTCCGCTGTCGGTGGAGCGCGCGACGGAGCTGCTGGCCGGCGCGCCCGGCGTGGCCCTCTCCGACATCCCGACCCCGCTGCAGGCGGCCGGCAAGGACCCGTCGTACGTGGGCCGCATCCGCCGCGACGAGACGGTCGACAACGGCCTGGCCCTGTTCGTCTCCAACGACAACCTCCGCAAGGGCGCCGCGCTGAACGCCGTGCAGATCGCGGAGCTGGTGGCGGCAGAGCTGAGCGAATAGGGAAAACCCTCACATCGAAGGGGCGCGCACCACGACCGGTGCGCGCCCCTTGCTGTACGGCCCGATCATCGCCGAACGTGGCGGTGACGTGGAAGGATGACGGAACCGACCCATCACGAGGAGATGACCGCGTGCCTGGCACAAACCTGACTCGCGAAGAGGCACAGCAGCGGGCGAAGCTGCTCACCGTTGACTCGTACGAGATCGATCTCGACCTCTCCGGCGCGCAGGAGGGCGGCACCTACCGGTCCGTGACCACGGTGCGCTTCGACTCCGCCGAGAACGGCGCGGAGTCCTTCATCGACCTGGTGGCCCCGACCGTCCACGAGGTCACCCTCAACGGCGACCCCCTCGACCCGGCCGAGGTCTTCAAGGACTCGCGGATCGCCCTGCCCGGCCTCCTTGAGGGCCCCAACATCCTCCGCGTCGTCGCCGACTGCGCCTACACCAACACCGGCGAGGGCCTGCACCGCTTCGTCGACCCGGTCGACGACCAGGCCTACCTCTACACCCAGTTCGAGGTGCCCGACGCCCGGCGGGTGTTCGCCTCCTTCGAGCAGCCGGATCTGAAGGCCACCTTCCAGTTCACCGTGAAGGCGCCCAGCGGCTGGACCGTCGTTTCCAACTCGCCCACCCCCGAGCCCAAGGACGACGTCTGGGTCTTCGAGCCGACGCCGCGGATCTCGACGTATGTCACCGCGCTGATCGTCGGCCCGTACCACTCCGTGCACAGCGTGTACGAGAAGGACGGCCAGAGCGTCCCGCTCGGCATCTACTGCCGGCCCTCCCTCGCCGAGTACCTCGACTCGGACGCGATCTTCGAGGTGACCCGGCAGGGCTTCGAGTGGTTCCAGGAGAAGTTCGACTTCCGGTACCCGTTCCAGAAGTACGACCAGCTCTTCGTGCCGGAGTTCAACGCGGGCGCGATGGAGAACGCGGGCGCGGTCACGCTGCGCGACCAGTACGTGTTCCGCTCGAAGGTGACGGACGCGGCGTACGAGGCCCGGGCCGCCACGATCCTGCACGAGCTGGCCCACATGTGGTTCGGCGACCTGGTGACCATGGAGTGGTGGAACGACCTGTGGCTGAACGAGTCGTTCGCCACCTACGCCGAGGCCGCCTGCCAGGCGCTCCACCCCGCCTCCCGGTGGCCGCACTCCTGGACCACGTTCGCCAACCAGATGAAGACGTGGGCGTACCGGCAGGACCAGCTGCCCTCCACCCACCCGATCATGGCCGAGATCAGCGACCTGGACGACGTCCTGGTCAACTTCGACGGCATCACGTACGCCAAGGGCGCCAGCGTCCTCAAGCAGCTCGTCGCGTACGTCGGCATGGACGAGTTCTTCCGCGGTGTGCAGGCGTACTTCAAGCGGCACGCCTACGGCAACACGCGCCTGTCGGACCTGCTGGGCGCGTTGGAGGAGACCTCCGGCCGGGACCTGAAGACGTGGTCCAAGAAGTGGCTTCAGACCGCGGGCATCAACATCCTGCGGCCCGAGATCGAGACGGACGAGCACGGCGTCATCACGTCCTTCGCGGTCCGCCAGGAGGCCCCCGCCCTGCCCGCCGGCGCCAAGGGCGAGCCGGTCCTGCGTCCGCACCGCATCGCCATCGGCCTGTACGGCCTCGACGAGGACAGCGGCAAACTGCTGCGCGACGAGGACGGCCGGATCGAGGTGGACGTCGACGGCGAGCTGACCGCCGTGCCGCAGCTGACCGGCCGGCGCCGCCCGGACGTGATCCTGCTCAACGACGACGACCTGTCCTACGCCAAGGTCCGCCTGGACGAGAAGTCGCTGGCCTTCGTCACCGAGCACCTGGGCGACTTCGAGTCCTCGCTGCCGCGCGCCCTGTGCTGGGCGTCGGCCTGGGACATGACCCGGGACGCGGAGCTGGCGACCCGCGACTACCTCTCGCTCGTCCTGTCCGGCATCGCCAAGGAGTCCGACATCGGTGTCGTGCAGTCGCTGCACCGCCAGGTGAAGCTGGCGATCGACCTGTACGCCGACCCGTCCGCGCGCGAGGCGCTGCTGACCCGGTGGACGGACGCGACCCTCGCCCATCTGCGCGCCGCCGAGCCGGGCAGCGACCACCAGCTCGCCTGGGCGCGCGCCTTCGCGGCGACCGCCCGCACCCCGGAGCAGCTGGACCTGCTGGAGGCGCTGCTCGACGGCTCGCAGTCGGTGGAGGGCCTGGTCGTGGACACCGAGCTGCGCTGGGCGTTCGTGGAGCGGCTCGCCGCGGTGGGCCGCTTCGACGAGGCGGAGATCGCGGGCGAGCTGGAGCGCGACAAGACGGCGGCCGGTGAGCGCCACGCGGCCACCGCCCGGGCCGCCCGCCCGACCGCGGAGGCCAAGGCCGAGGCGTGGGCGTCGGTCGTGGAGTCCGACAAGCTGCCGAACGCCGTGCAGGAGGCGGTGATCGCCGGCTTCGTCGAGACCGACCAGCGGGAGCTGCTCGCCCCGTACGCGGAGAAGTACTTCGAGGTGGTCAGGGACATCTGGGACTCCCGCTCGCACGAGATGGCCCAGCAGATCGTGGTCGGTCTCTACCCGTCGATCCAGGTGTCCGAGGACACGTTGGCGAGGACCGACACCTGGCTGGCCTCCGCCGAACCGCCTCCGGCTCTGCGGCGCCTGGTCTCCGAGGCCCGCGCGGGCATCGAACGGGCACTGAAGGCCCAGGCGGCGGACGCGGCAGCGGCCTGATCGCACGCGGAAGGGGCGCCCGGCTCGTGCCGGGCGCCCCTTTTTCAGTGGCCGAGTTTTGAGTGGCCGCGGTGGGCCGGTCGGTTCGCTCGCCGGTACGGTCACCCTCGGCCCGTCCAGCTGAGCAGCGCGGACTCGATCTGCGCGGCGTCGGGCGCCTCGGCGGCCCAGGCGACATAGCCGTCCGGCCGTACCAGCACGGTCGTGCGCCGTTCGCCCGCCCAGCGCTCCACGGCCAGCCGGTCCTTGCGGCCGTCCGCGTCGTACGGGTCCGGGGTGATCAGCACGAACCGGCCGCCGCGCAGGGCCTCGTAGAGCCGGCCGCCGGTGAGGGCCGCGTCCGGGATGCGCCTGCCGGTGAGCGGGTGGGAGCCGCGCGGAGCGGCGTAGGCGTAGCCGATGCCGGTGACCTGGCCCGTCACGCGCCGCCGGAGGGGGCCGACGTGGGTGACGGCGGCGGCGAGCACGGTGCGCAGCGCAAGGCTCCAGGGCCGCTTGGCCATGGCGAGGCGCACGATGCCGCCGCTGCTGCGCAGCACCGACCTGCCGACGGGGTGCCGTTCGGACTGGTAGGTGTCCAGGAGGGCGGGCTCGGCGTGGCCGCGCAGGACGGCGGCGAGCTTCCAGGAGAGGTTCGCGGCGTCCTGCAGACCGGTGTTCATGCCCTGCCCGCCGGCCGGGGTGTGCACATGCGCGGCGTCCCCGGCGAGGAAGACACGGCCGACGCGGTAGGCGGGCGCCTGGCGCTCGTCGCTGTGGAAGCGGGACATCCAGCGCGCGTCGCGCATGCCGTAGTCGCGGCCGAGCGCGAGGCGGACGGTCTCGCGGACCTCGTCGAGGTCGAGCGGCGCGCTGTCGGGGAGGTCGCGGCCGCGCTGCCAGGCGATGACCCGGTGGTAGCCGTCTCCGAACGGCGCGATGAAGGCGAAGGCGTCACCGACCGCGTTGGCGGTCAGGGTGTGCTCGGGCCGCTCGTCGAGGAGGACGTCGGCGAGGACGACGGAACGGATGACGGACTTGCCCGGGAAGGGCAGGCCGATCGAGGCGCGTACGGCGCTGTGGAGGCCGTCGGCGCCCACGGCGTAGGCGGCGCGCAGTTCGCCGGGCTCGCCGTCGGGGCGGCGGACGTGCAGCGTCACACCGTCGGCGTCCTGGTCGACGCCGGTGACCTCGGTCTCGTACAGGAACCGCACCCCGGCGTCGGCCGCGCGCCGCTCCAGCGCCTTCTCCACCGCGTACTGGGGCAGGACGAGCAGGTGGCGGAAGCGGGAGGGGAGGGTGTCGAGCCGGATGGAGAGCCCGCCGAAGAGCCGGATGTCGGAGAGCGACCGGCCCTTGGCCTCGAGGTCGTCGGCGACGTCGCGGGCGTCGAGTTGCTCCAGGGTGCGGGCGTGCAGGACGAAGGCGCGGGAGAGGTTGCTGATCTTGTGGGGGCGCTTCTCGACGAGGGTGACGGAGACGCCGGCGGTGGCGAGGTCACCGGCGAGGAGGAGACCCGTGGGGCCGCAGCCGACGACGAGGACGCCGGTGGGGGTGGCGTCGCCGCCGCCGGGAGCCGTGGTGACGGTGGTGCGGGGCGTCTCTGCCATGGCTGCCTCCTGATGCCAACGCGTGTAGGCCAACGCTCGTTGGCCAACATATGTTGACCAACATTGGACGGTCAACACCTGTTGGCCTACGTTTGTTGGCATGTCCGAAAAGCCCCCACCCCGCCGCTCCGACGCCACCCGCGGCGCGATCCTCGCCGCCGCCCGGGAGCGCTTCGCCTCCGACGGCTACGAGCGCACCACCATCCGCGCGATCGCCAGGGACGCGCGGATCGACCCGTCCATGGTGATGCGCTACTACGGCTCCAAGGAGGGCCTCTTCGACGCGGTGCTCGACATCGACCTGCGCCTGCCCGACCTGAGGGGAGTGCCCCGCCACGATGTGGGCGTGGTCCTGGTGAACCACTTCCTCACCCTCTGGGAGGAGAACCACGACGCGCTCACCGCGCTGCTGCGCGTCGGCGTCACCAACCCGGCGGGGGCCCGGCGGCTCCAGGAGATCTTCCGGGACCAGCTGCTGCCGGTCGCGCGGCAGACCTGCCCCGACCCCGAGCAGGCACCGACCCGGGCCGGGCTCGCCGCATCACAGGTCGTCGGGATGGCGTTCGCCCGGTATGTGCTGAAGATCCCGCCGGCCGCCGCCCTGGCCCCCGAGGAGGTGGTGGCCTGGCTGGCCCCTACGTTGCGGCGCTACCTCACCGCACCGCATCCGTAGGTCCGAAGCTGTGGAGAACCGTAGGCCCGCGGAACCCGGGCCCTACGAACACGCCGAGGGAGCCCACGCACCCGCCTGGTGCGCGGACTCCCTCGGCGGACAGTACGACCGTGTGGGCGTCAGCCCTGCTTGGTCTCCTTGCGGGTCTTGTCGGTCACCATGACCAGACCCGCGATGACCAGGAACAGCACGATGGGCGCCGCCACGAACAGCCCCAGCGTGTCGGCCACGCTCAGGCCCTTGCCGGGGTCGTCGCCGTCGTCGCGCGTCAGCGCGAGCGCGGGGGACGACATGAGCAGCATCATCAGCGTCGTACCGGCGGCCAGGGCGCCGGCGCGCAGGGCGTTCTTCTTGTCCACGGTGCAAAAGTAGCGAACGCCCTGACGGCCCGCGCGCCCGGGGTGCCGTTCCGGGCCACCGAGGTGCCGCACCGGGCCGCCCCCGGTGCCGTACCGCGCCTACCGACCCCGCACCACGTCCATCAGCGCATACAGCCGCGGCGAGGCCGCCAGGTCCTCCAGCGTCACGGGACGTCCCTGCCCGTCCGCGATCGGCAGACGCCAGTTCGGGTACTGGTCCCAGGTGCCCGGCAGGTTCTGCGGGCGGCGGTCGCCGACCGCGTCGGGCAGCCAGACGCCGACCAGCCGTGCGGGGGTGCGCAGCAGGAAGCGGTGGACGGCCTGGATCTCCCTCTCCTCCGCCACCGCCGAGTTCCCGCCGCTGCCCCCCTCGAGCAGACCGAGCCGCGACAGCAGGGCGAGCCACTGGCCGGTCTCGGCCGCCGCTTCGGCGCGCTCCTCGGCCAGGGGGCGAGTGAGCAGGCCGAGCCGGTCACGCAGTTCGATGTGCTCTCCGCTGAGCCGGGCGGCGGTGGGCGGCAGGTCGTGGGTGGTGGCGGTGGCCAGGCAGTCGGCGCGCCAGCGTTCGGGCGGCAGCGGCTGCCCGTTGCCCTCCCAGTCCCGTTCGAACCACAGGACGGACGTGCCGAGCACCCCGCGCTCGTGCAGCGCCTCACGGACCCCGGGCTCGACCGTGCCGAGGTCCTCGCCGATGACCAGGGCCCCGGCGCGCGAGGCCTCCAGGACCAGGACGGCGAGCATGGCCTCGGCGTCGTAGCGGACGTAGGTGCCCTCCGTGGGCGACTGTCCCTGCGGCACCCACCACAGCCGGAACAGGCCCATGACGTGGTCGATGCGGAGTGCGCCCGCGTGCCGCAGCAGGGCGCGCAGCAGCCGGCGGTAGGGGGCGTAGCCGGAGGCGGCCAGCCGGTCGGGGCGCCAGGGCGGCAGGCCCCAGTCCTGGCCGCGCGGGTTGAAGGCGTCCGGCGGGGCGCCCACCGACATCCCGGACGCCAGGTACTCCTGCTGCGCCCAGGCGTCGGCGCCGCCCGGGTGCACGCCGACCGCGAGGTCGTGGATCAACCCGATCGGCATTCCGGCGTCGCGGGCGGCGCGCTGGGCGGTGGCGAGCTGGGCGTCGGTGAGCCACGCGAGCCGGCTGTGGAAGTCGACGCGGTCCATCAGCTCGGCGCGGGCGCGGCCGGTCGCGGCCGAGCGGGGGTCGCGCAGCCGGGTGGGCCAGGTGTGCCAGTCGGGGCCGTAGAGCTCGGCGAGCGCGTACCAGGTGGCGTGGTCCTCCAGCTCCTGGCCCTGTTCGGCGAGGAAGTCGGCGTAGGCGGCGCGCCGTCCGGGCCCGAGCGGGACGGCGTGCACGCGTTCCAGCGCCTCCCTCTTGAGCTCCCACACGGCGTCGCGGTCGATCAACTCGCCCTTGTCGAGGACGGATTCGCGCAGCCGCGCGGCCCGCTCCAGCAACGCCCCGACGCGGGCGCGGTCCTCGGCGTAGGGGAACTCGGGGATGTCCTCGACCCGCAGGTGCACGGGGTCCGGGTAGCGGCGGGAGGAGGGGCGATAGGGGGAGGGGTCCGTGGGGGCGCCGGGTACGGCCGCGTGCAACGGGTTGACCTGTACGAACCCCGCGCCGAGCGCACGTCCGGCCCAGGCGGTGAGCTCGGCCAGGTCACCGAGGTCGCCCATGCCCCAGGAGCGGCGGGAGAGCAGGGAGTAGAGCTGGACGAGCAGTCCGTAGGAGCGCCCCGGCGGCGCGGGCAGCCGGGCGGGGGCGGCGATGAGGTGGGCTTCGGCCGTGCGGCCGTCGGGGGCGGTGACGTGCAGGCTGTGGACGCCGGGCGGGAGGTCGTCGGCGGAAGGCCGCGCCTCTCCCTGCTCGGTCTCGACGCGTACCCGGGTGCCGTCCGGAAGGGCGGCGAGCTCGGCGGGCGGCTCGCCGCCCCAGCCGACCACGGTCGGGGGCAGCAACCGTTCCCGCAGCTCCCTCTCACGGGCGGCCAGGGCCTCACGTACGGCGTCCGGGGTGCTCGCGTCCACGCCGAGCGCGGCGAGAGCGGCGGTGACCGCGGTGTCCGAGGACGTGACCGTACGGTCCGGGGAGGGGCGGTAGGAGGTGGCGACGCCGTGCAGCGCGGCGAGCCGGGCCAGGGGCGTGTCGTCGCGCTCGGGGTCCGCCGGTGTCATCTAGTACCCCATGGGGTCCGAGCCGGCGGCCAGGGGCTCGCTGGTCAGGGGGGCTACGTCGGCGAGCGGGGGTTCGCTGGTGAGGGGCTCGGCGTCGGGCAGCGGCGGTTCGCTGGTCAGCGGCGCCTGGGTGCGGGCGCCCTCCGCGCTGAGGACGCCGATCGGCGCCCGGGGGCCGACGGAGGGTTCCGCGTCGCGTTTGGACAGGGTGGGGAGCGGATGGTGTGCCGGTACGGCCACGGGGGCCTCCTTGTCGTCGTGCGACGTTCTGCGGGTGAGTGCAGCCCTACCCAGTGGACGCGTGCGCAGACGTGGGAGGGTGGACAAGGTGGGTTTGCTCACAGACCGTACCCCGCGACCGGACCCCGGGGCACGCCATCGTCCCGAGATACCTCCGGACTTTCCGGCACCGGCAAGGCGGAGCGTCGTCCGCGTACTGGAGGTACTCGGGGGATGCGACAACGCGGCGAGGTGCCGTGCCGGGCGTCGCGAGCCGGTGAACCTTTCCGGCCACAGCACCAGGTGCACCCGGGCGAGCTGCGGCAGGCCTGACGGCCGGTCCCGGGAGCGCAGGGGACTCCCGGGGCCGGGCCCCGAGACCAGAGCGGCCGCCCCCGGGGAACACGAAGGCCCGGATCGTCAGGCTGAAATGCCGTCGATCCGGGCCAAGGCGTCGTCCGCGCCGTACGGCTGCAGGTATGGCAGCCAGCGCGGGTCCCTATGGCCGGTGCCGATGATGCGCCAGGCCAGGCCGGTGGGCGGGGCGGGTTTGTGGCGCAGCCGCCAGCCCAGCTCGAAGAGGTGGCGGTCGGCCTTGACGTGGTTGCAGCGGCGGCAGGAAGCCACCACGTTGTCCCAGACGTGCTGACCACCGCGGCTGCGCGGAATGACGTGGTCGACGCTGGTTGCGACGCCACCGCAGTACATGCACCGGCCGCCGTCGCGGGCGAAGAGCGCACGACGGGTGAGAGGAACGGGCCCCCGGTAGGGAACCCGTACGAATCGCTTCAGCCGGACCACGCTGGGTGCGGGGACAGTGACGGTCGCGCTGTGCATGTAGGCGCCGGACTCCTCGAGGCAGACGGCCTTGTTCTCGAGGACGAGGATGAGCGCGCGGCGGAGCGGTACGACGCCGAGTGGCTCGTACGACGCGTTGAGGACCAGGACGTGCGGCACGGATGCCCTCCTTGTACGCCGGCGGCGCGTGGCTCGCGCCGGGACGATCTGAGAGCCAGTGTCCCCTCATGCCTGGTGGAAGCGCCACCATGTCCCGGTAACGGGCTGGGAGTGTTTTCGACCACACCCGGTGCGCCACCGGCCGCGCGCCCCCCTGCTCCACCTGGTGAACCCCCAGGTGACACGGTCTCTGCACGGGACATCGTCATGATCCCCACACGATGCCCCGTTAGTGTGGTGCTCCTGCCGTCCGGTGACCTTTCCGTGACCTCGACGACCTTGACCGCCCCCCACCGGAGGCAGAAGCACTGGAGGTACCCGCCGTGTCCCTGCCCGCCCTACTGGCCGCCGGCGCCACACCGACTCCGTCCCCCACGGAGTCGACGGCTCCGGCGGTTCCCACGTTCCAGGACGCCCAGGAGAGCGCGAACCACGCCGCGAGCTGGGTCGAGCAGAACTGGTCGACCTGGCTCGCGATAGGCCTCAGGGTCATCCTGATCCTGGTCATCGCGGCAGTGCTCAGAGTGGCGGTACGGCGCGCGATCACCCAGCTCATCGAGCGTATGAACCGCACCAGCGAGGCGACGGCGAACGGCACCTCGCTGGGCGGCCTGCTGGTCAACGCCGAGCGCCGCCGGCAGCGCGCTGCGGCCATCGGATCGGTGCTGCGCTCGATGGCGAGCTTCCTGATCCTGGGCACCGCGGCGCTGATGGTGTTGTCGACCTTCCAGATCAACCTCGCCCCGCTGCTGGCGTCGGCGGGTGTCGCCGGTGTGGCGGTCGGTTTCGGCGCCCGCAACCTGGTCACGGACTTCCTCTCCGGCGTCTTCATGATCCTCGAGGACCAGTACGGCGTCGGCGACACCATCGACGCGGGGGTGGCCTCCGGCGAGGTGATCGAGGTGGGCCTGCGGGTGACGAAGCTGCGCGGTGCCGAGGGCGAGATCTGGTACGTCCGCAACGGCGAGGTCAAGCGCATCGGCAACCTCTCGCAGGGCTGGGCTACGGCCGGGGTGGACGTCACCGTCCGCGCGAGCGAGAACCTGGACCGGGTGAAGGCGGTCCTGGACGCGGTGGCCGAGCGGATGAGCAAGGAGGAGCCCTGGAACGAGATCCTCTGGGGCCCGGTCGAGGTGCTCGGACTGGACAGCGTGCTGATCGACTCCATGGTGGTCCGCCTCTCGGCGAAGACCATGCCGGGCAAGGCACTGGCGGTGGAACGCGAGCTGCGCTGGCGCGTCAAGCGGGCGTTCGACGAGGCGGACATCCACATCGTGGGGGGCACGCCCACCACGCTCACGGAGGAGGAACCGGCCGACCCCGCGGCCCCGGTGGCGCCCCCGTCGGCCCACTCGAACCCGGACTCTCCGCAGTCGGAGGCAGCTTCCCCGATCCCACCGCCGCGTCCGGCGGCGAAGTAGCGGGTCGCACGGTCGCATGAGGGAGGCGGCGTCCGGGGGTTCCGGGCGCCGCCCCTTCGTGCGCGCGAAGAGGGGTGAAGGGTTCAGCACACTCTTTGGAGTGAGCGGGAACGTTTTGCTGGAACCCTTCCCCCTTCCCGCCCCCTATCCCACCCTGGGCACCACCCCGTTCGTGAAGGGCTGACGCCCCCCGTAACAACTACATAGCCGCCGGTGGCCGGTATTGACGCCTCCGGCGACCGACCCGTACCTTCCTGCCATCGATAGGAAACCTTCCTAACAGATCACGCAGCGCAGCGATCGCTCGGTGGACTTCCCCGCGCCCCCGCTGAGAAGCTGGGCCGTTGAAAGGCAGGTGGCGACACGCATGGCAGGATTCGCCGGTACACCGGGCACCCCCCGCGTGCTGCGCGCCATGAACGACCGCGCCGCCCTGGACCTGCTCCTGGAGCACGGTCCGCTCAGCCGCACCCGCATCGGCAAGCTCACCGGCCTGTCGAAGCCCACCGCCTCCCAGTTGCTCGCCCGCCTGGAAGCTGCCGGACTCGTCCTGATGACCGGCACCAGCGAGGGCCGCCCGGGCCCCAGCGCCCAGCTGTACGTCGTCAACCCGGCCGCCGCCCATGTCGCCGGTCTCGACGTCACCCCCGAGCGCATCCTCGCCGCCGTCGCCGACATCACGGGCCGGACGGTCGGCGAGTACGAGCTGCCCACCCCAGGCCGCCGCGCGGCGCAGCCCGTCGTACGACAGGTCACCGACGCCCTCGACGGCGCCGTGAAGGCCGCCGGGCTCGCCGCCTCCGACGTGCACCGGGTGGTCATAGGCACCCCGGGCGCCTTCGATCCCAACACCGGCCGCCTGCGCTACGCCTCCCACCTGCCCGGCTGGCACTCCCCCACGCTGCTGGAGGAACTCGCCGCCGCTCTGCCGATGCCGGTCGAGTACGAGAACGACGTCAACCTCGTCGCCCTCGCCGAGCAGCGCCTGGGCGCGGCCAGGGGCCACGACGACTTCGTGCTGCTGTGGAACGAGGGCGGTCTCGGCGCCGCTCTGGTCCTCGGCGGCCGACTGCACCGGGGCTGGACCGGCGGCGCCGGCGAGGTCGGCTTCCTGCCGGTGCCGGGCGCCCCGTTGGTCCGCCAGGTCACCAAGGCCAACAGCGGCGGTTACCAGGAACTGGCCGGCTCCCAGGCCATCCCGAAGCTCGCCCGCGAACTGGGCGTCGAGGACGTACCGACCGGCCCGTACGCCGAGGTCGCCGCCGACCTGGTCGCCCGGGCCGCCGACAGCGCCACCGGCCCCCACCGCCGACTCCTCGAGACGTACGCGACCCGGCTGGCCACCGGTCTGGCCTCGCTCGTCTCCGTGCTCGACCCCGAACTCGTCGTCCTGAGCGGCGCCTCCCTCACCGCCGGGGGCGAGCCGCTGCGGGGCCTGCTCCAGGCCGAACTGGAGGAGCTGGCCGCATCCCGGCCACGCCTCGTGGTCGGCGACGTTCGTGAACACCCCGTGCTGCGCGGGGCGCTGGAGAGCGCCCTCGCCGCCACCCGCGACGAGGTCTTCGACACCTCGCGCTGAGTCCCCGGGTCCCCACCCCGGTTCCGCCCCTGCCCCGGCACCCGCTCCGGTCGAACCACGCCCCCACCCGTCCCAGGGAGACCCCGTCATGCCCGAAACAGTACGAAAAGTCGCCTTTGCCCTGACCGCCTCGGTCGCTCTCCTCACCACCGCCTGTACCGGCCAGTCCTCCTCCGGCGCGAGTGACGACGCGTCCAAGGAGACCACCATCAACTTCTGGCACGCCTGGAGCGCGCCGAACGAGACCAAGGCCGTGAACGCGCTGATCGCCGGCTTCGAGAAGGCGCACCCCAACATCCACGTCAACGTCGTCGCCAACATGACCGACGACAAGATCAACCAGGCGCTGCGCACCGGCGGCGACAAGGCTCCCGACGTCATCTCGTCCTTCACCACGAACAACGTCGGCAAGTTCTGCTCCTCCGGCGCCCTGGTCGACCTCAACCCGTTCTTCAAGAAGGCCGGCATCGACCCGGCCACGACGTTCCCGAAGGCGATGAACGAGTACACCCAGTTCGACGGCAACCGCTGCACGGCGCCGCTGCTGGGCGATGCATACGGGCTCTACTACAACAAGACCGCCTTCAAGAAGGCGGGCATCACGGCCCCGCCGAAGACGTGGTCCGAATTCGAGACCGACGCCAAGAAGCTGACCGTCCCCGACGGCGACGGCTACCAGCAGCTCGGGTTCATGCCGGACTACCACGGCTGGGAGACCACGATCGAGCACTACTTCGCGCAGTTCTCCCCCGGCTACTTCGACAAGAACGGCAAGTCGAACCTGGCCAAGGACCCCGCCTTCACCGCCGGCTTCACGCTCCAGAAGAAGCTGGTCGACGAACTCGGCGGCTACCAGAAGCTGGAGAGGTACCGCTCGAAGCTCGGTGACGAATGGGGTCCCAAGCATCCCTTCCACACCGGCCAGGTCGCCATGCAGCTCGACGGCGAGTGGCGTCTGGGCATGGCCCTGGACGCCAAGCCGAACTTCGACGTCGGGGTCGCCCCGCTGCCCGTCCCCGACGACCAGGCCTCCCAGTACGGCAAGGGCTACATCACCGGCACGATCGCCGGCATCGCCGCCACCAGCACCAAGCAGAACGCGGCCTGGGAGCTGGTGAAGTACATGACCACCGACACGGACGCGGTGGTGAACTTCTCCAACGCCATCCACAACGTGCCCTCCACCCTGGCGGCCCTGAAGTCCCCGAAGCTGAAGTTCGACCCGCGCTTCAAGACGTTCCTGGACATCGCCGCGAACCCCGACTCCACGACCACGCCCGCCTCGGTCAACGGCGGCGTGTACCTCACGACGATCCAGCAGCTCGGATACGACTACGAGAGCGGCAAGGTCAAGGACCTCAGGGCGGGCCTGGAGAGCGCCGCCAAGCAGATCGACACGGACATCGCGCAGGCGAAGTAGCGATGAGCACGATCACCCTCGCCTCGAAGCGTCGCAGGGCGGCGCTTCGGACGGCCGCCTTCATGTCTCCCTGGCTGATCGGTTTCGCGGTCTTCTTCGCGTACCCGCTGATCTCGACGGTCTACTTCTCGTTCATGCACTACGACGGCTTCCGTCCGCCGGCGTGGAGCGGAACGAAGAACTGGACGTATGTCTTCAAGGACTACCCGTTCTTCTGGCCATCGCTCCGCAACACCCTCTGGCTGGTCGTCGTCATGGTCAGCCTGCGGGTCGTCTTCGGGCTCGGCGTCGGACTGCTGATCACGAAGATCAAGACGGGTACGGGCGTCTTCCGCACCCTGTTCTACCTGCCCTACCTCGCCCCGCCCGTCGCCGCCACCATGGCGTTCGCCTTCCTCCTCAATCCGGGTACGGGCCCGGTCAACTCGATCCTCGAGAAGATCGGCATCCCGGCACCGGGCTGGTTCAACGACCCTTCCTGGTCCAAGCCCGCCCTCACCCTGCTCGCCCTGTGGGGCATCGGCGACCTGATGGTCATCTTCATGGCCGCCCTGCTCGACGTGCCGCAGGAGCAGTACGAGGCGGCCGAACTGGACGGCGCGTCGGCCTGGCAGCGTTTCCGGTACGTGACGCTGCCGAACATCTCGCCGATCGTGATGTTCGCGCTTGTCACCGGGGTGATCCAGACCATGCAGTACTACACACAGCCCCTGATCGCCGGAAAGGTCGCCTCCGGTGTCATCCAGGGCGCCGGGACGCAGTTCGAGCCGGGCTACCCCGAGAAGTCCACGCTCACCCTGCCCCAGCTCGTCTACAACCTCGGCTTCCAGCGCTTCGACTACGGCTCCGCCTGTGTGGTCGCGCTCGTGCTGTTCGCCCTGTCCATGGTGTTCACCGCGTTCCTGATGCGGCGCCGGGGCGGCCTCAACCTGGCAGGTGACTGACCATGACCCAAGTACTCGACAAGCCGGTCCAGGTGCGGGCGCCCGTCTCGCCGGCCGCGCGCACCGCCCGCCGCAGGGCCGCCCTGGAGTGGGTCGCGGTCCACTCCCTCGGCGTGGCCGCCGCCCTCTTCTTCACGCTGCCCTTCGTGTTCGTGTTCCTGACCTCACTGATGAGCGACAGCCAGGCACTCAGCCGCGACCTGATCCCGCACACGTGGGAGTGGGGCAACTACAAGAGCGTGCTCACCACCCCCGGCTTCCTCACCTGGTGGAAGAACACCCTGGTCTACGCCGGCCTCGGCACCGTCCTGACCGTCGTGTCGTCCGTACCGGTGGCGTACGCGCTCGCCAAGTTCCGCTTCCGGGGCCGGAATCTGTCCCTCATGCTGGTGGTCTCGATGATGATGCTGCCGCCGCAGGTGATCATCATCCCGATGTACCTGTTCTGGGCGAAGCAGCTGGATCTGGCGGGCACGCTGTGGCCGCTGATCATCCCGATGGCGTTCGGCGACGCGTTCTCCATCTTCCTGCTGCGCCAGTTCCTGATGACCATCCCGAACGAGTACCTGGACGCCGCGAAGGTCGACGGCTGCGGTGACCTGCGGACGCTGCTGAAGGTCGTGCTGCCCATGGCCCGGCCGGGCATCGCCGCCGTCGCGCTCTTCCAGTTCTTCTACGCCTGGAACGACTACTTCGGCCCGCAGATCTACGCCTCCGAGAATCCGGGCGCCTGGACGCTGAGTTACGGCCTGGAGTCGTTCAAGGGCGCGCACCACACCGACTGGAACCTGACCATGGCCGCGACCGTGCTGGTCATGGCCCCCGTGATCCTCGTGTTCTTCTTCGCCCAGCGGGCGTTCGTCGAAGGTGTCACGCTCACCGGAGTGAAGGGTTAGTCAGCCACACATGAAACTCACCGTGGTCGGCGGAGGGTCGACCTACACGCCTGAACTCATCGACGGATTCGCACGGCTGAGGGACACGCTGCCGGTCGAGGAGCTGGTCCTCCTCGACCCGGCCGCCGAACGCCTGGAGCTGGTGGGCGGACTGGCCCGGCGGATCTTCGCCAAGCAGGGGCACCCCGGACGCGTCGTCACGACCGGCGACCTCGACAAGGCGGTCGAGGGGGCCGACGCCGTGCTGCTCCAGCTGCGCGTCGGCGGCCAGGCGGCGCGGGAGCAGGACGAGACCTGGCCGCTGGAGTGCGGCTGTGTCGGCCAGGAGACGACCGGCGCGGGCGGGCTCGCCAAGGCGCTGCGTACCGTGCCGGTGATCCTGGACATCGCCGAACACGTGCGTCGCACCAACCCGAAGGCCTGGATCATCGACTTCACCAACCCGGTCGGCATCGTCACCCGCGCCCTGCTGCAGGAGGGCCACCGGGCGGTCGGGCTGTGCAACGTGGCGATCGGCTTCCAGCGCAAGTTCGCCGCGCTGCTCGGGGTCACACCCGCCGATGTGCACCTGGACCATGTGGGACTGAACCATCTCACCTGGGAGACCGGTGTGCGCCTGGGCGGCCCCGAGGGCGAGAACGTGCTGCCCAAGCTGCTCACCGAGCACGGCGAGGCGATCGCCGCCGATCTGCGCCTGCCCCGGAGCCTGGTGCACCGGCTCGGCGTGGTCCCGTCGTACTACCTGCGCTACTACTACGCGCACGACGAGGTCGTGCGGGAACTGAGGACGAAGACCTCGCGCGCCACCGAAGTCGCCGTCATGGAACGGGAGTTGCTCCAGATGTACGGCGACCCGGCGCTCGACGAGAAGCCGGCGCTGCTCGCCCGGCGGGGCGGCGCCCACTACTCGGAGGCCGCGGTCGACCTCGCGGCGGCGCTGCTCGGCGGATCCGGGTCGCCGTACCAGGTGGTGAACGCGTACAACCACGGCACGCTGCCCTTCCTTCCGGACGACGCCGTGATCGAGGTACAGGCGGCCGTCGGCCCGCACGGACCGTCACCGCTGCCCGTACCGGCCGTGGATCCGCTGTACGCGGGGCTGATGGCGAGCGTGACGGCGTACGAGGAGCTGGCCCTGGACGCCGCCCTGCGCGGCGGCCGGGACCGCGTTTTCCGCGCCCTGCTCTGCCACCCCCTGATCGGCCAGTACGACTACGCCGACGCCCTCACCGACCGACTGATCGCGCACAACCGGGAGCACCTCGCGTGGGCCTGACCGCAAGTGTCCTCGCCATCGACGCGGGCAACAGCAAGACCGACGTCGCCGTGGTGGCCGCCGACGGCGAGGTGCTCGGCACCGCGCGGGGCGGGGGGTTCAGGCCACCGGCAGTGGGCGTGGAGACGGCGGTGGACGCCCTGGCGGAAACCGTCGAGCAAGCCTGCGCGGCGGCGGGGGTCGCCTCGGTCGCGCATGTCTCGGCCTGTCTGGCCAACGCCGACCTGCCGGTGGAGGAGGAACAGCTGGCCGCCGCGCTGCACGCGCGCGCGTGGGGCACGACGGTGGAGGTGCGCAACGACACGTTCGCGATCCTCCGGGCCGGGGTGGCCGAACCGAGAGGCGTCGCCGTGGTCTGCGGCGCCGGCATCAACTGCGTCGGCATGCGCCCCGACGGACGCACCGCCCGCTTCCCCGCACTCGGCCGTGTCTCCGGTGACTGGGGCGGCGGTTGGGGCCTGGCGGAGGAGGCCCTTTGGTGGGCGGCGCGCGCTGAGGACGGCCGCGGCGGCCCGACCGCCCTGGCACGCACACTGCCGGCGCACTTCGGCCTCGCCTCGATGTACGCGCTCATCGAGGCGCTGCACCTGGGGCACATCGCCCACGACCGGCGCCACGAGCTGGCCCCCGTGCTGTTCACGACGGCCGAGGAGGGCGACCCGGTGGCCCGCGCGGTCGTGGACCGGTTGGCGGAGGAGGTCGTCACTATGGCGACGGTGGCGCTCAGGCGGCTGGACCTCCTGGAGGAGGAGACCCCGGTCGTACTGGGCGGCAGCATCCTGGCGGCCCAGCACCCCCAACTGGACGACGCGGTAAGGGACCTCCTGGCGTCGAAGGCCCCGAAGGCGGTCCCCCAGGTGGTCACGGCCCGTCCGGTCCTGGGAGCCGCACTGCTGGGCCTGGACCACGAGGACGCACCGCGCGAGGCCCAGGAACGGGTACGGGGGTACTACGAGGGGGCGTAGCCCACTGCCCACTGCCCACTGCCCACTGCCCACTGCCGCTGTGGCTGCCGCAGCCGCCGTAGCCGCGGGCAGTCGTGCCTCCCCCAGAGCCTTGACGGCCTGGGGGACCTCCAGGGCGGCACAGGTGGGCGCTGGGGTACCCCCTGCTCGAGGAGCTTGGGGAAAGCACCCCGTTGGCGCCGGGTTGCGCAACCTCCCCCCGGCCCACCCCACCCCACCCCCGGGAACCGAACACCCTCACGTCGCGTATTCAAGAGTGGGGGGCAACACAACGGCACAGCTCAGCAACAAGATCACCCAAAGCCCTGTGCGGACAGCACCCCCCGCGGCGATACTTGCCGCGACGGGTGGCCAAGGGGGAGGTCAGGTGACACAGCTGCAGCAGGGCGTCGCCCCACCGGCGACGCCCCTCGCACCCCGCCGCACCGCCTTCGCCGAGGGCGCCGACCGCCTGCGCGCCGCCGCCGCCACCGAGCCCGGCCGGCTCCGCGTCATCGGCGCCGTCCTCGCCCTGCTCGTCGTCTCCTTCGGCGCCGTCGCCGCCTGGCAGATGACCGACCGCGCGGGCGCCGCCGACGACGTACTGCACCGCAGCCAGCCGCTCAGCGCCGGAGCCGCCGACATCTACCGCTCCCTCGCCGACGCCAACACCGCGGCCTCCAGCGGCTTCCTGGCGGGCGGCCAGGAACCCGCCGCGACCACCCTCCGGTACGAGAAGGACATCCGGACGGCCGCCGCCAAGCTGGTCACCGCCGCGGCCAACGCCGAGCCCGGCTCCCCCTCCGCGGCCACCATCACCAAGCTCAACACGCTGCTCCCGGAGTACAAGGGCCTCATCGAGCGTGCCCGCGCCAACAACCGCCAGGGCTTCCCGGTCGGCGGCGCCTATCTGCGGGCGGCGAACGAGAAGATGCAGCAGGAGATGCTGCCGGCCGCCCAGGACCTGTACACCAAGGAGAACCAGCGGCTGCGCTCCGACTACGCGGACGCGACCCCGTACCCCTGGTTCGCCCTGGCCCTCGGCGTCCTCGCGCTCGCCGCCCTCGGCTGGGCGCAGCGCCGCCACTACCTGCGGACCAACCGGGTGCTCAACCACGGTCTGGTCGCCGCCACGGCCGCATCCGCGATCGTCCTGCTGTGGCTGGTCGCCGGCCACAGCGTCGCCCGCGCGGGCCTGAACTCCTCGTACGCACACGGCATCCGCTCGCTGAACGTGCTGCACGACGCCCGTATCGCGTCCCTGAACGCGCGCGGCAACGAGAACCTCACCCTGGTCAGCCGCGGCGCCGAGACCAAGAAGCTGCCGAGCGGGGCGGTCGAGGACGTCTACGACTACGCGTTCCAGCAGGACATGGACGCACTCGGCACGAGCCTCGCCAAGGCGACCTCCCTCGCCGACGACCAAGCGGGCGAGCAGCCCGTGAAGGCCGCCACCGGCAACATGAAGGTGTGGCAGGAGCGTCACAGGCAGGCCCGGGCGGCCGACGACGACGGCAACTACCAGGCGGCCCTGAACAAGATCATCGGATCCCGGGCGGACCAGCCCACCGGCGAGTGCTTCGACAGCGTGGACGCGAACCTGGCGAAGGCGCTGAACCACGAGGAGAGTGAGTTCGTGCAGGCGGCGAGCGACGGACGGGACGCCATGACCGGGCTCCCGCTGGGCGCGGCCGTCCTCGCCGTGCTGGGCGCGTCCGGCGTGGTGCTCGGCATCGGGCGCAGGCTGTCGGAGTACCGGTGAGAGGGGGAGCGGCGATGATCGCACGGCGTCTGCGGGCGAGCCTGAGGGGCTGGGGCGGCGTGGCGGGGATGCTCGTCGCCTGCGCGCTCTCCCTGGTCCTCGCGCTGCTGCTGCCGATGACCCACCCGCACGGGAACGGCCAGACGGGCACCGGTGGCCCGGGCCTCGCCAGGGCCACACAGGCCAAGGACGACTCCTGCGGAGGCCACCCGGAGCGGATGAGCCCGCCGCCGTCGAGCGACGAGAGCGGCCCGGCGGTCACGGCCATCAAACAGCGCGGCTATCTCTCGGTGGGCGTCGACCAGAACAGCTACCACTGGGGCTACCGCGACCCCAACACCAAGGGCAGCGACCTCGAGGGCTTCGACATCGACCTCGCCCGCGAGATCGCCCGGCAGATCATCGGCAGCCCGGACGCCGTCCGCTTCCACGCCATCCCCACCAACCAGCGCATCCCGGCGATCAAGAACCACCAGGTGGACATGGTGGTGCGCACCATGACGATCACCTGCGCCCGGCTGGCGGACGTCTCCTTCTCCGAGCCGTACTTCACGACCGGCCAGCAGGTCCTTGCGCCCAAGACGTCCCCGATCACGGGCTATGACACCTCGCTCGCCGGCAGGAGGATCTGCTCGGCCCAGGGTTCGACCGCGGGCGCGAAGCTGACCGAGGACAGGAAGTCCGGCCGGCTCGCCGCGTCCGCCGACATCTCCACCACCGTCCCCAACCAGCTCGACTGCCTGGTGAAACTGCAACTCGGCGAGGTCGACGCGGTGGTCACCGACGGCGCGCTCGCCGCGAGCCAGGCCGCCCAGGACCCGACCGTCGAACTCAAGGGGAAGCCCTTCACGACCGAGTACTACGGCGTGGCGATGAACAAGGATGACAAGGATCTGGTACGCCGGGTCAACCAGGCGCTCGAGGACTACCGCAGGAACGGCTGGCAGGCCTCGTACACCAGGTGGCTGTCCCAGACGCTGGGCAAGGACTCGACGCCGTCACAGCCGCCTTCCACCTGAACCGGCGCAACCGACCTGATACCACTGGAGAGTTGCCCCGGCGCACCGGACACGCGCGCGGGGAACGACGAGAGCGAGAGGTGATCGATGGGCGTCACGGGACCCACCGGGCCGGTGCTGGACCGGGACGAGGTGGACCGTGCGCTGGCGCGGCTCGGTGCGGAGCACGAGGCCATAGAGACCTCGCTCCTCGCCCTGCAGGACCACGCGGGCCGCAGACTCCTCGAGGGCGCCGAACTGACCGGCGTCACCAAGGAGCGGTGGGCGTCGGCGGAGGCGTCGATCACCCTGCTGTGGGCGTACTTCGACGCCTACACGGACACGCTGCGCACCGCGCGGGAGATCCGCTCCCGCAGACGCTGGTCGAGCCGCGAGGACCTGGCCGAGCTGACCGAACTGCTGCGCGGCCCGAGCGTCACCGTCGCGGGCGGTGCCACGGCGACGGCGAACGCGCCGACCCTGGCGGGCACCGGCCGGCTCAGCGAGCAGTTCACCCTGGAACAGCTCGTGGACCGGATGAACGACCTGTACGCGTCCTCCCTGGACATGGTCGTCGCCGCCGACGCCGTGTGGTCGGCGCTGCCCGCCCGGATCGATTTACTGGCCGCGGAGTTGCAGCGCACGCGTCAGCTCGCCCACTCGGTGGGCGTACGCCCCGGCGAGCATCCGGCGGGCGACGACCTGGAGCGCATCACCCGCACCCTGACCAGGCTGCGCGAGCAGGTGGTCTCCGACCCGCTGGCGTACTGGGTCCCGGCCCAGGGGAGTTCGGCGCCCGGCGGCGGCAGGCCGGACACCACGGTGTACGACCGCCAGGCGCGCGCCCTGGAGGACGTACGCCGGGAGATCGACGCGGTGCTGACGGTACGTCAGGACGCGGAGAAGCGGCTCGTCAGGCTGCGCGACCTGCTCAGCCGCGCGGACCGCACCCTGGCCGAGGCCCGCAGCGCGCGCGGTGAGGTGCTGGCGAAGATCGCCGCCTCGGAGGTGCCCGCGGTCAGCGGCCCGCCCACCGCGCTGCAGGAGCAGTTGGCGACGGCCGCCGAGTACCGCAGGCACGCCCAGTGGCACCGCCTCTCGCCCCTCCTGGACTCGCTGGAGCAGAGGGCGGAGGACGAACTCCAGCGCGCCCGCGAGTCGCTGACGGCGGTCACCGCGCCGCTCGCGGTCCGCGCCGAGCTGCGCGGCCGCCTCGACGCGTACAAGGCGAAGGTGGCCCGGCACGGCCTGGCTGAGGACCCGCTGCTGGTCGAGCGGTACGACACGGCCCGCCGCATGCTGTGGAGCGCACCCTGCGACCTGAGGGCCGCCGAGCAGGCGGTGCTGCGCTACCAGCGGGCGGCCGCGGAACTGTTCGGCGCGCGCGTGCCCGAGCCGGGCGCACCGGTCGACCGGAGGGGGGAGGCATGAGCCAGGCGGGGCGGACGTGCCAGCGGCCCGGCTGCGAGGGGTCGTACGAGGACGTGGGCGGCGGCGAGCTGTACTGCGACACGTGCGGGCTCGCACCGGTCGTCTCGGCGAAGGGCGCGGAGGGCTCGCCGCCCGCGGGGGGCGCCGCGGACGGCAAGGGCTCCCAGGGCTCGGGGACCGGCGGCGCGCGGCCCGGTTCCGGGGCGTCGTCGCGGTCGTCGCAGTCCCGGCGGTCGTCACAGTCGCGGCGCTCGGTGTCGGGCCGGCTGTCCGGGAAGTCCACCAGCCGCTCGGTGTCGGTGCGCAGCTCCGGCTCCACGGCCGGGAGTTCCGGTCGCAGCCGGCTCGGCCTGGGCCTGGTGCAGGTCCCGGCGGTGCCGCGGCCCGACCCGCGCGCCATGGTGCTGGAGCGCGCGGAGGTGCCCGAGCGCAAGCGGTTCTGCTCGCGCTCCGACTGCGGGGCCCCGGTGGGGCGGTCGCGCGGTGACCGGCCCGGGCGCACGGAGGGCTTCTGCACCAAGTGCGGCCACCCCTATTCGTTCGTCCCGAAGCTGAAGGCCGGCGACATCGTGCACGGCCAGTACGAGGTCGTGGGCTGCCTGGCGCACGGCGGGCTCGGCTGGATCTACCTGGCGGTCGACCGTGCCGTCTCCGACCGGTGGGTGGTCCTCAAGGGCCTGCTGGACACCGGCGACCAGGACGCGATGGCCGCGGCGATCTCCGAGCGGCGCTTCCTCGCGGAGATCGAGCACGCCAACATCGTGCGGATCTACAACTTCGTCGAGCACCTGGACCAGCGCACGGGCTCGCTCGACGGCTACATCGTCATGGAGTACGTCGGCGGCAAGTCGCTCAAGGAGATCGCCAACGAGCGACGCGCACCGGACGGGCGACGCGATCCGCTGCCGGTGGAGCAGGCGTGCGCGTACGGCATCGAGGCGCTGGAGGCGCTCGGCCATCTGCACAGCCGGAACCTGCTGTACTGCGACTTCAAGGTCGACAACGCCATCCAGACCGAGGACCAGCTCAAGCTGATCGACATGGGCGCGGTGCGCAGGATGGACGACGACGAGTCGGCCATCTACGGCACGGTCGGCTACCAGGCGCCCGAGGTCGCGGAGGTCGGCCCCTCGGTCGCCTCCGACCTCTACACGGTCGCGCGCACCCTGGCGGTGCTCACCTTCGACTTCCCGGGCTACACGAACGCCTATGCGGACTGTCTGCCCGACCCGGACACCATCGAGGTGTTCCGCCGGTACGAGTCCTTCTACCGGCTGCTGGTCCGCGCCACCGACCCCGATCCCGCGCGCCGGTTCGCGTCCGCGCAGGAGATGTCGGAGCAGCTGACGGGGGTGCTGCGCGAGGTCGTCGCGCTTCGGACGGGCCGTCCGAGGCCCGCGCTGTCGACGCTGTTCGGTCCGGAACTCAAGCTCGCGGACACGGAGTTGTTCCCGAGGCAGCCCGGGGAGGTGTCGCGGCTGGGGGCACGGGTGGTGCCGGCGCGCCGCCTGCGCCGAGCGGCCGGGGGTGCGCTGCCCGCCACGCCGGGCACGCCGGGCTCCGGCACCGGGGAGGCCGCGTCCGCCCCCGCCGTCGTAGCCGCTCCGCTCGCCGCCCCTCCCGGCGCCGCCCCCGCCGTCTCCGGCTCCCCCGCCGCCGGTACCGGTCCGGGAGCGACCGGGAGCACGGGGGGCGCGGCCGCCGCCGGCACCCCCGCCGGCACCCCCGCCGTCGTCAAGCCGGTCGACGCCCCTGCCGCCGCGCTCGCGCTGCCCGTTCCGCATGTCGACCCCGGCGACCCCAACGCCGGTTTCCTGGCCGGTCTCATGGCCTCCGCGCCCGCCGAGCTGGTCGTCGCTCTGCGGACCGCACCCGCCGCCTCCCCGGAGCTGCGGCTGCGCGAACTGCGCGCCCGGCTGGAGATGGGCGAGACGGCGGATGCCGGGCAGACCCTCGCGGCCCTGGAGGCGGACCACGCCGACGACTGGCGGGTCGTGTGGTACCGGGGCGTCACCGCTCTCGTCACGGGTGACCACGAGGCCGCCGCGCTCTCCTTCGACGCGGTCTACGACGCCTTCCCCGGCGAGCCCGCGCCCAAGCTGGCCCTCGGCCTGTGCGCGGAGGTCCTCGGCCAGCTCGACAACGCCGCCGAGTACTACCGCCTCGTCTGGACGACCGACCCGAGCTACGTCAGCGCGGCGTTCGGTCTGGCCCGCGTCCAGTTCGCCGCCGGTGACCGCCAGGGCGCCGTGCGTACCCTGGAGTCCGTGCCGGAGGCGTCCATCCACTACACCGCCGCCCGCGTCGCCGCCGTCCGGGCGCGGCTGCGGCAGCGCACCGGCCGGGGACCGGACCCGGCCTTCCTGGACGACCTGGTGGCCGCCGCGGGACAGGTGCAGGCGCTGGAGGCGTACGGCCTGGACGCCGTGCGGCGCGAGCAGTTGTCCACAGAGGTCCTGGGCTGTGCGCTGGACTGGGTACTCTCCGGTGGCCAGGGCTCCGCGCCGCCCGCGGCCGACGGGCGGGCGCTGCTCGGCAGCGACCTGGACGAGCGCGGCCTGCGCTTCGGTCTGGAGCGCTCGTACCGGACGCTGGCCAGACTCGCACAGGGCGGCGAGGAGAGGATCGACCTGGTGGAACGTGCAAACCGTTACCGCCCCCGGACGTGGGTGTGATCGATGTCGCAGATGCCCCGGTCGACGGCGCTTTCGCGGTGCCCCAGCTGTGAGGAGCCCCTGGAGTCGGGCGACCTCTACTGCGGTGCCTGCGGGTACGACCTGTCGGTGGTGCCCTCCCCGCCGTCCGACCCCCCGACGCTGACCATGAACGGCACCGTGCCGCGGCCCTCTTCGCAGGCGCCCCCGGTGGACTGGCCGACCGCTTCTCCGGCGGGCGGCCCTCAGGCGCCCGCACCGGTGCACCTGCCGACCGACCTGCCGGGCACGGACCCGGGCGGCGCGGAGCCGCCCGGAACGCCCGCCGGGAGGGGCGTGCGGTTCGACCGTCCCGCGGAACCCGACGACTACCACCTCGCCTCCCCCGAGCTCTCGACTTCTCCCCCGCTCTCGGCTTCGCTCGAGCGGGGGGACCCCCATGAGCAGGTCGGACCCCCGCCTCAGCCGGTCGACCCGCGCACCGCCGTGCCGTCCACGCCTCCCGCCGGCACGACGGTCTGCGTGGCCTGCCGCGCGGGCACCGTGGACAGCGACGGCTACTGCGAGAACTGCGGCCATGCCCAGCCCCGTGAACGCGACCACCTGGAGCAGGAGTTGGGCGCGGTCGCGGCGGTCAGCGACCGCGGTCTGCGCCACCACCGCAACGAGGACGCCTTCGCGGTCTCCGCAACCGCGCTGCCCGACGGCTCGCCCGCGGTCGTCGCGATCGTCTGCGACGGCGTGTCCTCGGCGACCCGCCCCGACGACGCCTCTCTGGCCGCCGCCCGGGCGGCGAGCGAGGCGCTCCTCGACGCCCTGCCGCGCGGCACGCACCCGCAGCAGGCCATGCACGACGCGATCGTCGCCGCCTCGCACGCCGTCAACTCCCTGGCCGCCGAGCCCGAGACGGCCCAGGAGCACGCCCCGCACCAGAACGCGCCCGCGTGCACCCTGGTCGGCGCCGTCGTCACCGCGAGTCTGCTCGTCGTCGGCTGGGTCGGCGACAGCCGCGTCTACTGGGTCCCGGTGGACCGCGCCGCGCCGCCGGCCCGGCTCACCGAGGACGACTCCTGGGCCGCGCAGATGGTCGCTGCGGGCCTGATGAGCGAGGCCCAGGCGTACGCCGACGAGCGTGCCCACGCGATCACGGGCTGGCTCGGCGCGGACGCCTACGAACTGGACCCGCACACCGCGTCGTTCAAGCCGGACCGGCCGGGTGTCGTGGTGGTGTGCACCGACGGGCTGTGGAACTACGCGGAGGCCGCCGAGGAGATGGCCGAGGTCGTGCCGCTCGACGCCGGGCTCCGCCCGCTGCACGCCGCCCGGGTACTGCTGGGCCACGCCCTGGACGGCGGCGGGCACGACAACGTAACAGTGGCGGTCCTCCCGTTCCCGGCACTGCCGCAGGGGGCAGGATCCGCCTGAGAGGTGTGCCGGGGGCACCGTGAGGGTGCCCCCGGAGGCGCCCGGGGCCGGCGGGGGTCGGCCCCGGGGCCTGTCGTGGGGAGTTCGACGGCAGGGCCCAGGACCGGAGGGGACCGGTCCGCCATCAGTCATCACCCACCGCGGTGGGTTCTCAAGGGGGATCCGATACGGCCATGGCCAATTTCTCGAAGTTGAACGTGCCGCAGTTCTCGGTGGACGTCTACCAGAACGAGTACCTGCCGGAGGGGGGCCGCGAGGTCAACGCCATCGTCACGGTGACGGCGACGGGTGGCGGCACGATCGGAGGCGCCGTCACGACACCCCACCTCTACGCGCCGGGGCAGGCCCCGGACGCGGCGGTGGCGATCATGGTCGACTGCTCCGGGTCGATGGACTATCCGCCGACCAAGATGCGCAACGCGCGCGAGGCGACCTCCGCCGCCATCGACACCCTGCGCGACGGCGTGCACTTCGCGGTGATCGGCGGCACCCACGTGGCCAAGGAGGTCTACCCGGGCGGCGGGCGGCTCGCGGTCGCCGACGCGACCACCCGCGGCCAGGCCAAGCAGGCGTTGCGCCGGCTGAGCGCGGGCGGTGGCACCGCGATCGGCACCTGGCTGCGGCTCGCGGACCGGCTGCTCTCCTCGGCGGACGTCTCCATACGCCACGGCATCCTGCTCACCGACGGCCGCAACGAGCACGAGTCCCCCGACGCGTTGAAGGCCACGCTGGACGCCTGCGCCGGCCGGTTCACCTGCGACGCGCGGGGAGTGGGCACCGACTGGGAGGTCAAGGAGGTCACCGGGATCGCCTCGGCGCTGCTCGGCACCGCCGACATCGTCGCCGACCCGGCCGCTCTCGCCGCCGACTTCACACAGATGATGGAGACGGCCATGGGCAAGGAGGTCGCGGACGTCGCGCTGCGGCTGTGGACACCCGTCGGCACGGAGATCACATTCGTCAAGCAGGTGGCGCCCACCGTCGAGGACCTGACCGCCCGGCGGATCGAGGCGGGTCCGCGCGCCGGGGACTACCCCACCGGCTCCTGGGGCGACGAGTCCCGCGACTACCACGTCTGCGTGCAGGTCCCGCCCGCGAACATCGGCCAGGAGATGCTGGCCGCGCGCGTGTCGTTGGTCATACCCGAGGCTGGGGGCACCTCCCGCTCGAGCGTGGCCGCGAGTGGGGGAGGAAGTGCCCAGCGCCTGGGTGCCCAGGGGCTCGTACGAGCCGTGTGGACCGACGACATGACGGCGTCCACGTCCATCAACCCCCAGGTCGCGCACTACACAGGGCAGGCCGAACTCGCCCAAGTCATCCAACAGGGGCTGGATCTGCGCAAAGAGGGCGATTTCGATGGCGCAACGGCCAAGCTGGGCCGCGCCGTTCAGCTCGCGAATGCCTCAGGGAACGCGGATACTGCGAAACTGCTTGCGAAGGTGGTGGACGTGGTCGATGCCGCGACAGGTACTGTGCGACTGAAGGCGAAGGTCGCAGAGGCCGACGAGATGACACTCGAGACACGGTCCACAAAGACTGTTCGTGTAAAGAAGTGACATAACAGCCAGCCCGACCCCCAGGGGTTGGAGAACCACGCCGGTCCCGGTGGCCGGAAGAAGGAGAGGGGGACGCGCCGACATGCCGACCTGCCCGAACGGACACCAGTCGGGTTCCGACGACTGGTGCGAGGTCTGCGGTCACCGTATGGCCGGTGCCGTGCCCCCGCCGCCTCCGCCGCCGCCCGCCGCCGGTTACGGCTTCCCGCCGCCGGGTTCGCCCCCGCCGCCTCCGGGCCCGGGCGGCCGCCCGGGGGGACGCCCGCTGTCCGCCGTACCGGATTCCGAGCCGGAGCTGTGCCCGCAGTGCCGTACACCCCGGGAGGGCGGCGCCCCGTTCTGCGAGGAGTGCCGGTGGAACTTCCTGACCAACACGGCGACCTCGTACACCCCCGCCGCCCCGCGCACGCCGGCGCCGGGTCTGCCGCCGCACTTCCAGCAGGGCGGACCGAGCGGGCCCGGCCCGGACTCGTACGACTACGAGAGGTCCCGGCCGTCGCAGGTCAACCGGCCTGCCGAACCGATTCCGCCGCCGCCGTTCGGCAGCGAGCCGTCCGGGCCGACGCGGTTCGGCCCGGACGCCTCACGCCCGTCCGGTCCCGCGGGTCCGCCCGGCTTCGGCGCCGATCCCTCGCGTCCGGTTCCGCCGCCGCCCGGGCCCACGCCCGGTGGTCCGGGCGGTCCCGGCGGTCCGGGCGGTCCCGGCGCGTCCCGTGGTCCGCAGACCACGGCTCCGGGTGCCCCGTCGGGCTTCCCGCAGGGCACACCGCCCTCCGCCTTCCAGCGGCCCGGCCCGCCGCCTCCCCCGCCGCCGACCCAGGGCTTCCCGCCCCCCGCTCCGCCGCAGTCGGGCGGTCCGTCCTTCGGCGGCGGTGACGACGACTGGGTGATCTCACCGCCGTCGTCCGCCCCGGCGCCGGGCGGCCCGGGCGGTCCCGGGGGCCCGGGTGGCCCCGGTGGCCCCGGTGGCGGTCAGGGCGGTGCATACGGCTACCCGCAGCCCGGTGCCACCCAGGCCCCGCCGCGCCCGTACGAGCAGCAGCCGGCGACCTGGACCGCGACCATCGGTCCGGACCGCGAGTACTTCATGGCGATGATGCAACGCTCCGGCCCGGAGGCCGCGGGCCTCAACCTGCCCGCGTACTCCCCGGAGCAGCAGCGCACGCTCACCGGCAACCAGGTCACCATCGGCCGCCGCCGCCACTCCACCGGCGACACCCCCGACATCGACCTGTCGGTGCCGCCGGAGGACCCGGGCGTCTCGCACCAGCACGCGGTGCTGGTGCACCAGCCGGACGGGTCCTGGGCGATCGTCGACCAGAACTCCACCAACGGCACCACGGTCAACGGCTCCGAGGAGCCCATCCAGCCCTTCGTGCCGGTGCCCCTGCAGGACGGGGACCGGGTGCACGTGGGCGCCTGGACGACGATCACCGTCCGGCGGGGCTGAAAAGGGCTGAAAGAAGCGACGATCAGGGGAGGGGCCAGGCGTACGGCCCCTCCGGGTCGTCCAGCCACGCCCAGGAGCGGTCACCGCCGACCGTGATGCCGTACCGCTCCCGCCCGGGCTGTTCCTCACGCTCCCACAGCGTGTACGCCTCGTACGGATCGAGGCTGTCCAGCGTCAGGGCGAGCAGGAAACGGAACCGGTCGCTGCCGCGCGCCCGCTGCGGCAGGCCGCCCAGATCCCGCGGTTCCGGTTCGGCACGGGTGCCCCCGCGCAACGGCACGAAGAAGGCGGGCGTACGCAGGAAACGCCCCTCGGCGTGCCCCGCGTCCCGTACCCGCAGGGCGATCAGCCCGGTCGCGAACGGCATGAGGATGCGCGAGCCCGGAGCGCACTGCGCGAGCCAGGCGCCCGGGATCGAACACAGCGAGCAGGTCGCGATGACCCGGTCGAAGGGTGCGCGTTCCGGTACGCCGCGCGCGCCGTCGCCCGTGACCACGGCCGGGTGGTGTCCAGCGGCCGCCAGGTGCTGCCGGGCGGACTCGGTGATCTCCGGGTCCAGGTCGATGGTGGTGACCCGGTCGTCGCCGAGGCGGTGGGCGAGCAGGGCCGCGTTGTAGCCGGTGCCTGCGCCGATCTCCAGTACGGCGTGCCCGTCCTCGACCCCCAGCTCGGTCAGCATCTCCGCCATCAGGGAGGGCTGACTGCTGGAGGAGACCAGCTCGCCGTCGCGCACACGGGTGGCCAGCGGGGTGTCGGTGTACGCGCCGCGCAGCCACTGTTCCCTGCGCTCCGGGTCGGGGTCGCCGCACCATCGGCGTTCGTAGCCGCCCCTGACGCCGATGTAGTAGTACGGCACGAAGAGATGGCGCGGCACCGCCTCGAACGCCTCCCGCCACACGGGATCCGCGCTCCAGGCGCCGCTCGTGTCGATCTCCCGCACGAGTTCCGCCCGTGCCGACGCGGCGAGGTTCTCCAGATCCTGGTCGAGAGCGTGCGTGGCCATACCTCCACTGTGCTGCGGCACACAGTCCCGAGGCGAGCACGCCGCGCGCCGGATCCGGAATCCGCCCCACTGGCCCCCTGGTCCTAAGCCTTGCGTCCTCGGTCGGCGTGTCTGAGAGCATGGAGCGTGTGAAAGAGATTCGGCGCGGCACGCTTCAGGAGCAGACCTTCTACGAGCAGGTCGGCGGTGAGGAGACCTTCCGCCGCCTGGTCCACCGTTTCTACGAGGGAGTCGCCGAGGACCCGATCCTGCGGCCCATGTACCCCGAAGAGGACCTGGGCCCGGCAGAAGAGCGCCTCGTCCTGTTCCTGATCCAGTACTGGGGCGGCCCGACGACGTACAGCGAGCAGCGCGGCCATCCCCGTCTGCGCATGCGCCACGCCCCGTTCGCCGTGAACCAGGCCGCGCACGACGCCTGGCTGAAGCACATGCGGGTCGCGGTGGAGGAACTCGGCCTCTCCGAGGAGCACGAGACCACGCTGTGGAACTACCTGACGTACGCCGCCGCGACGATGGTGAACACCCCGGGGTGACCCCTCGGATCAGCGGACGCTGACGTTCAGCGCGCCCAGTCCGGCCCTGCGCACGGCGATCGACCCGTACGGCGTGCGCAGCCGGAGCCACGCGCCGGAGGAGAGCAGCGCGACCGGTTCCCCGGTGGACGCCTGCGGGGCCGGGCGCAGGAAGCCCAGCGACTGCGCCGCGTGCACGGCCCGCACCGGCAGCCCGGTGCCCCCCACCGTGCGGGACCAGATCTCCCGGCCGATGCGGTCGAGTTCGGCACGGGTGCGCCGCTCGGCCGGCAGCTCCTCCGTACGGGACCTGAACTCGGCCACCGCCGCCGCCACGGTCGCCCGCAGCGCGTCGGGCGCCACAAGCCCCGGCTCGGGCCGCCATCCGGCGCGCGGCGGCAGGACCCCCGCCCAGGGCGGCCCGGTGACGGTGGCAGGCACCGCCGCCGTGGCCGCCGACTCGTCGACGGACTCAAGGAGTTCACCCGCCGACACGGTCACATCGAGCTGGACCTCCAGCCCGTCCTCGTACGGCTTGGCGAGCCGCACCGCGCGGACCGCGAGCACCTCGAACGACGGCGGCCGCCCGAAGACCGCCAGCGTCGTCCCGGTCGCCTGCAGACGTACCGCGGCGCCGCGGTCGTAGTGGAGCAGCCGGGCCAGGAAGGCGGCCAGGTCCGCCGCCTCCCCGTCGTCGGCGAGGTGGAGCACCGTCATGCGGCGACGGCCTCCTCCTCGTCGTCCCGGTAGTCCTCGAGGAACGCGCGCTCCTCCGCCGTGATCCGGCGGGGCCGCTGTGCCTCGAAGTCGAACGGCACGACCACCGTCGAGGCCCGGACGCAGACCTGGTCGCCGTCCTTGACCTCGTAGGCGACCGTGAAGGACGCCGCCTTGATCTCGGTCACCCACAGCTCGATGTCCACCGGCTCGGGCCGGTGGACGAGCTGCCGCTTGTAGTCGATCTCGTGGCGTGCCACTACGGATCCCTGCCTGAACTGCTTGTCCGGGCGGCTCAGGAAGTCGATCCGGGCTTCCTCCAGGTAGCTGAGGAACACCGCGTTGTTGACGTGGCCGTATGCGTCCATGTCCGCCCAGCGCAGTGGGCAGCGGTAGATGTGCCGCAAGATCAGCCCCGGGTCAGCTTCCGGTAGGTGGCACGGTGCGGACGGGCCGCGTCCGGGCCGAGCCGCTCGATCTTGTTCTTCTCGTACGACTCGAAGTTGCCCTCGAACCAGAACCACTTGGACTCGCCCTCGTAGGCGAGGATGTGGGTGGCCACACGGTCGAGGAACCACCGGTCGTGGGAGACGACGACGGCGCAGCCGGGGAACTCGAGCAGCGCGTTCTCGAGCGACGACAGCGTCTCCACGTCGAGGTCGTTGGTCGGCTCGTCGAGGAGCAGCAGGTTGCCGCCCTGCTTCAGGGTGAGCGCGAGGTTGAGGCGGTTGCGCTCACCGCCGGAGAGGACACCGGCGGGCTTCTGCTGGTCCGGCCCCTTGAAGCCGAAGGCGGAGACATACGCCCGGGACGGCATCTCGACCTGCCCGACGTTGATGTAGTCGAGCCCGTCGGAGACGACCTCCCACAGCGTCTTCTTCGGGTCGATGTTGGCGCGGCTCTGGTCGACGTAGGAGATCTTGACGGTCTCGCCGACCTTGATGTCACCGGAGTCCGGCGTCTCCAGCCCCTGGATCATCTTGAACAGGGTGGTCTTGCCGGCGCCGTTCGGGCCGATGACACCCACGATGCCGTTACGCGGCAGCGTGAACGAAAGCCCGTCCACGAGGATCTTCTCCCCGAAGGCCTTGTGCAGGTCGTCGACCTCGACCACGACGCTGCCCAGGCGCGGGCCCGGCGGGATCTGGATCTCCTCGAAGTCCAGCTTCCGCATCTTCTCGGCCTCGGCGGCCATCTCCTCGTAGCGGGCCAGACGCGCCTTGGACTTGGCCTGCCGCCCCTTGGCGTTCGACCGCACCCACTCGAGCTCTTCCTTCAGGCGCTTCTGCCGCTTGGCGTCCTTCTGGCCCTCGACCTTGAGGCGGGTGGCCTTGGTCTCCAGGTAGGTGGAGTAGTTGCCCTGGTAGGGGTAGGCGCGGCCGCGGTCCAGCTCGAGGATCCACTCGGCGACGTTGTCCAGGAAGTACCGGTCGTGGGTGATCGCCACGACGGTGCCCTCGTACTTGGCCAGGTGCTGCTCCAGCCAGTTCACGGACTCGGCGTCGAGGTGGTTGGTGGGCTCGTCGAGCAGCAGCAGGTCGGGCTGCTCGAGGAGGAGCTTGCAGAGCGCGACACGGCGGCGCTCACCACCGGAGAGGGTGGTGACGGGCCAGTCGCCGGGCGGGCAGCCCAGCGCGTCCATGGCCTGCTCCAGCTGGGAGTCCAGGTCCCACGCGTTGGCGTGGTCGAGGTCCTCCTGGAGCTTGCCCATCTCCTCCATCAGCTCGTCGGTGTACTCGACCGCCATCTGCTCGGCGATCTCGTTGAACCGGTCGAGCTTGCCCTTGATCTCGGCGACACCCTCCTGGACGTTCTCCAGGACGGTCTTCTCCTCGTTGAGCGGAGGCTCCTGGAGGAGGATGCCGACGCTGTAGCCGGGCGAGAGGAAGGCGTCACCGTTGGACGGCTGCTCCAGCCCCGCCATGATCTTCAGCACGGTCGACTTGCCGGCACCGTTCGGACCGACGACGCCGATCTTGGCACCCGGGAGGAAGCTCAGGGTGACGTCGTCGAGAATCACCTTGTCGCCGTGCGCCTTGCGCGCCTTGCGCATGGTGTAAATGAACTCAGCCAAGAGAAACCGTCCGGCAGCTTGAAATCAGGCAGTGGGCAGATACACCCCATCTTGCCGTACCGCCAGCCGTAGGCGGAAACGCGTATGGCTGGGCGGCTCTGACCTGGGTCTTTGTGATGGACGACTGAGACTCGCCTGTCACTGTCGGTCGCCATTGGTCGGCCTCGGGCGGCCTCGGGCGGCCTCGCACGGCCCAGAGACGGCCCAGAGGTGATCACTCGGCAGCTCACATCCGGGGGCTCCGCTACTACTGCGTGATCGCAGGGATGACCGCTCGCCGCTTGAGGACGTCGACGCACCCAGCGCACTGCCGTAGCCCGTCCCCGCGAGGCGTGCGCCTACCGATTGATCGGGATCTCGTAGACGATCTCGCAGTGAGCCGCGGGCGCCGCGATTCCGCCGTCTCCACGGGCCGCCCGTCGTCGCTGTAGTACGTCCGCCGGATATGCGTGACGAGTGCCGCCTTCTGGATGCCCAGAAGTGAGGCTTCCTCGGCGGTCGCCTGTCGTGGCTCCGGCTGTTCCACAGCATGGCTGACGGTGACGCCGATCGCCGCCATGCGGTTCACGACCCCCCGCTCCGGCGTGCGGTCCCCCCTCGGGGAGGACGACAAGAGTGTCGGCGGTGAGGTCGTAGGGCTCCCAAATCGCTGCTGTACAGCAACCGTCCGCGGCTCGCCTGTACAGCGGGCGGTCGTGTGGTGGTGCCTGGGTGCGAGGAGCGAGGCCGGCCTTTCGTTAGGAACTCTAAGCTTCTTCCCGTTCGGCCGAGCAGCAGTGGAGATTCGCGTTTGCAGGATCCAGGGTGAGAGTTGGCAGCTGGATCACGCATCGAGGATGGGTCCTGCACAGGCCCGCTTCGCGTGCAGGGGGCGCGAAGCCACACGATCGCCGACGGGCAGCCGGAGTCCCGCTGCGGTGCCACCCAAGCTGCGTATCTCCCTGACCGGCCCCATCGGCGGAGTCGGGAATGCGGCAGCCGTGAGCCTGACCGACGGTCTGAAGGCGGCAAGGAGGGTGATCGTGGCACTCACTGAGGCGGATCTGCTCAAAGCCGGCGATGCCGGGCTGGTGGAGCTCTTCCGCGAAAGTTCGCCCGGTGACATCCCGAATGGCCCGCTGCAGGGCACTGGCATTGTCCGATGGGGCGGCAGTCGGGTCGCCCGACCATTGGCGGCGCTCGTGCGCACGGCCGTGTGGCGGGGCAAGGTCTTCGCCCCGAACGGCTACCTGAGCAATCGGATGACCTCCTTCGACGTGCTCGCCATCGTGGCGCAGGTCTATACAGGCCCGAGCCTGCTGGACGACCGGGAGTGTGTCGTCATCGACTACTCAAGGACGTCCCTGGTCGCCCGGGGAGTGCGCGACGAGATGCGGCAAGTCGGTCCGGGCCTGTATCTGGGGGTCGTCTGGCTGTTCGGGTTCAGGGTCGGATGGTTCGTGCTTCGAGTTCTGGAACGCGGCCCCGGCCCGGCCGAGGCCGAAGAGACCTGAGCCCCATCCACCCGCACAGCGGACCGGTGCCGGCCCCGGCTGTCACCGGAGTCGCCGACGACCACAACCCCCTTACGGCTCCGCACCCCAGTCCGACCACCTACGGCGAACGGTTTCCATGATGCGCATCTCAGACATACATCCGCTCAGACCGGTCTTCGCGAAAGTGAGCCGCGCACGAATACGGACGGGTCCGGTGCCGTGGGCGGCGGCCACCGCGGCAGCGGCCTCCGCCGCCGTCGCCGTCGCCGTCGCCCTGGGAACAGTGACCACTCCCGCGGCGTCACCCGGCGCCCCACCGGGCCCGTTGCACGGCATGGTCAACGGCGCGGGACGGCCGCTGCGCGGTGCGCACGTGACGCTCTTCGCCGGATCGCGGTCAGGAGTCAGAGAGCTGGGCCGCGCAACGACCGATGCGAGCGGCTCCTTCACCATCACCTATGCCCAGCCCGCTGACGGAGTCGTGTACGTCGAGGCGGCTTCGACGGCAGCGCGCAGATTCCGGCTGCGTTCGGTCGTCGGGCTGGGCGTCGGCGGCGGTGTGCCCCAGCGGACTGTGAACACGGTGACCGTCAACGAACTGACCACGATCGCCACGGCCTACGCCCTGGCCCAGTTCGGCGACCAGCGCGGCATCACCGGACCGAGCCCGGGACTGCAGAACGCCGCGGCGACAGCCTTCACCCTCGCCGACCCGGTCACCGGCAAGCCCGCAGCGGCGGTGACGGCCGACAGCGCCAACAGCCAGACACTCGCCACACTGGATACGCTCGCCAACCTCATCTCCCTGTGCACGGCGGACAACCCGCGCTGCGACCAGGTCCTTCGGCTGGCTACACCACCAGGAAACGCGGCTGCGGCCGACACCGTGCAGGCGGTCGGGAACCTCGCCCACAGCCCCACACTGTCTCCGGCCGACCTCTACGCCCTGGCCCGTGAGGCGAACGTCTTCACTCCCGCCCTCACCGCACCACCCACGGCCTGGATCCTGGCGCTACGCCACACCGCAGGCGACCTCTACGCTCCCGGCCGCATCGCCTTCGACGCCCACGGCAACGCCTGGGCGAGCAACAACTGGCTGCCCGGTACCCGGAACCCCAACCCCTTCGTGACCGTCCAGGACCCGACAGGCATTCCCACCTTCGGTAGCCCCATCAGCGGCGGCGGCATGAAAGGCGGGGCGTGGGGCATCGCGATCGACCATGACGGCTCCGTCTGGATACCCAGCTACGGCGGCAACGCCATGTCGAAGTACTCAGCCACCGGCGCCGTGCTGTCGCCCCCGACCGGGTGGAAGAACGGCGGGCTCAACCACCCGCAGGGCACCGCCGTCGACCAGCGGGGCAACGTGTGGATCGCCAACTCCTACGGTCTCAAGGGCAAACCCGGCCAGGGCAGCGTCGTCGTATACCCGCACGGCGACCCCTCCAAGGCCATCACCATCACCGACAGCAGCTTCAACCATCCGTTCGCCGTCCAGATCGACGCCTACGGCCGGGCCTGGGTCACCAACAGCCACCTCTCCTTCACCGAGATCATGGAAAGCAAGCGCCCCGGCAAAGTCGGCGGCAGCGTCACCGTCATCGGACCCGACTTCAAACCCATCACCTCCATCAACGACAGCTCCCTCCAAGCGCCCGTCGGACTCGCACTGGACTCAAAGGGCAACGCCTGGGTGGCGAACTTCTTCAGCAGCGCCATCACTCAGATCCAACCCAACGGCACCGTCGCGGGCGTGCATCAGCTGCCCAGGACGGTCTTCCCCTGGTCGGTCGCTGTCGACGGTACGGATCGCGTGTGGGTCGCCGGATTCGGCGCCTCCTCAGTGTCGCTGCTGTGCGGCGTGAACACCGCCGCCTGCACTGCGGGAGCCTCGGCCGGCACCGTCCTGTCCCCTGGCACGGGCTTCCAGAACAAGGCGATCCAGCATCTTACGGCCGTTCAGATCGACGCCTCCGGAAACGTCTGGGTGGCCAACAACTGGTCGAAGATCATCCCACCGACGGGCGGCGAAGGACTGGTCAAGCTCATCGGACTGGCTGCCCCGGTCTGCACGCCCCTCACGCCCCTGCCAGTGCGTCCCTCCGCGACAACCCCCACCGCCTGCCCCACCGCGAAGCGGGAGGGCACCTCCATCCAACATCAGGAGCAGCGATCGCCACGTTGAGCTGTTCAGTCACCACTTCGAAGGGTGACTTTTATGTCCCTCGACGAACGACGCTGGTGCATCCCCCGTCGCCTTAGCGTTGTTGCATCGAAGCCTCAGTGGTGGGGTGTTGCGGTGTGTGCAGGGGTGTTCACCTGGGTCTATGGGCGGATGGTCGGTGTGCGGGAGTGGGCCGCTGGTCTCGCCTGAACGTCCGCGAACGGCGGTGAATGAGACGGAAACTGAGACGGTGGCGACCGGCCGGGTCCTTGCTCCTGCCCAGGTGAGCGCTCAAAGGCAACTCGCCACCGCGGTCTCGGTTCGGCGTCGGGGCGAGCCGTACCGCCCGAGGTGTGCCCAGGGCCTGTCCTCCGTCACCTGGCACGGGATCTTTGCTGGCCTGAGAAATCGAACACATGCTTGAATTCGGTCATGCGACCGTTTCCCGACGACCTCGCCCAGGCACAGCAGGAGTGGAGTGCCACCTACCGGCAGCTTGCCGAGCGGCCCGGCTGTACCGAGTTGCGCCGGCATCTGTACCGGCTGTCGGCTCAGCTCTTCTTTCATCCCTACTGGCAGCAGCAGCGCCCGGGCCCTGCGGCGTGGCGGGAACTGCGTGATCTGGGACGCTCGGACGGGGACGTGAGCGAGCGGCTTCATCGATGACGCGCTGGAATGCGGGGCCGCATGCGCCGGATGATCCTGAAGGCATGTCCGGCGCGATTCGCGTGATCGTGCATCCGCCGTCGCCCACGGGAGGTCGGCGCGTACGCGTGGACGGCGAGACCCTCGGCCTGGCCCACAGCGTGGTCGACGTCGCGGAGTTCCTGCGCCGGGCCGGGCTGGAGATCGACCCGGCGGAGGTGGCAGGGACCCCGTGGATCGACTGGCGCGGAGTAGGGCCGGAACGCTGGGACCCGGAGACGTGATGCCCTGGGGATCGGGCCGGGGCCATCACCTTCTGATCCGTAGCTCTATAAAGATCGGTCAACGACGGTCACGGAGGTCGCCGCGAGGCCCCTCAGAGGCACTGCCGGTCCTGGTCGGTTGCTGCGGCTCTACTTCGCTGCTGTACCGCGACCGACCATCTCTTCGTCGCATACGTCTCGGCCTGCCATGAACTCCCGTACTAGTAGGACTCCGTTAGGTCTTTCTTGATCTTGGCGTGGCTCTGCTGGGCAGGGGTTGGTGGCAGGTGGTGCAGGTGCCGGTCCAGCAGTTCA
>NZ_JBVKBA010000012.1:0-251082 GCF_055639175.1 Streptomyces sp. NPDC107546 | reverse complement strand
AATCCACCCCGAAGGGCTTCATCGTTCGACTTGCATGTGTTAAGCACGCCGCCAGCGTTCGTCCTGAGCCAGGATCAAACTCTCCGTGAATGCTTCCCCGTAATCGGGGCGAACACCACGAGAGCGGAACCTCCCGAGGAATAATCGGAAGGTTCACAGCGTCCTCGCTGTGTTATTTCAAAGGAACCTCGCCCCAGCAGACGCTGGAGACGGGGTATCAACATATCTGGCGTTGACTTTTGGCACGCTGTTGAGTTCTCAAGGAACGGACGCTTCCTTTGTACTCACCGGAGAGACTCACTCTCTCGGCTTTCCTCCGGGCGCTTCCCTTCGGTGTTTCCGACTCTATCAGATCTTTCCGATCCGATTTCCTCGGCGCCTTTCCAGGTTCCCGCTCTCGCGTTTCCCTTTCCGGCGGTCCCGACTTTATCAGAAGTTCTGACTCGGGATTTCCGCCCTGCCGGGGATGGTTCCCGGGCGCTCGGTTGCGTCGGGTCCCCCGCTGGCGGAGCCGTAAACGTACTGGAGCGGGGCGCCTCGATGCAAATCGAGGCGCCCCGCTCCAGGTTCGCCCTCACACGGACTTGAGTGAGCGTCAGACCTCGACGACCACCGGGAGGATCATCGGCCTGCGCCGATACGTGTCGGAGACCCACTTCCCGAGGGTGCGCCGCACCAGCTGCTGCAGCTGGTGGGGCTCGACGACCCCGTCCTGTGCCGACCGTTCGAGCGCTTCCGTGATCTTCGGGAGGACGTCACCGAAGGCCGAGTCCTCGATGCCCGAACCGCGGGCCTGGACATGGGGGCCACCGGTGATCTTGCCCGTGGACGAGTCCATGACCACGAAGACCGAGATGATGCCCTCGTCTCCGAGGATCTTGCGGTCCTTCAGCGCCGGCTCGCCGATGTCTCCGACCGACAGGCCGTCGACGTAGACGTAACCGGCCTGGACCTTGCCGGAGATCTTGGCCTTGCCCTCGACGAGGTCGACGGCGACGCCGTCCTCGGCGATGACGATGCGGTCGTGCGGGACACCCGTGAGTGCGCCCAGTTCGGCGTTGGCCCGCAGATGGCGCCACTCGCCGTGGACCGGCATCAGGTTCTTCGGACGGCAGATGTTGTAGAAGTACAGCAGCTCGCCCGCGGACGCGTGGCCGGAGACGTGCACCTTGGCGTTGCCCTTGTGGACGACGTTCGCGCCCCAGCGGGTCAGGCCGTTGATCACGCGGTAGACCGCGTTCTCGTTGCCGGGGATCAGCGAGGACGCGAGGATCACCGTGTCGCCCTGGACGATGCGGATCTGGTGATCGCGGTTCGCCATGCGTGACAGGGCGGCCATCGGCTCGCCCTGGGAGCCCGTGCAGACCAGGACGACCTCGTGGTCCGGCAGGTCGTCCAGCGTCTTGACGTCCACGACCAGGCCCGGGGGGACCCTGAGGTAACCCAGGTCCCTGGCGATGCCCATGTTGCGGACCATGGAGCGGCCGACGAAGGCGACCCGGCGGCCGTACTCGTGGGCCGCGTCCAGGATCTGCTGGATGCGGTGGACGTGGCTGGCGAAGCTCGCCACGATGATCCGCTTGCGGGCGCCCGCGAAGACCTGGCGCAGCACGTTGGAGATGTCGCGCTCGTGCGGCGTGAAGCCGGGGACCTCGGCGTTCGTGGAGTCGGCGAGGAGGAGGTCGATGCCTTCCTCGCTCAGCCGGGCGAACGCGTGGAGATCCGTCAGCCGGTTGTCCAGCGGCAGCTGGTCCATCTTGAAGTCGCCCGTGTGGACCACCATGCCGGCGGGGGTGCGGATGGCGACCGCGAGGGCGTCCGGGATGGAGTGGTTGACCGCGATGAACTCGCAGTCGAAGGGGCCGACGCGCTCGCGCTGCCCCTCCGCGACTTCCAGCGTGTACGGGCGGATGCGGTGCTCCTGGAGCTTCGCCTCGATCAGGGCGAGGGTCAGCTTGGAGCCGATCAGCGGGATGTCGGGCTTCTCCCGCAGCAGGTACGGGACACCGCCGATGTGGTCCTCGTGGCCGTGGGTGAGGACGATGCCTTCCACGTCGTCGAGGCGGTCGCGGATGGACGAGAAGTCCGGCAGGATCAGATCGATTCCGGGCTGCTCCTCTTCGGGGAAGAGCACTCCGCAGTCGACGATCAGCAGACGGCCTCCGTACTCGAAGACGGTCATGTTCCGGCCGATCTCCCCGAGGCCACCGAGGGGGGTGACCCGGAGGCCGCCCTCGGGGAGCTTCGGCGGCGGGCCGAGTTCAGGATGCGGATGACTCAAAAGACTCTCCTCACCACACACGCCACGTACCGGTAGGGCACGTGGCGCGCATGACGTTCGTGCAAAAGCAGTTGTCGATGTGGGGTGCAGGCACGTGTGTCCTGCCTATTCAGTTGTGAAGTCCTTGTCAGAGCTGTACCCCGCCGGCGGCAAGATCGATCTTGAGCTGGGCGGTCTCCTCGGGGGACAGCTCGACCATGGGCGGGCGCAGCGGCCCGGCGGGCAGTCCCTGGAGGGCGAGGGCGGCCTTGGTGGTCATCACGCCCTGGGTGCGGAACATGCCGGTGAAGACCGGGAGCAGCTTCTGGTGGATCTCCAGGGCCTTCTGTACGTCACCGCCGGCGTAGGCCTCGGCCATGGTGCGCAGCTCGGGCGTGACGACATGGCCGACGACGGAGACGAAACCGACCGCGCCCACGGAGAGCAGGGGCAGGTTGAGCATGTCGTCGCCGGAGTACCAGGCGAGGCCGGACCGGGCGATGGCCCAGCTGGCGCGGCCGAGGTCTCCCTTGGCGTCCTTGTTGGCGACGATGCGCGGGTGCTCGGCGAGCCGGACGATGGTCTCGGTGTTGATCGGGACGCCGCTGCGGCCGGGGATGTCGTAGAGCATGACCGGCAGGTCGGTGGCGTCGGCGATGGCCTTGAAGTGCCGGTAGAGGCCGTCCTGAGGGGGCTTGTTGTAGTACGGCGTGACGGTCAGCAGACCGTGCGCGCCGGCCTTCTGTGCCGCGCGCGCCAGTTCGATGCTGTGGTGGGTGTCGTTCGTGCCGACGCCGGCCACGATGTGGGCACGGTCGCCGACCGCCTCCAGAACGGCTCGTACGAGGTCCGTTTTCTCCGCGTCGCTGGTGGTGGGCGACTCGCCGGTGGTGCCGTTGATGATCAGGCCGTCGTTGCCTGCGTCCACCAGGTGGGTGGCGAGCCGCTGAGCGCCGTCTAGGTCAAGTGCGCCGTCCGCCGTGAAGGGCGTGACCATGGCGGTGAGGATCCGCCCGAAGGGGATCTGCGGAGTGGAGGTCGGAGCCATGGATAACACGCTACTCGCTGCGTCGGTCGTGGTCTGCCCTAGGGGGTCGGTAAAAGTCCTGACAAAGGTGGAGCCCGGTACTGCCTGCTCGGGGGTTCAAGCAGTACCGGGTCCGTTTGATCAGGCTAGATGAACTTCGCGAAATGCCGCAATACGGACACTTCGCTCGGCTGACCCGTACATCTGTACCCGGCCCTTCTGTCCCCGACCGGCACGCGGGTGTGCCTCACGGCGCGACGCGGCCGTTCGCGTTGAACGCGGCGTACGTGAGCGGCATGAGTTTGGCCCACTCCGCCTCCATCTTCTCGCCGACCATCTCGATCTCCCGCTGCGGGAAGGAGGGCACCTTCGCCAGCTCGTGCTGGGTGCGCAGGCCGAGGAAGTGCATCAGCGAGCGCGCGTTGCAGGTGGCGTACATCGAGGAGAAGAGGCCCACCGGGAGGACCGAGCGGGCGACCTCGCGGGCGACGCCGGCGGCGAGCATCTCCTGGTACGCCTCGTACGACTGCCGGTAGGAGTCCTCCATGACGCGGCCGACCAGCTCCTGCTGGGCCGGCGTCCCCTCGACGAACCGGTACTTGCCCGGGCGACCCTCCTGAACGAGCTTGCGGGCCTCGTCCGGGACGTAGAAGACCGGCTGGAGTTCCCGGTAGCGACCCGACTCCTCGTTGTAGGACCAGCCCACCCGGTGCCGCATGAACTCGCGGAAGACGAAGATCGGGGCGCTGATGAAGAAGGTCATCGAGTTGTGCTCGAAGGGGCTGCCGTGTCGGTCCCGCATCAGGTAGTTGATCAGGCCCCGGGAGCGCTCCGGGTCCTTCTTCAGCTCGTCCAGGGACTGCTCGCCGGCGGTGGAGACGCGGGCGGCCCACAGCACGTCGGAGTCGGACGCGCTGTGCTTGACCAGCTCGACGGTGACGTCGCTGCGGAAGCTGGGCTTGAGGTCGTCGGCGGGGGTGTCGGTCACGGTGTGGAAGGTCCTTCCCATCACAAGCTCGGGCGGCGCCCACTTTACGGCCCGGCGCTGACAACGGGGCGTTCGGTGCCGGTCCGCGACATTCGCCGGCGAAGCCCGTCGAAGTTCTGCGAAATCGGTGATTCAGGGCACCTTTTCGGGCACCCGCTCGTCTGTGTCGGTGACGGCGATTCGTTCGCGTCACCCGGTCTTCAGACAGCTGATCCATCGGACCCTACGAGCCTCAAGAGGAGAAGAACTCCCCATGTCCCGTCGGCGCGAACCCGTACCGTTCGCCTTCCTCGCCGAAGCCGGCTCCTTCCGCAGCAATGTCACTCCCCCGCCCCACCGGCGTGCCTCCGCCGCTGAGATGGCCGGGCGCTGGCTGCTGGGGCTGACCATCGTCGCCGGGCTGGTGGGCTCCCTGGTCATCGGCATGCCCGCCATGTCGCACCAGGCGCCGGCGGCGACGCAGCAGTCCGTGGCCTCGAACGGCCGCTGACGCTCCCCGTCACCCGCAGAGGCGGACGGGCCACCCCGTCGGCCCGCGAGGGTGGTGAGCGGGGACACGGCTCGATAGCCTCACCGGTCACAGCCCCGTGCACCGAGTGAGGATCAGCCGTGCCCCTGCCCTTCCTGACGGCCGACCGTGCTTCCGACCAGGCGGCGGAGGACCTGCCGCTGCCGTACGACGACCGGGACCGCCGGCGCCGCCCCTACCGGCCCGGCCCGTGGCGGGTGGGCACGGCCGCGCTCCTGCTGCTGTTGGCGTCGTACGTCCTCTTCGCGGCGGTCGTCATCGCCTTCACCGGCACTCCCTCGGGCGCGGGCACGGTGTTCGGCGTGGCGCTTGCCGTCATCGCCGGGGCCCTGCGGCTGTTGCGGATGGGCGTCTGGGTGAACGCGCGCGGGCTGCGCCGAGTGGGTTTCCTCCACACGCGTACGGTGCGGTGGGAGCAGATCGTCTCGCTACGCACGGTGCAGCAGCCGGTGCGCTGGCTTGGGCTGCCGCGCACGGTGCAGGGTCAGGCGCTGGTGCTCGTACGGCAGGGCGGCGGGCCCGCCGCAGAGACCCTGCTGACCAGCCACAACGCCGACTTCCTGGCCCGCCCCGAGGCCTTCGACCGGGCGGCGGACACGGTGGAGGCGTGGGCGGCGGAGTTCGGGCGCGGCTGACCGTCCCCGGGCTCTGAACGGATAAGGGCCGCCCCGCGGACTGCGGGGCGGCCCTTTCGGTCGTCTGCGGGCCTGTGTGGGCCCCTGGGGCAAGAGGGACAGCCGACGGTGCTCAGGGCGCGACCGTGCGGCCATCGTGGAGGGCGATGGCCCGTTGCATCGCCTTGCGGGCGCGGGGCGTGTCGCGGGCGTCGTGGTAGGCGATCGCCAGGCGGAACCACGTGCGCCAGTCGTCCGGGGCCGCCTCGGCCTCCGCCTTGCGTTTGGCGAAGACCTCGTCGGCCGAGTCGCGGTCGATGCGGCCGCTCGGGGTGCGTCGCAGCTCGTCGACGGGCAGGCCGCCCTCCGCCTCGAGCTCGACGGCGAGCCGGTTCGCCTTGCGGACGAACCGGGTGTTCTGCCACAGGAACCACACCCCGATGACCGGCAGGATCAGCACCGCGATACCGAACGGGACGGTGACGGGAGTGCCGTTCTCGATCAGGAGCACGCCGCGGCTGCCGACCAGGACGAAGTAGAAGACCAGGACGGCGGCCGTGACTGCATAGGTGATCTTCGCGCGCATCGCTGCTGCTTCTCGCTACTTCAGGTCGAGGAAGTGCTCCAGGCCGAAGGTGAGGCCCGGAGTGGTCACGACGCGGCGGGCGCCGAGCAGGATGCCCGGCATGAAGCTGCTGTGGTGCAGCGAGTCGTGCCGGATGGTCAGGGTCTCGCCCTCCCCGCCGAGCAGCACCTCCTGGTGGGCGAGCAGGCCGCGCAGACGTACGGCGTGCACCGGGACGCCGTCGACGTTCGCGCCGCGGGCGCCGTCCAGCGCCGTCACCGTGGCGTCGGGCTGCGGGGCGCTGCCCGCCCTCTCGCGGGCGGCGGCGATGAGCTGGGCGGTGCGCGTGGCGGTTCCGCTGGGGGCGTCCACCTTGTTCGGGTGGTGCAGCTCGACGACCTCGACGGACTCGAAGTAGGGGGCGGCGGCCTCGGCGAACTTCATGGTCAGCACGGCCCCGATGGAGAAGTTCGGGGCGATGAGGACGCCGGTCTGCGGGGACTCGGCCAGCCAGCCCTTCAGCTGCGCGAGGCGCTCGTCGGTCCAGCCGGTCGTGCCGACCACGGCGTGGATGCCGTGCCGTACGCAGAACTCCAGGTTGCCCATGACGGAGGCCGGAGTGGTCAGCTCCACCGCCACCTGGGCCCCCGTCTCGACGAGGGTCTCCAGCTGGTCGCCCCGGCCGAGGGCGGCCACCAGCTCCATGTCGTCGGCGGCGTCGACGGCCCGTACCGCCTCCGCGCCGATCCGGCCCTTGGCGCCGAGGACCGCCACGCGCAGCTTGCTCATCTCTCTTGCTTCCTTACCGGAGTGGTTGACGACCGCAGTGACCGCGGGCGGTTACGCGACCGCGTCGTGCAGTCGGGACGCCTGCTTGTCCTTGAGCGGGCCGATGACCGACAGCGAGGGCCGCTGTCCCAGGATGTCGCGCGCCACCGAGCGGACGTCGTCCGGGGTGACCGCCGCGATCCGGGTCAGCATGTCGTCGACCGACATCTGGTCGCCCCAGCACAGCTCGCTCTTGCCGATACGGTTCATCAGCGCGCCCGTGTCCTCCAGGCCGAGGACGGTGGACCCGCGGAGCTGGCCGATGGCGCGGGCGATCTCGTCGTCCGACAGGCCGTTCTGCGCGACGTGGTCCAGCTCGTCGCGGCAGATCTTGAGCACGTCGTGCACCTGGCTCGGCCTGCAGCCCGCGTACACGCCGAACAGGCCGCAGTCGGCGAAGCCGGACGTGTACGAGTACACGCTGTAGGCCAGGCCCCGCTTCTCCCGGACCTCCTGGAACAGGCGGGACGACATGCCTCCGCCGAGGGCGGTGTTCAGCACGCCGAGGGCCCAGCGGCGGTCGTCGGTGCGGGCCAGGCCCGGCATGCCGAGGACGACGTGCGCCTGCTCGGTCTTGCGGGCCAGCAGTTCGACGCGCCCGGCGGTGCGGATGGCACGGCTACCGGCGCGCGGGCCGATGGGCGTGCCGTCCGTCCGCGTGAGGGCGCCCGCCTTCTCGAAGGCGGCCCGCACCTGGCGTACGACCTTCTGGTGGTCGACGTTGCCGGCGCAGGCGACCACCAGGTGCGTGGGGTCGTAGTGCTTCCTGTAGAAGCGGCGGATGCGGTCGGCGGTCAGCGCGTTGACGGTGTCGACCGTGCCGAGGACCGGGCGGCCGAGCGCGTTGTCGCCGAACATCGTGTACGCGAAGAGGTCGTGCACGCAGTCGCCCGGGTCGTCCTCCGTCATCGCGATCTCCTCGAGGATCGCGCCGCGCTCGACGTCGACGTCCTCCTCCCGGATGAGCGAGCCGGTGAGCATGTCGCAGACGACGTCGATGGCGAGCGGCAGGTCGGTGTCGAGCACGCGCGCGTAGTAGCACGTGTACTCCTTCGCCGTGAACGCGTTCATCTCGCCGCCGACCGCGTCGATGGCGGAGGAGATGTCCAGGGCGGACCTGCGGGACGTGCCCTTGAAGAGCAGGTGCTCCAGGTAGTGCGTGGCGCCGTTCAGCGCGGGCGTCTCGTCGCGTGAGCCGACGTGCGCCCAGATGCCGAAGGTGGCGGAGCGGACGGAGGGCAGCGTCTCGGTGACGACGCGCAGACCGCCCGGAAGGGTGGTTTTGCGGACGGTGCCGATGCCGCCCGCGCCTTTGATCAGGGTTTGGGTACGGGCGACGGCCCGCGCCTCCGAAGAGGTGCGGGCCGTCGCCTTGAAGCCACGGGACGTCACTTGTCGGTGTCGTCCTTCGCCTCGTCGGCCTCGTCGCCCTCGCCCTCGATCACCGGAATGAGGGAGAGCTTGCCGCGGGAGTCGATCTCGGCGATCTCGACCTGGACCTTCTGGCCCACGCCGAGGACGTCCTCGACGTTCTCCACGCGCTTGCCGCCGGCGAGCTTGCGGATCTGCGAGATGTGCAGCAGACCGTCCTTGCCCGGCAGCAGCGAGACGAACGCACCGAAGGTGGTGGTCTTCACGACCGTGCCCAGGTAGCGCTCGCCGACCTCCGGCATGGTCGGGTTGGCGATGCCGTTGATCGTGGCACGGGCGGCCTCGGCGGACGGGCCGTCGGCGGCACCGATGTAGATCGTGCCGTCGTCCTCGATCGTGATCTCGGCGCCGGTGTCCTCCTGGATCTGGTTGATCATCTTGCCCTTGGGGCCGATGACCTCACCGATCTTGTCGACCGGGATCTTGACGGTGATGATCCGCGGGGCGTGCGGGGACATCTCGTCGGGCCGGTCGATGGCCTCCATCATCACGTCGAGGATGTGCAGGCGGGCGTCACGGGCCTGCTTCAGGGCCGCGGCCAGCACGGAGGCCGGGATGCCGTCCAGCTTGGTGTCGAGCTGGAGGGCGGTCACGAACTCCTTCGTACCGGCGACCTTGAAGTCCATGTCGCCGAAGGCGTCCTCGGCGCCGAGGATGTCGGTCAGCGTCACGTAGTGCGTCTCGCCGTCGATCTCCTGGGAGATCAGACCCATGGCGATACCGGCGACCGGGGCCTTCAGCGGCACACCGGCGTTCAGCAGCGACATGGTGGAGGCGCAGACCGAACCCATGGACGTCGAACCGTTGGAGCCGAGGGCCTCGGACACCTGGCGGATCGCGTACGGGAACTCCTCGCGCGTGGGCAGCACCGGCACGAGCGCACGCTCGGCGAGAGCGCCGTGGCCGATCTCGCGGCGCTTCGGGGAGCCGACGCGACCGGTCTCACCGGTGGAGTACGGCGGGAAGTTGTAGTTGTGCATGTAGCGCTTGCGGGTCACCGGGGAGAGGGTGTCCAGCTGCTGCTCCATGCGGAGCATGTTGAGGGTGGTGACGCCCAGGATCTGGGTCTCGCCACGCTCGAACAGCGCGGAGCCGTGCACCCGCGGGATGGCCTCGACCTCGGCGGCCAGGGTGCGGATGTCGGTGACACCGCGGCCGTCGATGCGCTTCTTCTCCTTGATCACGCGCTCGCGGACCAGCTGCTTGGTGAGCGAGCGGTACGCGGCGGAGATCTCCTTCTCGCGGCCCTCGAACTCCGGCAGGAGCTTCTCGGCGGCGAGCTGCTTGACGCGGTCCAGCTCCGACTCGCGCTCCTGCTTGCCGGCGATGGTGAGCGCCTGGGCGAGCTCGGGGCGGACGGCGGCGGTCAGCGCCTCCAGGACGTCGTCCTCGTAGTCGAGGAAGATCGGGAACTCGGCGGTCGGCTTGGCGGCCTTCGCGGCGAGGTCCGACTGGGCCTTGCACAGCACCTTGATGAAGGGCTTCGCGGCCTCCAGACCGGCGGCGACGACCTCCTCGGTGGGCGCCTCGGCGCCGCCCTCGATCAGCTTGATCGTCTTCTCGGTGGCCTCGGCCTCGACCATCATGATCGCGACGTCGCCGTCCTCCAGGGCACGACCCGCGACGACCATGTCGAAGACGGCGTCCTCGAGCTCGCTGTGCGTCGGGAAGGCGACCCACTGGCCGTTGATCAGCGCGACGCGGACGCCGCCGATCGGGCCGGAGAAGGGCAGACCGGCCAGCTGCGTGGACGCGGACGCGGCGTTGATCGCCACGACGTCGTACAGGTGGTCGGGGTTGAGCGCCATGATCGTGGCGACGACCTGGATCTCGTTGCGCAGGCCCTTCTTGAAGGACGGGCGCAGCGGGCGGTCGATGAGTCGGCAGGTGAGGATCGCGTCCTCGGAGGGGCGGCCCTCACGGCGGAAGAAGGAACCGGGGATCTTCCCGGCCGCGTACATCCGCTCCTCGACGTCGACCGTCAGCGGGAAGAAGTCGAGCTGGTCCTTGGGGGTCTTGGACGCGGTGGTGGCCGAAAGGACCATCGTGTCGTCGTCCAGGTAGGCGACGGCGGAGCCGGCGGCCTGCCTGGCCAGGCGGCCCGTCTCGAAGCGGATGGTGCGGGTGCCGAAGGAGCCGTTGTCGATGACGGCCTCGGCGTAGTGGGTCTCGTTCTCCACTAGCGTTTTCTCCTCGTCTTCGTCCCCGGCTGCCCGTGTGGCAGGGGGACGGTGGCGGAGAAGCGCTCCGTCTGGTGCGGGCCGGTCTTCGATCGAAGCACCCGGGGTTCTCTTCCCCGGGGGCCACTACCGAGGACCGGCGGCGGCGAGGTGCGCTCCTCCTCGTTCGGTGTGTGCGGTGCCGCCTGGTGCTTCCAGGTACCCCTCACACGGTGTCGTACGTCCTGTGTTGTGTTACCACACTACAAAGCGGTGGTGACAGTCCGCACGTACAGCAAAGGGAGCGGCCCCCTTCGTATGGGAACCGCTCCCTTCAGGCGTCTTACTTGGCGCCCGCCGCACCGCGGCGGATGCCCAGGCGGTCGACCAGCGCACGGAAGCGCTGGATGTCCTTCTTCGCCAGGTACTGCAGCAGGCGACGGCGCTGACCGACCAGGATCAGCAGACCACGACGGGAGTGGTGGTCGTGCTTGTGGGTCTTGAGGTGCTCGGTCAGGTCGGAGATCCGACGGGACAGCAGAGCGACCTGGACCTCGGGGGAGCCGGTGTCACCCTCCTTGGTACCGAATTCGGCGATGATCTGCTTCTTCGTAGCGGCGTCGAGCGACACGCGTACTCCTCGTAGTCTTCTTCAGCTGCCACCGAGTGCCCCTGGTCTTCATCTCAGGGGAACTTCCACGACTCGGGAGGCGGGGATCCGCTGGGCGCGTCCTCCAGGGGAAACCGGAGGCGCGTACACATACGGCCGTCACACAGCGTACCAGCCGGGCAGCGGTGTCCCGGCCCGGGTCCGGCAGAGGTGGGGCGGGCGTCGGACCGTCGGCGTCGGTCACGTGGTCAGCCGCTCCAGGACCGGCCGCCGGGCCCCCCGGACCCGCGGGGTCACAACAGCCGGAAGCCGAAGCCCGTGGCGACGAGGCCGACGGCGACGATCATCGGTCCGATGACGTAGTTGCCCCACTTCCTGGGGCCTTCAACGCGCCACAGGGCAATGGTCACGGCGACACCGGCCATGACGACCAGACACCCGGCGACCCCGAGAACTGCCAGGAAGAAGCCGCTCCAGGTAGCCGGGTGGTCCGGGTTCGGGGTCCAGGTCGCCGCAAGTCCCACTTCGTCGGCAGCTCTCACTCGTCCTTGGCCAGGTCCTGGATGTCCGACTCGATGCCGGAGCCTGCAGCGTAGACGCCCGTGTTCAAGGTGGTGCCCACGGTGTTCTTGAACGCGTTGTCGGCGAGCCTGCCCCGGTCGCTGAGGTTTTCGCCACCGAGGCTTCCATGCTGCTCCAGGGCATGGTTGACGCCGTGGTTCTGGGCGTTGCCGAAGGCACCGGTCGCGGCGTTGGTGAGAGCGTCCTGGCCCATCGTCGACGGGTCCTGGTCGTTGGCGACATCGGCCGTGAGACCACCCGCGACGTTGCCCGCTGCGCCGTTGACCGTGGTGCCGAGCAGGCCGTCACCCCTCAGTACATCGCCCGCCACCCCGGTCAGCCCCGCGGTGTCCGCCAGTGCCGCCCCGCCTCCGGTGAACACAGCCGTCCCACCGGCGGCCCAGGCCCCGGCGGCGAGGTCGTCTCCCACGGTCACGGGCTGACCGTGAACGGCCTGGTTGGCCATCATGCTGCCCGAGTCCGCCACGAAGTTCGTGACGAAGCTCTCGGCGCCCTTGGTGAGGACCTTCGCACTGAACTGAGCCACCTTGGACAGGATCCGGGCCAGCGCGGCAGCGCCCTCCTCGGTGAGCGCGCCGAATCGCTCCATGAGGGCGGCCACCTTTTCGGCGGCCGAGGTGAAGAGCTTCACCAGGTCGACGATCCTGGCGACCCGCGCGGCCACGGCCGTGTTCGCGACGAGGTCGGACAGGAAACCGGTGAAGAAGGACAGCGCCGCGCCGGCCACCTCCATCTCGGCGATCTCGACGCAGATGTCGATGATCTCCTCGTTGATCCTGTCGATCTCGTCGGCGTACGCCCGCAGCCCGTCGGCCACCTGGTGGAAGTTGTGCGCGACGTCCTTGATGACGCGCTCCTGCTCCCCCCAGTGCTTCTCGAAGGCGTCGCGGGCCTCACCGTGCCAGCCCTGCTTGTCGACGCCCTCGACAGCGACGTCGAGGGCGTGCACGACCTCTGTCAGCTCGGTGCCCATGGTGTCCCAGGCACGGGCGATCGAACGGAGTGTGGCGCCGTCACCACCAGGAAGCTCCACCCCGCACGCCTGGAGGATCTCCAGGACCTTGCCGTCGATCCAGCCGTTGATGCTCACGCCGGGCCGCCTGCCGGCCGGGTCGCGGCGTGGAGGTGGCGGATGGCCGCCTGGTCGGAGTCCCTGTAGTTGGCGGCGTTGATGCGCAGCCGGTCGCCGTCGCTGCCGAGCACCCCGGGCAGGTGCCCGAGCGCCTTGAGGGTGCTGGTCAGCAGCTTCTGATATTTCTCCGCCGCGCCGTCGCAGGCGCCCAGCAGGCCGAACGCCGCCCCGACCTCGGACGCGCTCGCCGCAAAGTTCTCGATCGGCGCGGCCAGCCCTCTCGCTTCCCGGTCGAACTTGCCCGCAAGGTCTGTCAGCGTGTCGGGATCGACACCGAACTGACTCATCCCGCTCCCTCGTCGTCGCCTACGTGATCACGACGGTACCCAGGAGAGTGATCCACGAGAGGCGACGTTTACCGGCTCAGGAGGCGACGCTGTCGGATCCTTTGCCCAGCGCCGACCTGGGCGACGGCCACGACCGGCTGTCGCCCGTGCATGCACCGCTGCACGGGGGCGGCGAATACCGCCTCTGCCACCTCGGCCGGGCCGAGAGCCGGCGCGACGGCGGAGAGCCCTCGCGCCGCCGAGTGGTCGTCACACCCCGCCGCGCACCTTGCTGTAGACGTCGAGGACGGCCAGGCAGACAGGGACCAGGGAGAGCAGCACCAGGGAGTCCGCGAGGTCCAGCATGCGGCCCCAGAAGGGGGAGAGTCCCTTCTGCGGCACGATCAGGGCGATCGCGATCAGCAGCAGCACCCCGGCCGCGACGGAGGCGCCGAGCCACAGGGTCCTGATGTCGACGGGGCCGGAGTTGCCCTTGAGCAGTTCGAGGACGATCCCGGCCGGGGGCGAGATCGCGAGGCCGAGCACCAGCAGACCCAGGGTGACGACACCGGCCACGAACAGGCACGTCACCTGGGCGGTGTACCGGAAGAGGCGCGCCCGCATCATCGCGGCGAGACCGGTGCAGAGGGCGAGCAGCTGGGCCCAGCCGCTGTCGCTGAAGCCGAGCACCGCGCCACCCGCGCCGATGATGACGGCCGCGCAGCCGCCGACCAGTCCGAGCAGCAGTTCGTGGCCGCGGCTGGTCTGGGCGACGATGCGCTGGACGTCGACCGCCTCGAGGTCGCCGTCCCGGCCCTCGCGACGGGCCCTGGCCAGGTCCTCCGGGTTGCGGAAACCGATCGGCAGCTTGGCGAAGCGGGCAGACCATCCGGGCAGGAAGCCGACCACCGCGAGTGCGACGACCGAGGTGCCTGCGGCGATCTCGCGCGGCTCCGCCTCGGTGAGCACACCGCAGAACACGGCGAGCGTGCCGATCGCGGCGGCCAGCGCGGCGGCCACGAACGGGGCGTCTCCCTGCGGCAGCAGCATGATCAGCACGACCGAGAAGACCAGTACGGCCACGCAGCCGACGAGGAACTGGATCCTGCCGGGGCCGTGACCCGCGTCCTGGGGGATGACGCCGGAGCCCGCGATGAGCGCGTGCGGAAGCGCCGAGACGCCGAGCGCGACGGCGCTGCCGCGGTCGTCGTACACCCGGGCCCGCACACCCGCGAGCACGGTCAGGGCCAGTGCGACCACGCCGGCGAGGATTCCCTGAAGGCCGTGCATGTCGTGCCGGATCGGGTCCGCGAACCAGAACACGAAGCCGAGCATGATCAGCAGCAGCGATCCGGCGACGAGACCGGCCACCCGCATCAGGTTGTCGTTCCAGCTGCGGATGTCCTGTTTGACCGCGGCGGCGATCGCGTCCACCACGTCGTCGTGGACGGCCGGCGGCAGCGAATCGGCGAAGGTCCGCAGCAGCAGCACCTCGCCGTCCCTGACCCGGTGCTCGAGCAACGAGCGGCTCGCGTCGAGGACTTGGCCCTCGCGGCGTACCAGGTGGTAGCCGACGGGACTGGTGTCCGGTTGGACCAGACCCGAGAGCCTGACGATCTCGGGAAAGAGGTCCTGGATCGGCAGGTCCTCCGGCAGCGCGACATCGATACGGCTGTCCGGCGCTGCGATGGTGATTCGGCAGAAACCCGTCGAAGTCCCCGTGCTCACCTGGTTGTTCCCCCTGTTGGACAAGGCTCTCTCACGCCGCTCCTACGGCACGGAGCGCCACCATATCCGTTGCGCCGGGGGGCGCAGGGCCCGCCCACCCCTTTTCTCCCAGGACCCCCTCGGCATCTCCATCCTCCTGGCTCCCTTGCGCACTTGGCTCATCAGTAGGATCGACGCCTGCGCGAACGACGCCTGCGCGAACAAGAACATGTCGCGGTACACGGGGGCGTCGGTGCCAAGACGTATCAATCGCGAAGGATGAGTGCATCGGTGAGCGTCGTCATCATCAAACGACCGCCGCGGACCGCGCCCCCGGTCGTCCCGGACGGCGAGGTCAGGCTCGAGACGCCGCCCGAGATCCCCCGAGAGGGCGAAGAGAGCATGCTGATGACCCTGCTGCCCATGATGGGCATGCTGGGTTCCGTCGGCTTCTTCTTCATGCCGGGCCTCCCCTCCTATATGAGGGTGGTCGGCGGGCTGATGCTGGCCTCGACCCTGGCCATGGCGATCGCCCAGTTCGCCAAGTCCCGGCAGGGCGGCGGCGGTGCCGGAATGGCCCAGGACCGGCGTGACTACTTCCGCTATCTCGAGCAGGTCCGCAAAGACGTCCACAAGACCGCCGACCTGCAGCGGCGCAGTCAGTTCTTCCAGCATCCCGACCCGGAGCAGCTGTGGGCGGTGGCGGCCGACGGCAAGCGCCTGTGGGAGCGGCGCCCGACCGACGCGGACTTCGCATCCGTACGGATCGGTCTCGGCACCCAGCAGCTGAACACCCCGCTCGTGGCCCCGGAGACCGCGCCCAAGGAGGAGCTGGAGCCGCTGACCGCGGCGGCCATGAAGGCCTTCCTCGACGCGCACGGCAGTCTGTCCGACCTGCCCGTGTCCGTCTCGCTGCGCGCCTTCTACCACGTGACGCTGTGCGGGGACACCGACACGGTGTACGGCAACGCCCGCGCGGCCCTGGCCCAGCTGGCGACGCTGCACTCGCCGGAGGACCTGATGGTCGCCGTGGTGGCGCACCCCTCCGCGGCGGCGGACTGGGACTGGATCAAGTGGCTGCCGCACAGCCAGCACCCGAAGGCCAAGGACGGTGCGGGCTCGGCCCGGCTGCTCTTCGACGACCTCGGGGAACTGGAGGAGGCGCTGGCGGACCAGCTGGACGACAGGCCCCGCTGGAACCCGGACGCGAACCCCGTCTACGACCAGCCCCACCTGATCGTGGTCCTCGACGGCGGCACCGTGCCGCCGGACTCCGAACTCGCCAGCAGCGAAGGGCTCCAGGGCGTCACCTTCCTCGAAATCGCTCCGGGTGAGCTGGAGGAGGATTTGCGCGCGGGTCTGACGGTCTATGTGAAGCCGGGCAGGATGCGGCTGTTCGTCGGCCACGAGTCCGCGTACTCCGGCAAGCCCGACGTGCTGAACGACGCGCAGGCCGAGTCGCTGGCCCGGCAGCTCGCCCCCTTCCGGGTCGGCTCGGCGGAGGAGGGCGAACCCCTCCTGTCCAACCTGGACTTCACCGACCTGATGGGCATCGGCGACGCGGGGTCCGTCGACGTCTCGCGCACCTGGCGTCCGCGCACGCTGCACGAGCGGCTGCGGGTGCCGATCGGTGTCGGCGAGAACGGCGAGCCGGTCATGCTCGACCTCAAGGAAGCCTCGCAGGAGGGCATGGGCCCGCACGGCCTGTGCGTCGGCGCGACCGGCTCCGGCAAGTCGGAACTGCTGCGCACGCTGGTGCTCGGTCTGGCGGTGACACACTCCTCGGAGACGCTGAACTTCATCCTCGCGGACTTCAAGGGCGGTGCGACCTTCGCGGGTATGGCGGACATGCCGCACACCGCGGCCGTCATCACCAACCTCGCGGACGACCTCACGCTCGTCGACCGTATGCGCGACGCCATCACAGGTGAGATGCAGCGCCGCCAGGAGCTGCTGCGCACGGCGGGCAACTTCGCCAATCTGCACGACTACGAGAAAGCCAGGGCGGCGGGTGCCGCTCTCGAGCCGATGGCCTCACTGGTGATCGTGCTCGACGAGTTCTCCGAGCTCCTCACCGCGAAGCCGGACTTCATCGACATGTTCATCCAGATCGGCCGTATCGGCCGTTCGCTGGGTGTGCACCTGTTGCTCGCCTCGCAGCGCCTGGAGGAGGGCAAGCTGCGGGGTCTGGACACCTATCTGTCGTACCGGATCGGTCTGCGCACCTTCTCCGCCGCCGAGTCCCGTACGGCGATCGGTGTCCCGGACGCCTACCACCTGCCGTCGATCCCCGGCTCCGGCTATCTGCGGTACGACACCGACACCATGGTCCGCTTCAAGGCCGCGTACGTGTCGGGGCCCTACCACGGCGAGGGCCCGTCCCGGGTCAACCGCTCCACCCAGCTGCGGCCCGCGCTGTTCACGGCGGGGCAGGTGGCGCTTCCCCCTCAGCCGGTGGTCGAGGAACCGGACGCAGACGAGAGGGTGGACGACGCGCTCGCCGACACCGTCCTGGACGTCATCGTGAGCAGGATGGTCAACCAGGGACCGCCGGCCCACCAGGTGTGGCTGCCCCCGCTCGACGAGGCTCCTTCGCTGGAACAGCTCCTCCCCCAGCTCGCCGTCACTCCGGAGCGCGGCCTGACCGCGCCCGAGTACACGGCGCTCGGCCGGCTCAACGTGCCGGTCGGGCTGGTGGACAAGCCGTTCGAGCAGCGCCGCGACGTGCTGTACCGGGACTTCTCGGGCGGTGCGGGCCACGGTCTGTTCGTCGGCGGCCCGCAGTCCGGCAAGTCGACTCTGCTGCGCACGCTCATCTCGTCGTTCGCCCTCACCCACACGCCCACCGAGGTGCAGTTCTACTGCCTGGACTTCGGTGGTGGCGGTCTCATCGCGATGGAGGAGCTGGCACATGTCGGCGGGGTCGCCAACCGGCTCGACGCCGAGAAGGTGCGCCGCACGGTCAGCGAGGTCGAGGGCATCCTGAACGCGCGCGAGGAGTACTTCCGCGCGAACAACATCGACTCGATCCAGACGTACCGGCAGCGCAGGGCCGCGGGTCTGCTGCCCGACCAGCCCTGGGGAGACGTCTTCCTCGTCATCGACGGCTGGGCGTCCTTCAAGACGGACTACGAGCTGCTCGAGGCGACCGTCACGGACATCGCGACGCGCGGTCTCGGCTTCGGTGTGCACGTGATACTGACGGCGAGCCGCTACACCGAGGTGCGGCCCGCGCTCAAGGACATGCTGCAGAACCGCATCGAGCTGCGGCTCGGTGACCCGACCGAGTCGGAGATCGACCGCAAGGTCGCGCAGAACGTCCCCGCCACCATGCCGGGCCGCGGTCTGAGCCTGGACAAGCTGCACTTCATGACGGCGCTGCCGCGGGTCGACGGCTCCTCGGCGACGGAGGACCTGTCGGAGGCGACGCAGATCCTCGTCCGGGGCGTCAACGACAACTGGCAGGGCAGCCACGCGCCGGCGGTGCGGCTGCTGCCGACCATGCTGTCGGCGGACCGGCTGCCCAAGGGGTTCGAGCACCCGGACCGCGGTGTCGCGATCGGCATCGACGAGTCGTCGCTCGCGCCGGTCTTCGTCGACTTCGAGACGGACCCGCACTTCATCGTGTTCGGTGAGAGCGAGTCCGGTAAGTCTGCGGTGCTGCGGCTGCTCATCAAGCAGATCACCGAGCGCTACACGCCGGACCAGGCGAAGATCGTCATGGGTGACTACCGGCGCGCCCACCTGGAGGGTGTGCCCGACTCCCACCTGTCGCGGTATTGCGCGTCGGCGCCTGCCCTGTCGGAGACGCTGGAGGGCCTGGCGGGCTCGATGAGCCGTCGTATGCCGGGCCCGGACGTCACGCCCGAGCAGCTGCGCAACCGCAGCTGGTACAGCAGCCCGGACGCGTTCGTCATCATCGACGACTACGACCTGGTGGCGACGGGCATGAACCCGCTGTCCCCGCTCCTGGAGTACCTGCCCTTCGCCCGTGACATCGGTCTGCGCGTCATCATCGCGCGCGCCTCGGGCGGTGCGAGCCGGTCGCTGTACGAGCCGGTGATGCAGCGGATGCGCGAGCTCGGCGCCCAGGGCATCGTGCTGTCCGGCGACCGGACGGAGGGTGCGCTGCTCGGCAACATCACGCCGTCGCAGCTTCCGCCCGGACGCGGGTACTTCCACACCCGGCGGCGCGGTGGGCAGCTGATCCAGACGGGGTGGCTGCCGGCTCGGTTCTGAGGGTCGGCCGCGGCAGCCGGAGGGGGGCGGTACCCATGCGGGTACCGCCCCCCTCTCTTGCGGGCGCATCACCCGCTAAGGTGGCGTTGCCAACGAAAACGCCAGCCACGGGGGGCAGTTGTGTCGTCGGACTACATGGACTCCGACCCGAAGGTCCTCAAGACCGAGGGCTTCAACATGTTCACGGTCGGCCAGAACTTCGCCAAGGCCGTGAAGAGCCTGCAGGACGGGCTGACCAAGCTGGAGCAGGGTGACACCCCGCCGTGGGGTGACGACGACATCGGCGAGAAGTTCGGCGTCGCCTACGAGGGGCTGCGCGACGGCATGTACCAGTCGATGGGCAGCCTGGCGGAGCGGATCGCGGGGATGGGGATCGCCTTCACCAAGATGGGCGTGGCTCACGAGCAGAACGAGGCCAACGAGGTGGACATCTGGCGGAAGACGACCGCCGAGTACGACGGTCAGGTGGAGATGCCGACGGGGCCGCACCACCTGCGTCGCCGCCAGGAGGCATGAGGGACTCGTAGTCAGGAAGCACGCACCCGACCCCGCTCCTTGACCGGTGAACGTTGCCGCGGTCAGCGGGCCCGTGGGCCGCCGCTGTGCCGGCCCGGGCCCGGGCGGCGGTCCGATCCGGTCGGCGTACTCCCCGTGGCCGGTCGCCTTCGCCGCGAAGTGCAGCCAGGAGGCGAACTCGGCGGGCGCCACGTCGGCGCCGCCGAAAATGGCTTCGGACTGCAGGAAGACCTCGCGCCCCACGCTCTCCGTCTTACTCCCCGTGGCGAGGCACCCACCGCCGACAATCCCCTCAACCAGGAGCGAGGTGCCGGCCGACGCACGGGCCAGGGGGCTGTCCGCACCAGGGCCGCAGACTCAACCGCTCCCGGCCATCGGCGCCTAGGATCGACGTCGCAGGCGAAGGCGTCCGTGATGGCGGAGGACGGGGACCCATGACCGGTTCGACCGAGGGCTGCGCACCGCACCCCCACATAGGCGGCCGGACCACCGTACTGCGCGCGCTCGCCGCGTGGCGCGCGGCCGCCCCCGGAGCTCCACGCGTGGTGGCGCTCACCGGCAGCTCCGGCAGCGGCCGTTCGCGGCTGCTCACCGGGTTCCTGATGCTGTGCGAGCCGGTCTTCCGCAAGCGGCTGCCGCTCGACGAGATGGATGCGTCGACGGTGCCGCCGGAGCTGCCGGTCCCGGCGGTGCCGGCCCCCACCGGAAGGAGGAGGTCGTGGCCGCGTCGATCTCCGACTCGCCCTTCACCGCCGCCGACCTCTCCCCGGACGGAATCCTCCTCGTGGCCACCGAGCGCGGGGCGAAGGCCCTGCGCATCCACCCGACCGACGCGGCGCTAGCCTCGTAGCCACACCGCGTTCCCACCCGTAACCACACCCCGTCCTCACCCGTGGGACCAGCGATCTCGAAGGAGCCTCCCCTTGACCAGCCAGGAGCAGGCGGCGGTACAGGGCGCCAACGCGTCCGAGGGTGCCCGTCCGGTCACCGGCCCGGGCAACACCGCCGTCTTCACCTACGTCGACCCGGCGGGCGGCGAGGAGACCACCCTCTTCCGCAACTCGGCCCCGGGCCTGCCGCCCGCCGAGTACCAGTGCTGGGCCGAGCTGCGGCGGATGAACGTGCCCGTCGACAATGTCGTCGCCGTCCACACCGACCTGCGCCCCAGCCTGCTCCCGGGCGGCTACACGGCCGAACTCCTCAATTCCTTCCCGAACGCCCAACTCTCCTGCTCGCAGACCTACGGAGCCCGTCCCGAGGAGCGCGCGGAGGGCGTCGCGGCGCTGGTCGAGCAGGTCGAGATGCTGCACCGGGTCGCCGGCCAGGAGCCGCCGCCCCGCCCGCACCGTCTCCCGGTTCCCGCCCGGGTCGCGCCCGCGGAGCCTATGCGTGACGTGGCCCTCGGCCGCCATCTCGTGGAGATCTTCGGCCAGGAGGGCGTACGGCGCTACGACGCCGACGACGTCGCCGACAGCCCCCTGCCCGACGCCACCAGGTCGACGCTGACCTGGGCCGGGCTCCCCGCCGACCTACCCCTCTTCTTCACCGCGGACCGGCCCGACGCCGCTCCGGCCGGCGGCCTGTTCACCGACGTCGCCAGGAACCTGCGCGAGCGCCGCAGCCCTGCGGGCGAGGAGAAGATCGGCGCCCTGGCCCACCTGGCCCGGATCGGCTTCGACGGCGTCGCGGTCATCGCGGTGCAGTGCGTGCCCGGGACGACGGAGCCGGACGGCCTCGGCGCCCTGTGGGCCGTGGACCCGGTCACGGCCGAGGCTCGCTACGTGAACGTCTCGGCGGCCGCCTTCGCCCGTTCCCTGGCGCTGCTGGCCACCGTACGGCAGCGGATGCGGGGCGTTGACCCGGTCGCGGCGGGCGCGGAGGTGGCGGCACTGCAGGAGCAGCTGGTGGCCGTCGACGCGTCCGCACTGGCCAACGCCGACACCTGGTGGTCACTGATCGTCGAGCAGATGTGGCACGGGTTGTTCTGAGCGGCCTCCGGAGATCCTCACTGAGAGACCTGAGACAACTGAGAGAACGAGGAGAGCAACCGTGACATCGGACAGCCCGGCACCACCGACCACCGCCGAACAGGCCCTCGACATCGTCCGCAGCCGGTACGCACAGCCCAGGCTGCCGGACGGCACGCCCGCCCAGCTGCGCGTCGAGGAATTCGACGTCGGATACCTGGTGTACGCGGAGTTCCCGCCGGTCACCGACGCCGCCGGACGGCCCCAGCCCGCTCCTCCCGGCGGCAGCAAGATCGTCGTCTCCAAGGAGACCGGCGAGACCGTCACCGTCCCCAACTTCCCGAACCCCGCCGCCATCGATCTGTACCGCAGACAGCGCCAGTGATCGGCACGGGATCAGTACAGCGAGAACCCGCCGCTGTGCCGCCCCTGGCTCTTCCTCCTCGACTGCGAGCCCTCGTCGGCCGAGCCCCTCGGCTCGGCCTGCCCCGAGGACGGCTCACCGCTCGTCAGCGGCTCCCCGTGCCTGATCTGTTCGCGCTCCTCCTCGGAGAGCGACTCCCACTGGCCGCGCAAGGGCGCCAGGCCCCCGCCCAGGGCGCGCGCCACTGCGGGGTCGTCCAGGGCGTCGCGCAGGGCGAGCCGGCCGGAGAGCAACCGCTTCGCCGCGTCCTGCATGTCCTTGCCGACGTTGTCCCTCTCGGACAGCTTGCGCAGGGCGGAGTTCAGCGAACGTATCTGCTCCGGTTCGAGCGCCTCGTCCAGCACCCCGCGGTCCTGCGAAGAGCCATAGGGGGTCGGTGAGTTCTCGGGGGGCCTGGCCATGTCGCTTCTCCTCGCTGCCCTCGTTCCTCGGACACCCGAAGTATCTCGCGTAACCGGTGGATGCCATGCTGACCCCCCAATCCGCCGAAGAGGAGAAGGACTTCGACGTCATGGCTCAGACGCACAGCACGGGAAAGGACAAAGGAACCGACCGCTCCCCGGCCGCCGGTCTCGTCGGCAGGGCCTTCGGCCGCCTCGGGCGCTGGGGTGGTCTGGTCTTCCTGCTCGCCGGCCTCGCCCTGAGCGGGTGGGGGGCGTACGAGGGGGCGTACCTGGCGGGTTGGGCCGGCACGCACGGCACCCTGACCGTGAAGCAGTGCCAGGTGAGCCACCCGAACAACGCCTCGCGGAGCAGTCACAAGAACCGCCGCCCCGTCCGCTGCGAGGGCACGTTCGTCTCCGACGGCGGCACGAGCAAGGACGCGGTCGCGGCGGTGCAGGTCAGGCATAGGTACGCGGAGGGCACCGAGTTGGCGGTGCAGCAGACGGACGCGCCGACGACGGCCACCTCGGGGAACGGCGACTATGTCCAGGGCGGAATGGACCGCGCCTGGCGCTTCTTCGGGGCCTTCTTCGGCGGATGGGTCCTCACCGGCCTGGGCGTCTTCTGCCTGGCCACGGGATACGCGCCGTTCGGCCAGAGCCGCGTCTCGTACGACGAGGCGTGGGAGGCGGCGGGGCGGGGGGTGACGCGTCCGGTCCTGCTCGGGATGATCGGCGTGGGGATCGTGGGAGCCGGGGTGTCCTTCCTGGTCAGCTACTTCGTCTGACCGGTGCCGGCAGGGGCCGACTGACACGCTGTGCTCCACCGGGGTCCGACCCTTCGGGCGCGCCCCGCCTCCGGCCGCCGTCAGCAGGAGCGGGGGCGGGCGGTGGGCCGCGGACGGTTCGCCGATGCGCGCGGTTGGCGGTCGCGCATGTCGAAGCAACCGTCAGGACCTGCAACGGATTTGTGACAGCGATGCCTGAAGTCGCCGGTGGGTGATTCCGTAAACTTTGCCAGCGGCTGTACTCCTGTGTGATTTCCCTTGACGGATGAGGGAGTTGTACGGCCGCGTCGGCTGACGGGGGTGCTTTCTGCTGTGTCGATGATGCTGCCGGACGAGCTCGAATGGGTTCTCGAGATGCTCGGCTACCGCTGGCCGACGGCAGACGAGGACAAGCTCAAGGAGTGCGCCGCCCTGTGGCGGAAGTTCGGCGACGACGTCACCGAACTGCACACCGCGGCGAACGCCAGCGCCCGCCAGGTGGTCGCCCACAACGCCGGCGAGTCGATCGACGCGTTCACCAAGGTCTACGCCAAGTTCGACGGCGGCGGCTCCGGAGGCTACCTCGCCAACGCCGCCCAGGCCGCCTACATCATCGCGACCGTGCTGGAGGCCTGCGCCTACCTCGTCGAGTTCGCCAAGTGGGCGGTGATCGCCCAGCTGATCGCCTTGGCCATCGAGATCGCCGCCGCCCAAGCCGCCGCCCCCTTCACCTTCGGCCTGTCCGAAGTCGGCGCACTGGGCGCCACCCAGGCCACCCGGCTCATCGTGCGGCGCCTCCTCGACGAACTCAAAGAAGCACTGCTGGAGGCGATCGTAGAGGCGATGAAGGAGCCTGCGATCTCCATGATCGAGGCGATCATCACCGACCTGATCCGCCAGACGGTCAACGTAGGCTTCGGCGCCCAGGAGGGCTACGACCTCGCCACGACCGTCAAAAAGGGCACCGACAGCGCCTGGGACGCCATCAAGCAGACCCCACAGACCCTCGCCGAGGGCGTGCGCGACAGCCTGGGCGAGAAGGCCGGCCACCGCGCCCACCACGCCATCGACAGCCGCATCGACGGGCATGAGGCGTCTGGGAGTGAGGGCCGGGACGGCTCGAGCGACAGTGCCGGGGATTCCGGCTCGTCCGGGAGCGATGGGGATTCGGACTCATCCTCGAACAACTCCTCCGACTCGTCCTCCAGCTCCTCGTCCTCCGATTCGCCCTCCTCAGATTCGTCCTCCGCCGACTCCCACTCCGGCTCCAACGGTTCCGACTCGTCCGGGTCGGACTCCTCGCCGTCGACGCGTTCGGACAGCGGCCCCGGCACGAACATAGGTGGCGGGATATCCGCCGACACCGGCGGCACTCACATCGGCACGCCAGATCTGGGTGCGGGCCCCGACTCCGACCACTCCGGGTCGGACCCCGGGCAGAATCCTTCCACCTCGGACATTCCGACCCCGAGGCATACGACGTCACTGTCCGACTTCGACGATCCCGCACTCAGCGCACCATCGCACAGCGCTCCGGACACCACCGGCTCGACCGACGCTCCCAGCACGTCAGGCCCCACCGGCACCGGCGGCGGCTCTTCCCCGGCCGGTATCTCCTCACCGACACCGCACGCCGCACCCAGCCACGCCTCCTCCAGCGGCACGGCATCCCCGGCGGAAGGCGGCAGCGGCGGCGGAATCGGCACGTCGATCGACAGCCTGGCCGCCAGCGTCCCCACCCACTCCAGTGCCGCACCCACACCGACGACGAGTGATCCGTCCCCTGCGGCCACCGGAGGCGGGGGCCGTGTGGATGGCGTCTCGGCCATCCCGACGCCTCCTGTCGCGCCTTCCACGACGGGCGGTGTGGCCGGTTCGCACCAGGGCGGGAGTACGTCCAGCAATGCCTCGCCCGCCGCGACCCCGAGCAGCCCGACCGCCAACTCGGGTGGGGTGAGGGTTCCTTCCGCCAGTGCCTCCAGTACGTCCTCCTCCACGGCCACCGGACCTGCCTCCACCCAGAGCCCCACGTCTCCGACGACACCCCGGAGCACTCCGGGCCCGACGGCGGACAGCCGGGTATCCGGCACGGCCGACGGTCGGGCATCCGGCACGGCGGACGGCCGAGTATCCGGCACCGCGGACGGCCGGGCATCCGGCACGGCCGACGGCCGGGCATCCGGCACCGCGGACGGCCGGGTATCCGGCACAGCGGACGGCCGAATACCGACCCAGCGCACGCCCGGGAGCACGGCGCCGGGCGACGGCACCACGCCGCGCAACACGCCTGGTACGACGCCCGGTGACCGCACGTCGCCTCGCGACACCCCCGGCACGAGGCCGGGCGACGGCACCACCCCCCGCACCACGATCCCGGGCGACGGCACCACGCCCCGCAACACTTCCGGTACCACTCCGGGGGACCGCACGTCGCCTCGCGACACCCCCGGCACGAGGCCGGGCGACGGCACCACCCCCCGCACCACGCCCCCGGGCGACGGCACCACGCCGCGCAACACTTCCGGTACCACTCCGGGGGACCGCACCGCCCCCCGCGATACCACGGACCCGGCCGGCAGCACCCCTACCCGCACTCCGGGCCAGAACACCTCCGCGACGACGCCGTCCCCCTCGACCGGCACCGGATCCGAGCGAGGATCGACACCGAGCAACGGCACCTCGAACTCCTCGACACCGAGCAGCCGTACCCCGAACTCCTCAACCGCGCCCGGCCCCGCCGCCAGCCCCACCGTCCAGAGCACACCCGGCACGCCCGGTGCCCAGAACCGGCCGGGCACCGACACCGGCTCCGCTCCCAGCAGGCCGCCCCACGAGCCCGCGGGCAGCAGGCCTCGCACCCCCAACGCGCCACAGCAGCCTGCCGCACAGCCGAACACGCCGTCGCAGAACGCACCGTCCAACAACCCGCAACAGCAACAACAACATCACCAGGTGACGGCGGTCCCGATCCACACCCCCGTCCACACCCCGAGCGCCTCGGCCTCACCGCCGCACTCGGCAGGGCCTGCCACGCCGCACCACCCGGGCTCCCCCCAGGCCACTCCCGGCACCCCGAATCATCAGCAACACCCGCAGCAGGACAGCCTGGAGGACATTCGCGCCGACCTGGACCACTACCCGGGAGGCCTGTCCGAACCCGACCCCGCCGATCAGCTGGCGCTGGTCGACGCGGTGCCGCACGACGAAGACGGCACCCCGCAACGCTTCCCGGACCCCTTCGGTCACTGGTCCCAACTCCAGAACGATGGCGGCAACACCGTCCCCGGACGCAGCAACAACTGCGCCGACTGCTCCCGCTCGTTCCTGGAGACCTGGTACGGAAACCCCCAGGTATCGGCCCCCCGCACCCTCGACACCGACGAACACGGCAACCCCGACGTCTGGTCCCCCGAGAACAACGCGAACGACAACCAGATCCGCTGGACGGGCGCCGCCCACACCTACGCCGGCCCGGGCAACAACCCCGACACCGCGAACAACATCGCCAACACGCTCCAGCAAGCCGGCCACGGCTCAGCGGCCATCGTCCAGGTCGACTGGCCCGGCGGAGGAGGCCACGCCTTCAACGCCGTCAACCACCACGGCGACATCATCTGGATCGACACCCAGACCGGGCAGGTCAGCCATGACCCCATACACATCGACAACGCCGAGCACGTCTGGCACATCCCGCTGGACGCCGACCGGAACCCGATCGACACCAGCCAGGCCCACTCGGAGACCTCCGAGGACGGTACGGACTCCTCTCAAGACGGAGCCGATGCCTCCCAAGAGGCTGCGGAGACCTCCCAGCAGAAGACCGACACCCCACTGCCAGACGGCGAAACCCAGACCACCACCGCTACGGATCCGTCCGCCGAATCCTCTGATGCTCCCAACCCGGACTCCGCCCAGCCGGACGCCGGGAAACCCACGGACGACCAGTCGGTCGCCGATGCCGACGACCGCAGCCGAGCCGACGAGGGTCCCTCCCATGCCGACTCGCCGCGGCCCGAGACACCTTCGACGGGTGAGTCGTCCGACACCACCCGTGCCCCCGACTCCAGCCCGACGCGTTCCGACGCCGAGAGCAGCCTGGACAACGCACGCGACCGGGAGACGCCCCCCGCAAAGGACGCCGTTCCGGCGCCGGACAGCACGCCGCGTACCGACGCAACGAACACGTCCGGACCCGACACGACCGATCCCGCCCCTCATGCGTCCCCGGGCGACCCGGTCACCGATTCGATCACTCCGGGTCGAACGTCCGACCAGGAACAGCACACTTCCCCCCCGGTCGACAGGCCCGATCACCGAACGCCGGAAGAGCCCGGTGGAAAGACCAACGGCGACAGCGAGAACCCTGCGGACTCCGGTTCCGCCCAGGACAGCCCCAAGAAGAACTCCGACGATCACCCCTACACCGATCCGCACGACCGCGGCGACAGTGACACCTCGGACGAGAGCCGCCGGATCACCGAGGAGGGCCCGGACAGCGACACCTCTCGCACACATGAGCATCCGGAGGACTCCGGCTCCAGGGAATACGGCATCGAGCCCGACGCACTGCAGGACACACTGCGCGACAACCGGGACGTCTACAGGGTCGAGCTGGACCGGGTTCATGACCGCCTGCACCGGTGGGCGGAGTCGGGGCAACTCACGAACGTATTGCGGGCGACTTCCGGAGACAGTCCGCACCCCCACCCCGACGGCCCGCGAAGCTTCACCAGGGCCCAGCTCAGCCAGCATCTGGAAGGGTTCGATCGACTCTCGCGAGGAGAGCAGCAGGCAGTCGTGGCTTCGCTTGCCCGGCTCGGCCTCTCCTTCCACAAGGAGCACAGCGTCGGCGTCAACCCGGAGCGAATCAGCCGCCCTTATCGAGGTGAGAACGAGGGCGACCCGGCTCCGAAAACACCCGACCGGGGCGCCAAGATGTCCAAGGAGTCACTGGGCGTACGACTGCACCGAATGGCGGTCAACCAACTCTTCAAGAAGGCGTCTTTCAACAAGCTCCCCTCCGACGAGGCAGGAAAAGTCAGGCGCAACGGACCGGATTTCAGCGGCAAGAACTTCGCGGTCCTCGAAGTACAGGGCCCGCCGCCGGACCACGAAGTCACCTATGTAGTGGATTCATCGGTTCCTGCCAATCAAAAGCTGCCGGGCGTTCAACCGCGCCACTCGGAGAGGCATCTGCTCGACTGGCTCAAACGCATGGACCAGGAAGGCACGAAGTACACACCGCTGGGACTCTATACCGAGCGCGAACCGTGCGGACAGGGCGAGGGGCACATGAAATGCTCCACGGTCCTCCTGGACGACCGCTTCAAAGGCGTGCCGATCCATTACAGCACGACCTACCGAGACGACCCTGAGGGTGTCGCGATCCGCAAGCAGATGCGCGCCGAGAAGAAAGAAACGCTCGCAATGCTGAAAGACATGCCGGACGACAAGATCAAGGAGCACATGGCTGAGCAGTGGAGTGAGCGCTACAAGGGTGACGAACAACGGCTCGCAAAGGCGCTGAGGAGGCTCGAAGGAAAATCCGGCACCAAACTGATCGACTCCATCACCAAAGAACTTGATGCCCAGCGCACCGAGACCCGGACCCTCAAGGAGCAGGCCATTACTGCTGAGTTCGATCGACACATCGATGCTCTCAGGGAAACCTGGGACACGATCCTTCCTGCGCTGAAGAAGTAACGTCACACACGCGGATACCGCTCAGGGACACATCCTCAACCACTCCCATGGACCAGAACTAGGCTATGCCCCATGCCAGAAACCGTTGACACCCTCGTTCGCGACCTGTCGGTTCGAGACCGCACCGTTCGCCGGGCGGCAAGGGACGCCCTGGCGGCACTCGGGCCGGAAAGCATTGACCAGCTCCTGCCCCATACCCTCGACCGAGGACCGAGGAGCCCCAGGCGTGACGTTCAGTCCATCATTGAACGCATGGGTGACGAGGCGCTCCCGCGCCTCCGTGCGATCCGACGTGAGGGCCCCGGGCGGCTGCGCGGCAACGCCTTGGAGATCCTGGTCAATCTGGGCGGTGCGGACGCGCTCGACGAGGTCGACCGCCGTGCCCTGGAACGCCTCGTACGCATCAAGATCATGGACGAACGCCCGGTTTCGGTCCCCTCGGAGGCCGGCCGCTGGCTGGCCTTCCCGGCGGACCGGCTCGACGACGCCGTAGCGGCTCTCGGCCTGCACGACCTTCGGCCGGTGACCACCGTCATGGGCGTGGCCGCGGCCACCCAGGCCACCGACGCCCTGGACTTCCAGGATTCCCGGGGCGAGACCCGGCGGGCCTACCGGGTCTTCATCACCCCGGAATTCGAGAACTGGCGCGCCAAGGGGCAGGTCGCGAACTGGCGCATGCTGTGGGGAAATTCGTTCCTGGACGAACTCGACGGATTCCGGCTGGCCAGGGAACTCAGCGAGCGATGCGGTGAGGCCCACTTCTACATCATCGACCCCTACAACTCCGCCGAGAACTGGTACGTCGCCCGCGACGGCCACCTGGTGCGCAGCTACGGCACCTACGAACATCCCCAGTTCGAAGGAGAACCGCTGCCCTTCGAGGTCTCGTACAGGGAGGACGCCGACGAGGACGAGGCCGAGGAGTACGCCGAAGGCGTTCCCGACGCGTCCAGGGCAGCCGACAATCTCTCGGTCGAACCCGGCCCTCAACTCGCGCAGTACACCCACGGCCACGGCTGGCTCGCCACCACCCACCCCGACGTCCCCAACTCCCGCTTCAAGGGAGCCCTGCCCATCTGAGGCCCGCACCGGCCGACGGCCCGGACCACCCGGAAGCCGAAAGCCTGCGCACACGTCCGCACCAGCGGAGGACGGGAATCCATGACCGATGCAACCGGCGGCTACGCTCCGCACCCCCACATAGGCGGTCGCACCAACGCCCTGCGCGCGCTTGCCGCCTGGCGCATGGCGTCGCCGGGGGCGCCTCGTGTGGTGGCACTCACGGGACATTCCGGCAGTGGCCGCTCTCGGCTGCTCACCGGGTTTCTGATGCTGTGCGACCCGGAGTCCCGCAAGCAGCTGGATCTGGATCGGCTCGACCCGTCGATCGTGCCTGCCGAGCTGCCCGCACCCGCTGCGGCGGCTTCGCGCGGACTGACGGCCCAACAATTCCTCTGGGCCCTCGCCGACCACTACGAGCTACCGGTGGAGCGAACCGAGGACGTCTACGCCGAGCTGGCAGCCGTCGACGAACCGGTGTCCCTCGTCGTCCTCGATGTGGATCAGGCGGGCCCGGTCCGGCACACGGACGAACCCTCCGTACTGGTACGCCACGTACTCAAGCCTCTCGCCGCCCTCGACTCGGTCCGCCTCGTGGCGGAGCTGCCGCGACATCTCGTGACCGAGCTGGCTGAGGGACTGCCGGCGAGCACACTGCAGATCATCGATCTCGACGAGCCGCCGTGGGCCGACCCCGAAGGGCTTGTACGGCACGCGGAGGCGGCGATGAGCCCTCGATTCGCCGGGACGGACCTGCCGTTCATCGATGACCCGGAGGCCCGGCGCGCCCTCTCAGCGGCCATCGGGCGCCGTGCGGGGACCAGCCCCTTGGTCGTGCAGCTCGCCGTCCAGAGCGTTCTCACCGCTCCCGAGGGCTTCGATCCGGCCGACGAGAGCCAGTTGCCGACCTCCGTCGGCGAGGCACTCGACCTGCACGCCAGACGGCTCGGCGTCGACCCGCAGACCCTGCGGCTGCTGCTGGCGCCGCTCGCCCTGGCCGAGACCGACGGCATGCCCGTCCACCTCTGGGCGCGGCTGGCGAGCGCGGTCGCCGGGCGGGACATGAGCCAGACCATCGCGGGCGGGATGGCACTTGTCGGTCCCTTCGTACAGCTCGTGGAGCACAAGTCGGACGGCGGCGAGGACGACAACAGCGAACGTACGCTGCTGCGCCTCCTGCACCCCGCCATCGGCGACGAGATCCGAGCCGGCCTGCCGAACGTTCGCGCCGCTCAGACGCAGATCGCGATGACGCTGCTGGAGGCCGTGCCCGAACAGGACTGGAGCAAGGCCGACCCGTACGTACGCGACCACATCGCGGGCCACACGCTGGCGGCGGACCTGCTGCCCCAACTCCTGACGGATCCTGGGCTGTTCGTTTACGCCGACCCGGTGCCGCTGCGCGCCGCCATCGAGGCCGTCCCGGTGGAGGAGCTGAGCGCACCCGCCCGTGCGTATCTGCGTGCCGCGCCCCTGCTGACCCGCAACGAGGTCTCCGCGCCGTGGCGTGCCGCTCTGCTGGAGACCGCGTTCGTCGAGCACGGCCTGCCCGAATACGCCGCTGCCGTACACCGGCTCGGAGTCGACCTGCCCTGGCAGACCCTGTGGAGCCTGCCCGTTGCGGGCATCAGCGATGTGACCGTCGCCAGCCTGCCCCAGGGCGAAGGGCCGGCGACCCCCGTGGCGGTACTCGTCGTGCCACCCGACACACCCGGCGCACGTTCGACGGACGAGATGAGTGGTTCCGCGGTGCTCGTCCACGGTCTCGCACAGGCGGATGACCTCGGCGACACCGATCCCGCACAGATCCTGCGTCCGACCGAGGAGGAACGGGGTGCCGCCCCGCTGGGCCTCAGCCGCGGCGCCGACTACGTGCGCATCTGGGACCGGGAGAGCCACGAGGTCGTGGCCGCGCTCATCTCCGACGTCCCGATCACCTCCGCAGACCTGTCCCCCGACGGCATCCTTCTCGTCGCCACCGAGCGCGGGGCGAAAGTCCTCCGCCTCCGTCCGGTGGACTCGGCGACAGCCACGTAGGGCATGAGACACCCACCTTCCCCCTCGATCAGTCGGCCACCTCCCGGGATGTGACACCCGCGCCGCCACGGGCAGCGCGGCCCTGTCTCCGCCCACCGAGGCGCACCCTGAAGAGACGCCCGGCGTGACCGCCGTACTCGCCCCTCGGCGCCTCACGCAGCCCGCTCCGGCTCCGACGGCCGCCTGCTGATCTCACTGGTAGGTTGCAACTTCTGCCAGTTGATATGCCAGTTGACTCCATGGGGGATTCATGAGCCGGCCGCCGTTCCAACCACCACCACAACCCGCACAGCCACCGACGAGCCCTTACAACCCTTTCAACCAGCCCGCCCCGCCGTCGCAGCAGCCGCCGGGATTCGGGCCGCCGACTTCCCCTGAACAGCCCCCGATGCAGCCCGGGCCGCCGCCGGTTGCGGGGCGACCCTCGATGCACGCCGGGTTGCCACCCGTTCCGGGCCAGACTCCGGTGTACGGTGGGCCACCGCCACTCCCAGGCCCGCCGCCGGTGCAACCGCCATATTTGGTGCAGCCCGGCCCGCCGTTCCAGGCACCCCCCTTCGGACAGCAGCCGAGCGCAAGCGGTAATCCGGTCGGAGCGGTCCTCCTCGGATTCTTCGTCTCGGTCGTCGTCTCGCTGCTCTACAGCGGTCTCATCCTGGCCACGTACAAGGATCAGTCGCTCACGACGGCCAACACCCTTTATCTCGCCCACGCGTTGCTCAACGGCGCGATCGTCGGCTCCCTGGTCGGCCTGATGGCTCACCGGAGCAACGGCGCCCGGATCGGTGGGGCCGTGATCGCCGCGCTCGGCGCCTTCTTCGGCTATGTCAACGCCATCCCGCTGGTCTTCGCCTGGGAGCGGTCGCCCATGGCCCTCATGGACCTGCTGGAGGCCGAGCCGTTCTTCCCGGCCAAGGCCTGGTGGACCAGCGAAGCCCACGGCGGAGTCGACTGGTTCTCCCCGCTCGGCCTCGTGGTCGCCGCGGCCGCAGCGTGGGGTCTTGCCTACGTGGTCGGCAACAGCCGCCGTCAGACATGACTGCCCGTCAGTAGCGCTCCGTGGCTGGACCTGAACCGATTCCGGGGGCCGCGGTCACGGAAATCCCGTCGCCGTGTGGGTCCGTGCGGTGAGGCACGTGCAGCGAGTCAGCCGAAGTCGTTCGTGCCGGGCGTGGGGCGGGTGCCGATGGTCTCGTCATATGTCGGCATGTTGGTGCCGTACGAGGTGCGCGGGTCCAGTGGACCGTCGCCGGACGGGCGGCCCCCCCGGGTCCAAGCCCGGGGCGGCGCCCGGGTGCCGGACGGGGTGCTGCTCGCCCCCGCGCGGGCGAAGCACCGCGGGCATCACACCGGGGGTGGCCTGCGTCGCGGTGTCCGTGCCCATCTTCTCGAAGTCCTGGGAGACCCGCTCGTCGTTCCACTCATGGCCGTCCGCCGACGACCTGAGATTGTCCCCGCCGGCTTGGACACGGGCGTGCAGACCGGCGAGCGCGGGCTTCCAGCTGGTGGCGATCTCCGCCAGGGCGGGTCCGATCGACCAGCCGGTGAGTGAGGTGCCCGCGGTGCCGGTCTCCTTGACCGCCTTGTCGGCTGGGTCCTTCATGGCCCGGGCCATGCCGTCGCAGGCTCCGGCGGAGGCGCGAAGTTCAGCCGGGTCGACGTCCGTGCGCTGGGACACGTGCGGTTCCTCCCAGTTCCTCGTGGCCGTTCAGAACTGCTGCTGCTTCACTCCGGGCGGCAGCATGCAAGGGGTGCGTACGGCGAAGGAGAGTTCCTGTGGCTCCGTCTTGCCGGAACCGACGGTGTCGGCCGTGACCACATAGGAATTCTTCTTGTTGCGGGCTCTGAACACCGCCGACGCATAAGCGTTCTTGAACTCCCGGTATGAGGTGACCTCGTACCCTTGCTGAGAGAGTTCCCGGCGGAGCGTCCGCACGACGCGTGTGTGCTCCGTCACAGGGGCCGGGGAGTTGACGTAGTAGAAGAGGCTGTACCGGCCGTCCTCGGCGACCTCGTCGTTCTCCCCGATGCACGCCTCGAAGTTCACCTCGGCCGTCGAGGGGGTGAGTTCGACATCGGTGAGCCGGGCCATGTACGCGGTGTAGTCCTTGGCCCATTTCACCGCGGCGTCCTTTTCCATGCGGGGTAGCGGAGCGTTCGGGTCGTCACCTTGAGACATACAGCCTCCAGTCAGGAGCAGGGCTGCGGAGACAGCCAGTACCGTGCGGAGAAGGGAGTTAAAGGCCGGGTACGATTTGAGCCTCCGGTGGCAGGTCCTCCTTCGGAACCTCCGTGGGCTGCTTCCCCGCGATGACTGCTCCCTGGTTGGCGAGGGAGTCGCTGCCCTTGTTCCAATAACCGCTGTGGCCGTGCGTGTCGACTTCGAAATCGTTGCCACCGAATTCTCTCCACATCGGGTCGGGGCCAAGGGTGAGATTGGCGGCGTGCTTGATTACGGCGTCGTCATCCGCCCCGCCGATCCATACGTGCTCCGGGTCCATCTGCAGATCATTCGCCTTGTCCACGGTCATCCCCGGACTGCCGACCACCACTACGTCGTCAGCTCCCAGACCGGAGCCCCCCGCCGCAGCGGCACCGACAACCGTCGAGCCATAGCTGTGTCCGAGGACGGTGGTGTGACTCGGCGACCCGTCGTGGGAGGCGTGCATGCCCGCCACGAACTGGCGCAGGTCCGGAGCGGCGTCCTCGGCCCGTCCGGTCCCGCCGACGCTGTTGAAATCGGTCAGGGAAGCCTCGGGGGCGTCGTAGCCGAGCCAGGTGACCATCGCCACGCTCTGGCCGTTGGACTGCTGCATCGCCGCCGACTGCAGCCTGCCGATGCGCTCGATCTGACCAGGCACGGCGTCCATGTTCGTGTTGGTGCCTGGCACCAGGATTCCGGTGTGCGCGGCGGTGTCCGGGTCACCCATGGCGATGATGGCCCGTCCGTCGTCCTTGGAGTCATAGCCAAGGAGGTACAACTCCTTGCCCTTGGGTGCGCCGTCCGCGGCGTCGAGCCGCTCGTTGAGCACCAGCATGTTGTTCAGACGCCTGTTGACCGTCTCCAGGCTGTCACCCGGGAACCCTTCGGCGTAGTTGCCCTCCTGGGCCAGATTGATCTCCTGGGCGAGGGCCGTGCGATTGGCGTCGTCGCGTGCGTCGGTCGGCAGACCATCGGTCGCGCCGATCTCCTTCGGATAGAGCGTGGTGTAGGCCTGACGCTCCTCGGGGCTGAGAGCCTTCCACCACTCGGCGGCGGCCTTCGGGTCGTCGTCGGGGATCTGCGGAGGCTGGACGCCCACCGCCTTCATGGCCTGCTTGACGTCCTGGGCGGATTCGGCTGCCGCGTCATGGCTGAGCGGGTCGGTGAGGATGTCACCGTTCAGCTCCGCAAGGGCCTTCGCGCCGTCATAGCTTGCCTTGTGCGCGGCGGTCAGGGCCTCGTCGATGGCCGCGCGGTGCTCTCCCAACAGGGCACTGCGGTCCGCGATGGTCTGCCGTGCGTCGGGGTCCTGGTGTGGCAGGCCGGTGGTCGTCGGATCGCTGACCTCCCCGTCACCGTCGACCTGGAAGTGGTCCTCTTCTGCACGTCGCACCGCGTTGCGGAGGTCCGTCTGGGCCTGCTCCATCCAGAACTTCGTGGTGTCCAGGACCTCGGCGATGGCCATGGCCTCCGTCTCGACCACACCGATCCGCGATTCGACGTCCTCCAGGTAGAAGAGGGCCGCGTCTGCGTCGTCGCCCTTCCAGGACTGGTGCAGTGGTCCGGTGACCTGCCGGCGGTGGCGGTCGGTGAGGGAGTCCATGGTCGTCGACAGGTTGCGCCAGCCCTTGGCAGCGGCTTCCAGGTCGGAGAAGTCCTGTTTCATCAGCCGGGAGAAGTCAGAAGCCACGTAGGCCCCCGGTCGGCCGGCCCGCGCGCCCCTCAGGGCATGGCAAGTCCACCCACGTGGCCATGAGGCAACCCCCGTTGCTACTGCTCACTCATGAGTTCGAGGCGCACAGCCTAGCCGACGGCCTCGCCACCGGGGCAATCGCCAACTCGGCCCGCTCGCCGGCCGCTTCGACCGATGCGGGCCGAAGCACCCGTACCCATGAGTTCCTCGTCCTCGATCTCCCGGTCGGCGGTCACGGGTCGGGCACGTCCTTGCAGCGATGGAGCGGTGAGGCGGTGAAAGGCAGCCGCGGCGTCATCCGAACTCGCTGCGCGCCCAGTCGTCCGTGCTCTCCGAGGTGTTCGGGGAGCTGGAGCGCCCGGCGGAGGCGATGGCCACGGCTCTGTTGGACCCCTGCGTGGCGCCCGCGGAACCGGAACCTTCCGTGGAGGCGCCTCCGGCCGGCTGCGTCGTACGGGCACCGTGTCCGGCCACCGCGTCGACACCCCGCTGCACGCGGTCCCCGACCGCCCCGCTGACCTTCTCCGTCGCGCTGTCCACGGCGTTGTCCACGTGCCCGGACACGTCGGTGTAGTCGGCGAGGGTCGACCCCTCTCCCCCGGTGACCTCGTTCTTGAGGCCGTCCACGTACTCACCGGCCGCCGTCCTGGCGACGCCCGCCGTCTCTCCGAGGTCGATGCCGGACCGCGCGTCGAAGTAGGTCTCGACGCTCTGCCGGCCGATGTCCTGCGCCATTCCGATGGCGGCCTCTTTGGCCTTGTCCTTGGCGGCGTCGACCACCTTCTCCTGGACGAACTGCTTGGCCTGCTGCTTGATCTGGTCCTTGGCGAACTGCTTGACCTTCTCCTTGGTGATCTTCTCGAACTGCTCCTTGGCGATCTTCTTGAGAGCGTCCATGGAGGCGTGCTCCATGGCCTTCGTGATCGCCTCCATGACCTCCCTCTTGAGCTTGTCCAGCAGCTCCCGAACGATCACGCGCGTGGCCTGCGTGGCGCCCAGCCCGCCGATCTCGGACAGTCCGAAGGTGAAGGGTGCCGACGCCTGCGCCGCGATGATCTCCAAGGCGAGGGCGACGAGCTGCGCGATCACGGACAGCTTTGCCGTGAGGACCGCCACCGCGGCCGCGTCGAAGGCGAGGGCGATCACCTCGCACGCGGTCTTCGCGTCGGGGATGTATCTGTCCTCGCCTTTCGCGCCGGTGTAGGCGCCCCAGGACTTGCTGAAGCCGTCGACGGCCGTGCCGACGTTGGCGCCGACGACGGTGCGGGCGAAGCGTTCGCCCTGCGTCTCGATGTCTTCGAGCGCCTTGCCGAAACTCCGCCAGGCCTCGGCGACCTCGTGCAGTGCCTCTTCATCGGCCTCGGGCCAGCTGTAGCCGAGGAGGTCGAGCACCCAGACGAGCTCGCTGGGCAGTGTGAGCGACATGCCAATAGCCCCGTATTTGATTAGATGTGGCCGGAAATTCCGTTCAGCAGGTCGCTGTTCGACGCGTCCGATCCGTCGTAGTCGCGTGCCATGTCCTGTAGGTTGTGCCCGATTTGCTGGAGCCGTTCCGCAAGGCTGTCCATCGATGTGAGGATTCCGTCGCGAATCGGGGTGTAGACCTGGCCGAAAAGCTCCCCGAAGTCCGCGTCCTCCCAGGGCTCTCCCAGCCCTTCGAGGGTGCCCTGAAGCCCTTTGGAGGCTTTCGAGAAATCACCCCCGAGGTCGATGAAGTTCTGCCCCTGATTCCGGAGCACGGCCGTGTCAACGTCAAAGGTGTCGAACTCCATCGCTCTCCCCCGGACTCCCTGTTGCTGCAGTTCGTATTGCACGACAGGCCGATACCTTAGACTCCTCGCGCACGACCCAGCCAGCCCGTAAGTCAAGAGATCGTCAAGTCGCCCGGGGGGACCAACAGTGCTGACAGCACAGCCGAGTTACAGCAGTACAGGGAGCCTGTGGGCGGGAAGACTCCTCGGACTGGGACTGCTCGTCGTGGCTGCGGTCGTCGCCGCGTCGACCATTCCGGAACTGCGCAGCGAACTCGCCGGCGAGGGCACCGACGGAACCCTCACCGTCTCTTCATGCGAAGCGCACACGAAGACCCACTACGGCACGCACAGGCGGACCACGGAACTCAGGTTCAGTTGCACCGGGACCTGGACCGCAGAACGCGGTGGGGTGACCTACCAGGATGTGGCGGTGCAGACTACGTCGCGTTTCGAGACCGGGACGAAAATCCCCGTTGTACAAGTGGACGACACCTTCGAGCAGCCGCAGGACCGGGATCCCGGAAAAGACGCCGCAATTCTCTCGTTCTGCCTCTCCTTGCTGGCATTCGGCAGCTACTGCCTCCTCACCGGCTTCGGCACACGCAACGCTCCCGGTTTCACGGCCTCCTGGCAGCGCCTGCCGGCCGCGACCGTGACCGGCCCCGTCCTGGGCGGCGTCTTCGCCGTGGGCGTCCTGGCAGCGCTCGTATGCTCGTTCGCCCTGTGAAGCCCGCATCCCCATCCTGAGGAACCCTCAATGACCCAAGTACACGGGAACGCCGCGACGAATGCCTCCGCATCCGGAGACCGGACGCGCCTCGGCCGCCTCATCGGTGCGGGCCTGGTCCTCGTGGGCCTCGTCCTCCTGGCCCTCGGCGTCTTCCTCGGCCCCTACACCTACGCCACGTCCACACCGGGCAAGCTCACCGTCGAGACCTGCACCGTCGACTACAAGTACCGGAGCACGTCAAGCAGTTCACGGAAGAAGACCAGGACCAGGTGGTGCTACGGCACCTTCACCGCCGACGACGGCAGCGTCAAGGACCTCAACGCCGAACTCAAGAGCGACTCCCTGTACCAGCGCGGCCACGTCCTCGAGGCCCGCAGGACCGGCGACACCTCCTACAAACTGGACCACGGTTGGGTCGGCGCCATCGCCGTCGGCTGCGCATGGTGGTTCGGCGCCCTGATCCCCCTCGCCGTCGGCCTCCTCGGCGCAGTCACCGGCTTCTCCTCCAGGCTGCCGGCGAGCCAGGCCCTGCTGCGCACCACCGTCGTACTGGTCGTGGTGGGCGTTGCAGGGTTCGCCATCAGCCTGCTCGTGGTGTTCTTCACCTGACGGAGGCCCCCGGCGTGCGCCTGTCACCCACGCCTGTCACCCACCTGACCTTCTGAGGCGGTGCACCCCGCGCATGCGGGGATGGGCCCTTGTTCTCCGCCGGCCGTGCCCACGGGGTTCGCCGGTGAGGCACAAGCCGGGTTGTGCTGCTTGATCAATTGTGCATAGCTTTCCGCCTCATGACCATGACACGGAGAACGATCCTCAAGGGGCTGACCGCCGCCCCGTTCGCCGCAGCCGCCGGCAGCCTGACGGTCCCCACCGTCGCCGAAGCGGCCACGATCGACGCGGGACAGTTCAGCCTCAGCAGCCGGTCCTCCAACAGTTACGGCGAGTTCGCCGATCTGGCCGCGGGCCTGGCGACCAAGCTGACCAAGGTGGACGCGACGACCGTGATCGCCGACACCAACCGCAACGCCACCCACCTCACGAGCGCCCCCAGCACCGTCGAGGCGTTCGCGACCGGATTCGCCTGGGACAGCGCCGACCAAGCGGTGGACTACTGGATCCCGCAAGGCGTCACGACCAGCGCCGACGCCTACGGCAACGGGGTCTACCCGGCAGGCGGCAGCAACAGGGTCGTCCTCGTCTCCTGGTACTTCGAGACCGACCCCGACGACGACGGCGTCGACGAGTACGCGCTCGACAAGGGCCTGAGGCTGACGTTCGTCGACTACACCACCGCCGGCACACCGACGTACCGGCACGTCCTTCTCGTAGAGCCGGTCATGACCGGCACCGGGGAGTACTCCTTCAACCCCATCCACAAGCACGCCGGCGGCATTATGTGGTACGGCAACCTGCTCTATGTCGTCGACACCTACAAGGGACTGAGGGTGTTCGACCTGAACACCCTCTTCAAGGTCGCCACCACTCAACCGGATGTGTGCGGACTGCACACCGACGGGTCCTACTACGGCTACGGGTACCAGTACGTCCTGCCGCAGAGCCACGCCTACGACAACGCGGGGACGTACCTGCGCTACACCACGATCGGGCTCGACCGGGCCAGCAGCCCCGACAGCCTGGTGGTGAGCGAGTACTCCCTGTCCGGGACCGTCGACTACACAGACGGCACCTTCAACGGCACGGGCCCCGGTACGACCACACCCAAGGTCGTCCGCTGGAACCTCGACTACACCAACCGGCAGATCGCCTCGCTCACCGCGTCGGAAGCGGTCACCGTCGCCCAGCAGAAGATTCAGGGAGTGGTGTCGCGCAACAGCAAGCACTACCTCGCGACGAGCGCCGGAACGTCCACGAAGGGTTCGCTGCGCACCTTCAGCTCCGGCGACTCGACCGCGGCCACCGTCTGTGACCTGGCCATCGGCTGCGAGGACCTCAGCTACCACAGCAGTGGCGCGTCCGGCTGGGCCTACAGCGAGTCCGTCATCTGGAACCTCAGCGAGTACGTCGGCAAGAGGTACGTCTACGCGGTCCACGCGGACGGTTCGTAGCCGCGTTTGGGGACGGCCCCGAAGCAATCGCCGTCCCCATCCGGCCAGAAGCAGACGAGCGGAGCCCGCGATCAGATGCCCGATCGCCCTCTGCGGCCTGCCGCCTGCAGGCGGCTGCGGTTCAGGGAGATGTCACTGGCATGCCAAGTGACCGCTGGCCTAGGCTGAGCAAGAACGTTCCTTCCGTACGGGGTGAGGGCCGGCCAACCGGCTCCAGGAAAGGCGACGATGAACCAACCGGTCGATCCGAGGCTGGCCTATGCCCAGGTATCGGCACCAGCCACGACCGCTGCACCGCAGCCAGAGCCGTCGCCCTCGCCGGGTCCTCCGCCCGCGCCTCCGCCGGCCTCGCCACCGGTCTGGGGCGGCGATCCGGACGTCGGCGTCAGCTCGTCCTTCCTCCGGGCCAGGGCCGGCGTGTGCGACAGCACGTCCGAGATGCTCCGCAAGACGCGGGGCGCTGCCGAGGACGCCGACGGCGACCTGGCGAAGGCAGCGCCCGGATGGTCGTTCGTCGGCAGCATCGACGACATGCAAGGCCGCTGGGAGGGCCTGCTCAAGGTCGTCACGGACCGCTTGGCCGAGGCCGCGCATAACTTCCGCGACAGCGCGGACGCCTACGACCGGAACGAGCTCGCGACCGCCTCGCAGTTCGCCGACCCGCACGCCCCCAACCCGTTGGGCTGAGCCGGAGGCAGCAAAACTGTGGTCACTTTCCATCAACTCATGGAACTCGACACGAACGCGCTGGAGACGTTCGCCGACAGGTGGAACGCCATCCACCGCAAAATCGACGAAGCCCGTGCGGAGTTCCACGACGGCGTGGTCCAGAAGCTGCACCAGGACCACTGGCGCGGCGAGGCCGGTCAGCGGGCGCAGGTGTTCTGCGACCGCGTGCAGATGGACATCGACGCCTTGGACAAGGAGGTCAGGGGGCTGCGCGACTTCATCGACACGGAGGTCGACGGCGCCAAGGGCACCGGCGGGACCAAGGGTTTGCAGGCACTCCAGCGCCAGGCCCAGGAGATCCAGCAGGAGGCGCTGGAGCAGGGCATGACGGTCAGTGCGGACGGTCGGATCGAGTTCTGCGTCATCGACGACCCGGACGACCCCGAGGTGCACGAGAACTACGAGAAGCACCAGAACACCGCTGACCGTCTCCAGGAGCGGCTGAACCAAGTCCTCGGCCGGGCGAGCGAGGAGGACGAGTGGCTGGCCAAGAGCCTGAAGGTGGCCTTCGGCACGGCCCACAACTTCGAGAGCGAGAACCGGAAGTTCGACATCGAGGAGCCGGACGCAAAGGACCACAAGGTCCGCAACCAGCTGAACAACGTCGGCGCGTACTTCGCCACGGTCAAGGACTGGCCCACGGCTGCGGGACTGATCCAGCACTACCTCGACTGCAGTGGCAAGACGGTCGAGGTGGAACCGCAGACCATGATGGATCAGATCCCGGCATTCCAGTCGGACGTCGACGACACGTTGCGGAAGGATGTCCACGGCCGCCCGGACGGCCCGTTCACCACCGAGTGGAACTCCACCGCTCCCAACCCCGCGGACGGCGACAGCAGCACGGAGTGGTACTACGCGCTCAACCACTTCCAGTACCGGCTGACCGGCTACGTGCACGACGGGGAGGTCACGTACCGGGTCGAGGTCAAGAAGCGTTACGACTGGGGCATTCCCAGCGAGCACCGCGCCAACGCGACCGGGGGTTGGGGGCCGGCCAGCATGAACCTGGAGCAGGCCGACATCGCCCACCTCAACACCGTGGGCATGGGCCGGGACTTCGATGTCGTCGGCACCTCCGACGAGATGACGTCCTGCGCATGACCGGCCGGCACACCCCCAGCAACGGCGCTCGCGGGGACCTGGACCCCGACCCGACAGCCGAGCCGACCCCTGGCCGCCGCGGATCCGTGAGGTCGTTACTACGGGTCGTACTGTGGCTGGCGGCGCTGGCCGCCGTCGCGTTCACCGTCGTCGTGGTCTACGGCTTCATCAGACTCGACCACGACATCGACCACCCACAGGACGGCTTCTCGGGCTGGCAGTGCGCGAGCGAGTCGGGGACCTGCGATCGGTGAGCCCAGCCGGGCAGGTTGGCCAGGTTTGCCGTCCCATGACATCGGTTCTTCGCCGTCAGGCCTGACCCCACCTCATCCGCAGGACGGCCGTAGGACACCGGCCGCCGGTGCGTGCCACTCTCGCCTCGCAAGGCGCCGGCCACTGGACGGGGTCTGCGCCAGGACACACCCCGTTTCCACTAGGGCTTCGGTGTGCCGGATCAGCGTCGCGGGGGTGGGACGATGCCCTGACTCAGCGCCTCCAGAGCGCGGGCCTGCTCCTTGGTCGCCTCGACCGCAGCCATGGAGCCGTCGGCGAAGTGCAGGTCCACACGTTCCGAGAGCGATGTGTGCCGGATGACGACGTTCCGGAGCTGTCCCGGCAGGATCTCGCCCAGACACCGGGCCTCCCTGAGCGGCGTTCCGGACGGGACCTTGCCGAACAGGGACACCTTCTTGGTGGAGACCGTGCACATCAGCAGGATCCTGCGGTCGGTGAAGACCATCAGCGCCCGCTCATTGTCGTAATCGGTGCGCGAGGTGTCGGGTCCGGTGCGCACAGCGATCACGAACTGGCCGGCCATGCTCTGCCATCCGCCGGTGAGACCGGCCCCGCGCACGATGCGTCGGAGCCTGCGAATGATGCCGAAGTCGAAGAACTCGACGGCATCCGCGACCGAGGCAGCAGCATAGACGGCACCTTCCACTGCACCGAGCGCGCCCCTCCACTGCTGGCCGGGCCGCAACTCACGGGGCACGCGGCGGATCAGATCGCTCAGCTTCACCTCGACGATCCCCAGCAGATGCTCACGCGGGTGCAGCCACGGCGCCATCAATGGCACATGGGAGCCGCCGGCGAACAGGCGTGGCTCGAAGATGGGCTGTGGTGGACCGTACTGACCGGCGCTCATCCGAAGTCCTCCTCGATCCGCGTCTTCGGCACACGGTACGGGGCATCATGCTTGCGGCCATCGAGCTGCCCGGTCCCAGCGTCGATGGCAGGGTCCTTGTTCAGTCCGTCCGTGACGGCGCTCGTCGGGGCGGCGGTAGCCAGGTCGGTGACGCCTCGTCGACGGTCAGCGCGCCCGTGGTCCGCGTACACAAGAACATCGTGTACAGCAGCCGGAGTGAGTACCGGATGTACACGCCCTCTAACTTCGGCCGACTCGACGGCTTTGCAATCGATTCCGGCATCAGTTCGGTTGAACGGAACGCCGCTCGGTGGAGTCCCCCGTGGGCGCGGCTGCTCCGCGACAACGAGTGGATCGTTAGAGAGACCTGGGTGAGCTGACCGGCGAATCGGGGCGGAGGTGAACTGCGGTTGGCGCACTGCAGGGTCAAGTGCGGTAAGGATCCGAACGAATCCTGAATATGCCGGTCACTCTGCGAGTGAACGTCGCAGCATTCACCCAGCAATGGACATGTTTGCCAAGAACCCGTCCATATGGACGGGATGGAGCGCGCCGACCCTGCTACCCCCGACTCGCCACGTAAAGCACTCCGTGATGATTAGTAGCTCCGGCACCTGCCCCCGGAACGCTTCACAGCTGCCAGCCACGGCTATGGTGTCGAGCCGTCGCCCCCTTCTTGCGCGTCACCCGCTCCCCCTGCCGGTCAGCGTGCTCCCGGTCGATCTCCTCCTGATACTCGTCCAACTGCCGCTGGCCCTCGGCTTCTGCAGCACGGCGCTCTTCAGCACTCATCTGCTCGTACGCACGCTTTCCCAGCGTGGCGCTCTCTTGCAGCGCCTCCCGGTAGACTCCCGTCCGCATCGCTTGGCGCAACCCGACCCTGCCAGCCAGCACTTCGCGAGCCATCTCCCGCAAGGTTTCGTCTCCGCTACCCGCGAGCCTCTGCAGCGACTTGCGCAACGCCCGGGCCCGAGCCGGGTCCTTGGCGATGTCGAGGAATTCGTCGTCTCCGACCTCGCGTTCATCCATGCGCACTGCTCCTCACGTGGGGTTCCTGGACAGCGCTAGAGTAGCTGGCGGCTGTGGATCGGAAGCATGGTGACGGGGTGAGGAATGACGTTCGAGGTCAAGCCGGATGATCTTGACGGGTACAGCCGCCAGGTGGAGCGTGCAGCTGAAGACGTACATCAGGCGCAGGAGTACATCAAGAAGTACGGCGATATGGGGGCAGTCACCGGGCAGGGGCTGTTCCTATGGGCGACCGGCATGCATGCGCAGGCAATGGACGGCGTCAACAACGTGGTCACCCGACTTCACGGCCTCCTGACTGCCAGCGCAAAGGAGCTGTCGAAGTCCGCAGAGTACTACCGCACAACCGACCAGGACCAGGCGTCAAAGCTCGACGCCACCTACCCGCCGAGCAAGCGCTGACGCACCTGGAGACCTCCCTCACATGAGTTTTACGGACGCCGTCGAACCTGTCACTCACCTCAAGGCACCAAGCCAACCTGAGGAGTTCTCCAAGGGAATTGTCGGTGACACTGTCAGTACGGTGAGCGACTTCCTCAGCCCCAGCGAATGGGCGCTCTCGACGATTGAGTTCGTCTTCGGCTTCAATCCTTTGGAAGAGGCCATCGCCTGGTTCACCGGTGACTGGGAGTCGTACGTCAAGTGCGGTGAGATGTGGGCAAACACCGGAAAGCTCGCCAAGGACGTGGCAACGAACCTGAAGTCCGGCAACAGAGAGCTGGACGCGACATGGAACGGCAATGCGGCCGATGCCGCCTACGTCTACTTCAATGAGCTGGCGAAGAAGATCGGCTCCCTGGACGGGGACCTGAAGGAGCTTCAGAGCGCCTACAAGGAGGTCGGCCTCGCTGTGGCCAGGGGCGCGGACCTCATCAAGGGCCTGCTTGAACAACTGGCGGATGAGGCAATCATCGCTGAGGTCGAGCTCGCGGCGGGCACACTGCTGGCCGAGACGGGTGTGGGTGCCGTCGTGGGCTATGCGGCTGCTGCTCTGGAAATCGCTGAAATGATCAAGACGTGGGGGCGTATCACCGAAGCGTACAGTGCCGCCCAGCAAGCTGTGGATGTCGCCACGACCGCCAGCGGGTTGGTGGTCGGCAGGCTCAGCGTCGCGCTGAATAGCTTTCCCGAGCCAGGGAAGAGCTATGACAATCCCGCGGTGTAGCCGCCCTCAGCTCAGGAGCCAGGCCAGCAGTGTCAGGAGGAGACAGACACCAGCACCGGCGAGGCCTCCGCGAACGAACCACTTTCGCACCATGCCGACCCTGGTTCCTGATACCGCCCGGGTGATCAGGGCCACTTGCATCCCGCTACGGGGGAACATGCCTGTGGCGGCGAACGCCATGCCGAACGCCGCCACAAGCCAGCCAAGGAAGAACATCGCGATCCACCGGGTCGTCTCACCGAAGCCGACCTTCACGTACCAGCCCCCAGTCCGCTGCACGGAAACCTTGCCACCCGGTTTCACCTTCGCCCGAATGCTCGCCTGATCGTCGACGACCTTGCCGTCGTCGGACCTGAAGGTCCCCCCGCATACCGTGGTGTCGCTGGAGCTGCGGCTACCTTGTTCGACCCAACAGCGCTCTACGCTCAGAGTGCCATGGGTGCCGACGACGCCGGCCGCGTGGGACGCGTTGTAAAGCCCGACCCCGAAGATCACCAGAGCAAGAACGAAGAACAGTCCCCCGAGAGCACGGCCCATGACGCCGGGTTGGGGGAGCGTCGTGGCTGGTGCGAGCGGCGTCAATTCCGGCTGCGTCACTACGCGACCTCTCCCATGTCGTACTTTTCGACCAGCTCACGGTCAAACCTCATGCCGTCCCTCGGCACCGACTTCACACTGAACCGACCGTGTCCCGCTCCCTCATATGGCCCAAGTAAACCAGGACGCTGGCCCCGGTGTGCAGCCCGGGTGTGGCTGCCCGCGTGGAGATGAAGTTCGGCGTCTGGCACGCAAGCACCAAGTGCTGTGGCTCCGTCTGTAGCTACAGCCGTTTCAGGCTCGTGGGCCGCGTCAAGAACGCAAGAGCGCCTTTTGGCGGTCGGCCAAGAACGGACTTCCGCCTACCAGGGACCTTGCTGTTCGGCCGAGAGTTCAGCCCGGGAAAGCCCCCTGAGGCTGGGGCATGCCAGCCGCTGAGGCCGAACGCTTGCGCCGACCCCACATGGCAAATAGCACACCGCCGATCAGGAACAGCAACCCCCCGCCGACAGCGGCCAGACCGGTGATCCACAGCCCCTGCTCCAGCGGCGCGTTCTTGGTCTTCGGTGTGCCGTCCGGAGCCGCCAGGTGCTCCTTGCCCTTGTACGCCACCGGGGCCGTGGTGTCCTTGGGGGGCGAGGCAGCGGCCTTCACCGCTGCGGCCGCGTTGATCGGTCCGTAGCCGAGCAGGGCGCTGCCTCCACCCGCGGGGTGATGGGCGGTTGCGCTCAGGATGTTGTTCACTTGCGCCGGGGTCAGCTTCGGGTTTTTCGCGTGCATGAGGGCCACGACACCGGCGGCCAGTGCACAGGCCGGCGAGGTGCCATCGACCGTCTCGTAGCCGCCGGTGTTCGTGGCGCTCGTGATGCCCACACCGGGTGCAGCCACGTCGTTGTAGGTATGCACCGTGGAGAAATCGGCATGCCCGTTGCCGGGTTTGGTGGCGGCCACCGAGATCACGCCCGCGTAACCAGAGGGGTACTGGGCAGCGTTGAGCCCGTCGCCGTCATTGCCGGCCGAGGCGAGCAACGTCACCCCCGCACGCAGGGCATAGGCCACGGCCCGGGTCTCTTCGGCGTCAAAGCTCAGGAACGTGTCATTACTGCCGAACGACATGGAGATCACGTCGGCTCCGTGGTCGACCGCGTACCGAATGCCTTTGGCGACCCGGCCCTGGCCCTGCTTCATGGCTTCCTCCTGCTCCTTCTCACCAGCCTCCGGAGAGTCCTTGTCGGAGGTGACGCGCACAGAGAGGATCTTGGCCTTCGGGGCCACCTTGAGGACGTCAGACGCCATGGCTGTCCCGTGCTGCCCCCACTTCGAGTCCCCCGGCTCCAGCCCGTCCTGACGGTAGTCGGGCCCGGCGGTTACTTTGCCTTTCAGCGCTGGATGGTCGACGTCCACGCCACTGTCGAGCACCGCGACAGTCACTCCCTGGCCCTGGCTCAGCCGCTGCGCTGCCGACAGGCTTAGTGCCTGCCCTTCCCAACCGATCGGCGTACTCGCTGCCTCGGCGGGCGCGGCGGCCAGAGTGCACATCAGTCCGGCGATAGCAACCGCGGTGGCGGTCGCGCGTATGCTCCCGAATCGCACTGCTGGTCTCACGTCTCCAGGTCCTCAATGTTGTCGTAGAAGATCTGGCTCAGGGCATGGGCCTCGGCCATCCAGGGCATTTTGTCCTGGCTGTTCCCGTCGTACTTGCCGTATGAACCGGGCAAGTTGCCCGTCGTACGGCCGTCGACCGCGCCGGTTGTAACGGCGATGGCATAGGGAAAGTTGTCACCCAGTCCGGTCCCGCCCATGCCGTTTCGCCGGTTCGCCTGCCACTTCGCCGCGAGCGTCCCTGGAACCTTCAGCGGCATCACGGCGGCGTGAGGGACGTCCGCGCTCTCCTGCTCGTGGAGATACTCGCCCATCTCCTGCGCCGCGGTTCCCTGAGGCAGCACGATAATGGCGACCGTGGCGACCATCTCACCGCTGAGATCGACGTACGTAGCCCGCAACACAGCCTTGCACCCGAGCTTCTCAGCCCTTTCCTTGGTTTGCCCGGTGAGCCCCGCGGCGCACGATGTGTCCTGGGAGATGCCCAACCGGTTCCACTGCGCCGCCTTCTTGTCCGCCACCTTGCCGTAGCCGGTCGCGTCACCGACGGTCGCCGGGAAGAGGTTTTCGGCGGTCTCGTTGCGCCACAGCATCGGCCCGTATGCCTCGGAGTTGGACACCTGCTGCTGATGGTTGTTGTACGCATGAGCTGCCAGCGCTCCACCGCCCACCATGCCGAGTACGCCGAACACGCCGAGCAGGCCCCCGAAGACCCGTCGCACAGTACGGCTTCCACCCGAAGGGGGCACTGTTGGCGTCCCGGACACAGGGCTCCCAACCGGAAAGTAGGCCCCGTGCTGAGATGGCCCCGGCTGAGCGGGAATGCCGACCGGGTTCACCCCAGGAGGTGCCGTCGGCATGGGCGGCGCAGGACTCGCTCCCTGCCATTGCTGCTGCCAACCACTCTGCGGGGGCGGCTGCCCATACGGATTACCGCCTACGGGCGGCGTGGGGTAAGACATGGGTTCCCTCTCACAGGCCAATCTGCGAGGGAGCACGTGGGTGGGTCCGGCCTCACATGACAGAGCCCACGTCTCAGAAGACCCACAGCCCAGGTGGCTACGAGGCACAACTACAGCCACTCACACACCTTTTGGCGCCCCCGCGAATCTCAGGACAGCTTATGGCCTTCGCAGACGCAAGCGTGTCCCGCTCCGTAGAGCTCATATAACGATCTCATTGAAGGACGCTGGCCGACCGTGACCAATGTGACGATTTCCACCGGATCGAGTCGCCTGACGCTCTACTCGTACACGCACGCGCCAGGGGTGCTGTAGCGCCCTGGTATAGGGCGAGGCCGGCGGTCGCGGTGCCGCACGAGAAGGCCGTCACGAGGGGGAGAATACGTCCACACACCCAGCCGGCTACGCGCGCATCAACCACCCACCAAGAAATTCGGCTCCTTCTCCAACAGCCTCGAGATACCAGCCCGTTCGGCAAGGGCATTGCGCTGCGGATCGGCCTGGGCGCGCTCCCTTTCGAACTTCTCCCAGTCAGCGGGCTGCACGAAGAGCATGTCGTTGCTCCCCGGCACGATCATGACGCCGCCGAAGGCAGGGTCACCGGCGAACCAGGCGCCAACCTCCTCGGCCCCCTTCGGCCAACGGCGCACCGTCGAGGCATTGATCGCACGCAGATAAGGGGCGCCGTTCTGCCCGCGCACCGATAGCCGGACAGTGTGCACATCGCCGAGGTACTTCCACTCGGAGCCCCTCTTGGACACCCGGGTGCGGTACTCCAAGGGGTAGGTGCGCAGCACCTTCTCACACACCCCAAGCCGCGACCCATGGCGCAGTCGGAGGATCAGGAAGATCAACACGATCAGGCCCGCAGGCATACTGAACGCCGGCAAGGCAGCATCCCAGCCGAGCAGATGTGCCACCAACGGCACGGCGAACAGCACCGCCGCAAGCGCGAGACGCGTGGCGATGTGCCGGTACAGCAGCATGCGATTGTGTTTGAGCACCTGCGCAACGTCGGGTGCTACGGGCGGATCGTCCATCAGCTGATCGCGTCCTTATACGAAGTCGTTGGGCGTGGCTGCCACGGCAAGTCCGCTCGCGGCTTATCCGGTGCCAGAGCCGGCTATGTCGGGCCAGGTAGACGCACAGGCCCGAAGATCCGCTGCGTGCGGCCAAGCAGAAGGCTTTCGTGGTTCGCCGGGCGCCGGTCTGGGAAGCCTGCTCGTGCAGTTCATGCCCGACCGCCCGCTCCCGCTCTTCCCATGTCATCGACCCGACGCAGAAGCAGCCATCGCGGGACTTCCATCCCGGTCGTGAATCTCTATCCGCCCGTCTCGGTGCCGCCACGGCGTTGCCCAGCTCCGCCGCACCAGCAGGATAGGTGCTCTGCCGTCGAACAGCGCACTCAATTGGTTCCCCCGCCGATGGAGATCAATGGCGGAGGCATGCAAGGCAAAATCCGATATCGACACTGGACAAATCGCACGCCACTGCGGGGCCCGCCGGGAGCGACGGCCTTCTGGAATCAGTTCAGCACACTGAACAGTGACGTACAGACAATCAAGCACGCCATGGAACTCAACAGTGCGGCATACATGCGACGAGTCTGACTGCTCCTCCAGGCGCGAATAATGAAGTAGAATCCCGTATACATGCCGATCAGATTCAGCACGGAGAGCCAGAGAAGCCCCGGGGCCCTCATCGAGACGTAAATAAAGATCCACGGGGACACCACGCCACAGAACGCCAATGCGTTCCTATACAAGGTGTACTTGCTCCGAGTAGGCCCCTCCCGCGGAATCGATTCTCCCATATCGGGGAGTTCCGGCATCGTCACGCTATTCCTCCAATACCCGACAGCTCTTGAGCAGCGATAAACGCGGCCTGTACCCGATGCTCCTAAGCAGCCCGGTTGTCGTAGGCCGAGCCGGGCACCGGAAAGCTGTTAACACGATCGCAAGTTTCAGCGAGGATGCCATTAATGATACCTGCGGCAGCATTCGTATATTCCATTGCCTTACCGAACGCATCCATCGCCTCCCCCCACCGTTCCATCACTTTCACGATTTGCAGCGCCGCCATGGCGTAAAAGCCCGCAGCTGCAGGCGCCCCCAGGACCGTGGCCTCCGCCGCGGTGCCCGCCACGACATTCAGCATGGCTTTGAGGCCGAGATCAAGAACCTCCACCAAGATACCCTTATAGAACTCGGCGAAGGAGTAGACTGCACGTGAAATGCTCGAGTAGTTATCCTTCAGAGAATTAAAGGTTTCCTGGAGATGGAGGAGCTTGTCACCCAATTCATCAAAATACGCGTACGCAGCATCTGCCGCATTACCCTGCCAGGTGGCATCCAGTTCATTGTTCCCCGCTTCAATATTCCGGGAAATTGCCCCAGAGAAATCTGCCAATGCCCCCCAGACGTCTGCACAGTTCAGGAATGACTCCCAGTCTCCCGACATCCAATTGACAAAGTCTCCGAGCGGATCCCACCCAGTCATCAGCTTAATGAATTCGAGAACCGAGGCGGAAGGGCTGGCAAAGTCGAGGGCCGTTCCCGCGGCCTTCTCGAGCGGGTGCACCGAAAATTCTCCTACCCAGTCGGCAGCATACCCGTCCCCGCCGCCAGGGGGTTTCAAGTACGAGCTAGCATCTTCCTTGTCCGAAAAATTGGACGATGCCCCCCTCGTCTCACTGTTATCCGCCCTTCGGCCAGCCTTGCTCTTCGGATAGGTGGCATCGAGTTTTTGAGCCTCCTTCTGATCGGTCTCTCGGTAGTAGTTGGCAGACTTTGAGAGCTCACGCGAAGAAGCTTCGAGGATGCGCTTAAATCCATTAAGGCAATTCTTCGCGTCCGATAAATGCTGCCCGTGAGGCAGAAAGACGGTCTGCCAGAGATCTCCAATCGAATCTTCGACGGTAGCATTTCTCTGCATGAATTCGCTAGCCGCCTGGATGTTCTCGCTCGCGCGAGATACCAGCTTTGCATAGCCATCCAGGTCAGCGACCTCTACAGAAAAAGTCACGATCTCTCCATCCCTCTTTGGGCCTGTAATGGATTGGTGCTGCCGCAGGGACAACGGCAGCACCAATTGCGCTGGAATACGGACACGACACAGGCTACTTAATACAGCGACCAATTTCGCCCACTGTGAGCGTCGCCAGACTTCGAATTTCGATGCTGAGCCGCGCTGCGCTCTTGTTCAATTTCGCGTCGGTATTCGTCGAGGGCTCTCTCGCCCTCGGTAGCACGCGCCTGGCGTTCAGTTTCAGACATGGCATCCCATTGCTGCCGAAAGGGATGAACCTTCTCGATCAGTGCATCTGTGTAACCAAAGCCTTGTGTAGCCTGGCGCAGACCGGCACGACCGGAGAGGACTTCTTGAGCCATCTCCTTCAGCGCATCTCCCGCCCCGCCACCCGCAATCTGCTGGAGAGCCTTGCGGAGAGCACGCGCCTCTGCTGGGTCCTGGGCGATGCCCATGAATTCTGAGTCATCAACCTGCTTCTGTGGCTCGATGGGCACAACTATTCCTTCGGCAGGTGCAATTTCTTATGACAACGGTAGCGGCAATAGGGAGCTGAGGCCGCAATGCAGCGGAACAGTCCTGGCCCTTACTGCCCCTGGTTCGGAGGCTGTCGAGCGTAAGGGTGGTTGGGGTTGGGGTACAGCGGAGGCTGGCCTGGAGCCGTGGGGTATCCCTGGGTGGGAGGTGTGTTGGGGTACGGTTGGTTGGCCGTCTGGGGATGGGACGGGTAGCCCATGCCGTGCGAGGGCGTTCCGCCGCCGGAGCCAGGGCCGCCGTTACCGCGATTGCGGCGCCTGCGGATTGTCACGAGGGCGATCGCACCGATCACAACGACGGCTGCGATGCCGCCAGCGAGGATGAGGATGCCACCGGAGGAATTCTTCTTTTTGCTCTCCGCCGAGGTGTCCGTTCCCTCCGTCGCCTTGCCAGAAGTCGAGTTAGAGGCCTCGAGTTGGCCCAGTGGGTTCTCTTTAGAACCCGCGGGGATGTCCATCGTGACCGCCTGGTAGGGGCGGATAATTCCGTAGCCGTACTCCTGATCAGGCGCCTTCAGTCCCTTGTGGTCAAGGAATGAAGCCGACTTGATGAGACGGTTGATTACCTGGCCTGCGGTGAGGTCGGGATACTTTGCACGAACCAAGGCAGCAGTAGCGGATACGTAAGCTGTGGCATCCGATGTACCTGTTGACAAACTATATTTCTGCGACCGAGTCATATCCGCCGCTAGAACGTCAACACCGGGGGCCATGAGTGTGAGCCCCTTTCCGGTATTGGAGCCATCCCAACGATTTCCCTCTTTATCTACAGCGCCGACAGACACAACGCCGGGCAGCGCCGCTGGCTCGTCGACAGAAACAGCCCCCTCATTCCCGGCGGACGCAACGACTACGACATCATGGGATTCCGCATATGCGATGGCCTCACGACCGTCACTCAGAGTCTTGCCGCCCTCGTTAGAAAAAGAGAGGTTGATGACCTTTGCACCATGGTCCACAGCGTATCGGACCGCTGCGCCCCAGGTCGCATCGCGATTAGGATCTTTCTGTGTCTCAATGACACGAAGAGGCAAGATCTTTGCTTTTGGCGCGATCCCCACCATTCCAGAATTATTCCCGGCGCCATGGCCGTGTCCAGCGATCAGGCTCGCCATACTCGTGCCATGCCCATCCAAGTCCTTGTGGGCGTCACCTCCACCAGTGAAATCTTTGCCGTCAAGGACTCGACCAGCTAGATCAGGGTGGCTGCTATCAACACCGGAATCGACAACAGCGACAGTCACGCCTTCCCCCTGGGTCTCGGCCCAGGTGTCTTTCATCCTGTATACATCCAAGACCCACTGTTGGTCCCTGACGTAGTCAGCCGAGGCAATCGGGGCTGAGGTGAGGAGCACGGCTCCCGCCAAAGCCACAACTCCTGCCATTGACGAGACACGTTTGAAACTCAATTCTTGCTCCTCGCTCAGTGACGGCTGGACATGCCAGCATTCATGAGGGGCAGACGGGAGCTTCCCGTCTGCCCCTCATTTGTTTACTCGATCGTTCGCGGTACGTTGCGGTTGCGATCCTCTTCCGAGATCCAGGTCTCTTCGTCCTCAACCAGGTAGTCGGGACGGTCGTTCAGGTTGTTCTCTTCCTCAGACCGTCGGCCCTTACGGCCACTGCCACCGGCCGCACCGCCCGCCATGGCGCCACGCTGGGTTCCGCCGCGGCTGCCATGCAAACCCGCACCGCCACCGGTGCCCTTGCCGACCCCCTTGGCCGCGCCAACCACACCGCCCCGAGCCTTGGCGAGGGCTCCACGGCCGCCGACGCCAGCACCGCCTCGACCAGCCGCGCCGGCTCCGCCGCCCATGCCTCCCATGCCAGCTCGGCCGCCGGCGCCACGACCCGCTGCCGCACCGCTACCGGTCACACCACCGCGAGCACCCATGCCTCCGCTGAACCCACGTCCGGCGCCACCAGCACCGAGTCCTCCTGCAGGGGCCACAATGCCTGGGCCCTCAGCCCCGCCGGTGCCGATACCCGCGCTGCCACCGCCTACTCCGACAGCGCCGGTGCCAACGCCGGGCCCCGTCAGACCAGGGGTAATGCTATCCACATTCGTCTTGGCCGTCGGGAGTTGCGTTCCTCCCGTGATGCCTTGGCCGCGGGGCACCGTAATGCCCTGTTCTCGAGGCACAGTCGGGGCTGGCTTGATGCTGGTCGTCGGGCCAGCGCTCCACGGCTTACTACCTGACCCCGAGACACTCGGTCGAGACGCACCGATGGCGACCGGAGTCACAGGCGGCGGGTACTCCACATTGCCGCTGGGCTCTTTAATGTTTCCCCGGTCGTCGGTCTGAATTCGGTTCCTGTTCAGGTTTCCCGTGACCCGCATGTACTGAGCCGCGAGGTTCTCCATGACAGCAACACCGTTGAGCTGGGCTTCTCGACTGGCGCCGATCTTGCCTTCATCCTTCTGAGCGATCTGAGCGGCGGTCAGCTTGCCTCCACGGAGATCATTAGCTACCGCTTCACCGTCATCCCACTGCCAGTCGCTGAAAGCATCACCGATCTTGTCTAGGGTGCTGGGTTCCTTAATGTCGTCCAGCTGTTGCTTGTAGTTGCGCAACTGTGAAGCGGCGTCGGCCATCTGGGAGCTGTTCAGATCGGCATACCAGGCCGCGTTTCTGATGCTCTGTGCGATTTCGCGAGCCTTCTTCTCGAAACTCTTGGCTGCTTCGCCTTCCCAATGCTCCATGACATTGTCGACCGCTTTGTCGAGCAGGGCAGCAACCCCGCCGCCTTCGCCGCCAGCGAGGATCTCGTGGACCTTGCCCCAGTGACGGCCGACCTCCTCGATCGACCCCGGGTTGCTGCCCTCAAGCATCTGCTTCAGCTCTTTGAGCGAGTGCTCAATGAATTGAGTTTTGGTCTGAGGCCGCCCCGCGATGCAGGTGTCATTCACGATTACTGGCTTGGGCAGGTCCTTGTCACCGGCCATTTTTCAAACTCCTCTTGGTTGGTGATCTCGATCCGGAGTACTAGTCCCACTTGCCGTTCGAGCCCCCAGAGTCACCACCCATTTGCCGCTTGTTCGCGTACTCCTGCTCGGTGTACTTGTCCTTGACCTTCGAGGTGCTTGTGCCGAACTTGTCGATCAGGCCGTGGAGATCCTTGATCGCCGTCTCAAGGTCGGTCTTCATATCCTTGTGGGCGGCGAGGAGATCGCCCGCCTCCTTGAACATGCACGTGTTCCCGAACGCGTCCGCCGGGATCTCCGTGTTGTACCGCGAAGTCTGCCCGGCCTTGTCCATGTCGTCCAGCAACGACCAGAGCTTCCGGATGACCTCATCCAGCGCGCTCAGATCAACCCGCATCCCGCTGCTCATACCCCGTTGTCCTCTCCCCTGTTTCTTAAGTTCTCAGCACGCGCTCGACGCCCAAGTCATGGCCTCAGTTGGCGGGGCCGACTATCCAATCCGTCCAACACGTCCCGCCCGCTTACTACGCCAGTCCCGCACAGCCACCCCACTCCCCGCAACCGTAAGCACCAGAGCAAGGCCCGTACCCAGCACATAAATGGCCGTCCGACGGTCCTTCTCCGCCTCGCTCTCCCCCATCGTCACCGCCATCGGAATGACTCCGCCAGACCCGGCCTTCACCGGCGGATCCGGTGTCGGGGACGAGGCCGGTGTCGAGTCGTCCGACAGTGCGGCGACCGGGTCGATGACGCCCCAGCCGGTGAAGCGGTTGGGGCCGCGGCCCGGGCGTTGGGCAGTTTGCTCGATGCGGGTGGCGATCTGGGCCGCCGTCCAGTTCGGGTGCTTCTCCTTCAGCAGGGCCGCCACGCCCGCGACGTACGGGGCCGCGAAGCTCGTGCCGTCGGCGGTGCACTGGCCGCCCTTCGGGACCGTGGAGACCATGCCGACGCCCGGTGCCGCGACGTCGACGAAGTCTCCCGCCTGTGAGAAGAAGGCGCGTTCGTCGTTGCGGTCGGAGGCCGCCACCGCAAGGACGCCCGGGTACGAGGCCGGGTAGGTGTCCGCGGATTTACCGTCGGCTCCGTCGTTACCTGCGGCGGCGACAATCAGGGCGCCCGCATTCACGGCCGATGCCACGGCGCTCCGCAGGGTCGGGTCGTCCTTCTTGTTCGCGGTGTCCGACGAGATGTTGATGATCTTCACACCCTTGGCGACCGCGTCGCGAATCGCCGAGGCCATCGTCCCCGAGTTGCCCTGCTTGTTCTCCCCGCCCGTGTAGCGGAGAGAAAGGATCTTGGCGTCGGGAGCGATGCCTTCGAAGCCCGTACCCTTCATCGGGCGAGCCGCGATGATGCCCGCCACCCGCGTGCCGTGGCCTTCCAGGTCCTGCGTACCGGGGCCGCCGACGTAGGACTTGCTGCCTGACGCCACGGCTGCGCTCAGCTGGGGGTTGGAACTGTCCACGCCCGTGTCGATCACCGCGACCGTGACCCCCTGGCCCGTCGCCTGTGCGCGCAGCTGGTCCAGGAGGATCCGCTGGAGTGACCACGGCGTCGACTTGATGACGGGGCCGCCGAACGTGCACTCGGTCGTGGCCGTGTCGCCGGAGCCGGGGTCCGAGTCGGTGAGGTGGGTGGGCGCCGCCACTCCGGCCGGCGTCGGGACGGCCACTGCCGGCGTACCCGATGCGAGGCAGATTCCCGTGGCTGCGAGCACGCCGAAAGCCCGCCGCACTGCGCGGATCTCAGCGATGCGGCTACGCGAACGGGCGGTCGTGCCCCGCATGTTCAGGTCCCCCATGTTCAGGCCCTGAGGGCTTCCTTGCTTCCTTCGAAGCTGGGTCATGTGCGTGTAGGTGAAGATGCGCCAAGGCTTGTGAAGATTCCAGGTATTTACCGTGCGCGGCCCCGGACAAGGGCTCGGCCCAGCGGACGCCGTGGCGTCGGCTGGGCCGATTCTCCTCATCTCATGTCCCTCGGGCCGCCGACGGCTCAGCCCCAGGTCGAGGCGTTGCTCTTCTCGGTGGCCTGGTAGTTCTCGGCCGCGTTCTGCAGGGCCGTGGCGATCTTCAGCAGCGTCGCGTGCAGGTCCGCGGCGGTCTTGTCCCACTCGCGCTGCTTGCGCTGGTAGCCCTCCTGGGCCTCGCCTTCCCAGGTGCTGGCGACGCGCTTGACCGCGGCCTCGAGGTCGTCGAGCTGCTGCTTGATGCGACCGGCGGTGGAGCGCACGTCCGAGGACGCGTTGGTGATGGTGGCGTAATTTACGAGGATGCCCGACATCGTCGTTCCCTTTCAGGAAGAGTCGAAGGAAATCGGCGGCAACCGGTCACAATCGGCGGCAACCGGTGACCACCGCGGAAAGTGGTGAAGAGCTCTGGAGAGCAGGAAGAGTCGTGTCCTGAGCGTTCGGCTCAGCCGAAGTCGGACATGATCTTGCTGATCTCGGAGTTCTGCTGCTCTTCCGACGCGGAGTAGTTGCTCCGCGTGGAGTCCACGGCTTCCTTGATGTCGTTGAGGATGTCGCTCATCCTCTTCGCGTCCGCGTTCCAGCGTTCCTGCAGCTGGTGGTAGGACTGGGCCGCCTGGCCCTGCCAGCCGCCCGCGATCTGGTCGATCACTCCGTTGAGGCGGCGGATCTCGCCCTGAAGCTGACCGTTCACGGTGTTGATGTCGCCGGAGAGCTTGGTCAGTTCATCTTCTGTTACCCGGAACTGGCCGGCCATGTTGAACCTTCCCCCATGTCGTCGTTGATCCGGGAAACCTGCACCAGTACCCGGAGAAGCGGCCCATCCGTGAGCGCTGAAAGCACTCTATCGTCCGGCCGTCACACATCCACAAGCAAGGCCTATGCGTTACAGGGTTCACACAGTTGAGCGATGATCCTGTGATCCACGACCCTCAAGTTCCGCCTGTTTTCGGCCAGTTGGCCTGTCACTGGCTCTGCGGCTGCGCAGCGCTGCCGGTGTCCAGGGTGGGGCCCTTGGGGATGAACGTCGCCCAGGACTGCGGCACGACCGCGGGGTTGGAGACCTTCTCGTAGCCCAGCCGGGTGCGCGCCTTGTCCGTCTCGCTCGCCCCCTCCGACGAGGAACTCGCCTCTCCCGAAGAGGACGAGCCGGTGCCGCTGCCCTGCGCGGCGCTGTCGTTGTTGGACGGCAACGAGTAGCGCAGGCCCGTGTCCGTCAGCAGATACGTCGCACCGCCGCCCTGTGCCGTCCCCGTGACCTCCTGGAAGAGCAGGCCGGAGCCGGACGAGACGTAGGCGCTCAGCGAATCCGCGATGACCTTCTTCGGGTAGGCCGTCCCGGCCCACGCGGCGAGCTGCGGCTTCCGGTTTTCTCCGATGGTGCCGTTGTAGACACTGCATGAGGTGGTGCGGGCCTCCCCGGTCGCGGTCGCCGCGGGGTTGGCCTGCCGGGGCACGGTCTGGGGCCAGCCCTTGTCCGCGTAGAAGGTGTCCGCCTGGCCGCCGTTGGCCGCGATGATGTCCGGGGTGTCGACCCGGATGTCGCTGATCGTGTCCGTCCCGTACGCCAGCTTGGCGGAGGGCGCACTCTTGAGCAGGCTGGCCACGAACGGCGTGATGGCGGCGACCCGGTCCCGCAGGACGACGTAGTACTGGGTGCCCTGCGCATCCTGCGCCTTGAGCACCCGGCCCACCGTCCGTGCGTCCTGGGGGAGCCCCGAGACCGAGGTCGGCTGTCCGGCGGACGGAACCTGCGGGAAGGTGATGACCCCGCCTTCGTTGAGGGTGTGCAGCCACTGCTGGCTCACCGGCTGCGGCTTGGCCGTTGTGCCGATGACCGCGGCGCGCAGCTGCTCCATGGTGGTGCTGTCGAGCCCTGACGGGCCGCCCAGCAGGAAGGCGCTGCCCTTGCCGTCGACCAGGTACTCCCGTGAGGTCTTGGGGTCGACGACGTACAGCGCCTCGCTCGCGTCGACCTTCCCCTCGTTCCCCAGCGCCTTCGCATCCTCGGCGTCGAGGACGAAGACGGAACGGTCGATGGAGTCGTTCGATCCGGGGGCCGGCCGCTCGCACACCGCCCAGGTCTTCGCCTTCTCCGCGTCCGCCGCGGCGGGCAGCCGGTCGGGGGCGTACGGGATGCCGAGGGTCGCGCCGTGCGGGATGCCGCTCTTGTCGATCTCCTTGCCGGGAACCTCGATTACGCTGCCCTTGCCCTTGTCCAGGAGGAGCTTGGCGGAGGCGTAGTTGAGAACGGGGTGGAGTGTCGGGATCTCCTTGCCGTTCGTCGCCTTGTCCTTGAGGACGACGTAGCGCGTCGTGGAGTCGCTGTCGACGATGATGTACTCGCCGGGAGTGTCCCAGCCCGCCGGCGCCGACGGCTTGATCACGCCCCAGGCGATGAAGCCCACCACCAGCACGACACCCACCGCGAGGCTGGGCATGACCGTCTGCATGGGGCGCGGCGCGCCTTCGTCCGAGCCACCCGGCGACGGCGCCAGGAACGCCGCGACGGTGCGCTTGCGAGCGAACGTGTAGGCAGCGAGCTCGTCGCGACGCTTTGCCATGGTCCCCAGGTCTCCCGTTGTGTGATGCTCGACGTGCTGCTCGGTTGTGGTGCTCGGTTGTGATGCTCGATCCAGCTACTCGATCCAGCTACTCGATCCAACTGCTCGATGGACCTGCTCGATGGAGCTGCCCGATGGAGCTGCCCGATGGAGCTGCCCGACGGAGCTGCTCGATGTGCTCGACAGGCCGTCTCGTCCGAGCAGGCACTTACTATGCCCTGTGCCGCCAGGCGACGTTCCATCAGGTCCGTGGCGGCCCCCGCATCTTCACAGAGCCTCAACTCCTGCGCCCCACCATGCGCGACCGGTCCGTGAAAGGCTGGCCACCTGGGGTTTCGGTGTCCCCTGTGTCCGCCCGCGTGCAGCAGCGGGTACCGTGAGCCACTCGCATGGATGATGTGGGCCATCGGTGCCCCTGGCCCGTCGCCGGGATCCCCAACAGAGGATCTCCGCCCGACATATGGCCACTACTTCGCGAAAGGGATGTCCCGGGGGATGACCAGCGCTACGAGCACTCGGCGCGGAGGCCGCGCACAGCAGCAACAGGACGGTCCGGGCCGCAGACGCGGGCCGGCTCCGACCCCCGCCGCCGCGTCGCCGCGGCTGCTGCCCAGCCCGGGTGGTATGGGTCCGCTGCGGCTGCAGCAGCTCATCCTGGTGGAGCTCGCGGCGGCCGTGATGCTGGTCGCCTGGGCCGCGCACGCGTCCTGGCTCCTGGCCCCGGCCGGTGGGGTGGCGGCCCTGCTGTTGCTCCTGGCGGTCCTGCGCCGGGGCCGTCGCCCGCTGCCCGAGTGGTACGAGACGACGCGCGCGCTCAGGCGCCGTCAGCGCGGGGCCAAGACGCCCGTCCCGTCCGGGACGGATCCGATGCTGGCCCCCACCGTGGAGTGCGACCCGGCCCTGCGGACGTACCGCTTCGTGTCCCGAGACGACCGCTCGGTCGGCATGATCGGCGACGGGACGTTCCTGACCGCCGTGCTCTTCGTGCAGCCGGCGGACCAGCCGCTGCGTCCCGACTCCGCCGGGCGGCAGCTGCCGCTGCACCTGGTCCAGGAGGCGCTGGAGGTCGACGGGATCCGTCTGGCGTCCGCACAGGTCGTGCAGCACACCCAGCCGGCGCCCGCGCCGCATCTGCCCCAGCAGTCGGTCGCCGCGCGGTCGTACGGGCCCCTGCAGGCGCAGACGGGTTCACCCGCGCTCCGGCTCACCTGGGTCGCCCTCAAACTCGACCCGGAACTGTGCCCGGAGGCGGTTCAGGCACGCGGAGACGGCGTTCCCGGGGCGCAGCGCGCACTGCTGCGGGTGGCGGACCAGCTGGCGAGCCGGCTGGCCGGGGCCGGCTTCCGGGCGACCATTCTGGACGAGACCGAACTCGTGCAGGCGCTCGCGACGTCCAGCTGCCTGAACCCGCGGGCCAACGCGCAGCACGCTCAGGACGGGCGGTCGCCCCAGCGGCGTACGGTCGAGTCGGTACGGACCTGGCGGGTCGACGACCGGTGGCACACGACGTACTGGCTCTCCCGCTGGCCGCAGTTGGGGAACGGGGGTGTGGCGCTGCCCGAGCTGATCACCAGGTTCACCTCGCTCCCGGTGCTCGCCACGACGTTCAGCGTGACGCTGGGCAAGGCCGGCAGCCGGGGCGTCTCCCTGGCCGGGCACCTGCGCGTCACCGCCCGTGGCGACAGCGAACTCGCCGAGGTCGCCCGTGAGTTGGAACGGGCCGCGAGTGCCGCGAAGGTCGGTCTGGTCCGCCTCGACCGGGAGCAGGTCCCCGGAGCCCTCGCCACTTTGCCGCTCGGAGGTACGTACTGATGTCCCACCCCGCCACGGCCACGGACCCGCGGCAGCAAGGCCGGGCCTCCGGACGCACGCCGGCGCACGTGGCCTCGCCGACCGATACCGGCATGATCCCCATCATCCGGCAGCCGGAGTCCCCGCAGCAGCAACGGCGCATCTTCAGCCCGGGTTTCGGGCTGCGCGGCCCGCGTCGGAACCGCCATGTCGTCACCGTCGACGAGCTCGCGGCCATCAGCATGCCGATCGGTGACGACGGCGTGATCATCGGCACCGACCCGGAGTCGCAGCCGGCCGTGCTGGGCCTGTCCCGTCCCACCCCGTTCGACGTCGTGCTCGTGGGCGGCCTCTGGCTCGCGCAGGTGCTGGCGCTGCGCGCGGCCGCGACGGGGGCGCGTGTGGGTGTCGAGACGGGCCGTCCGCAGGCCTGGCAGCAGTTGGCACAGGTCGCGGGGGGCGGCCAGCAGTGTGTGACGGTGTATCCGGTGGGACGGGTGCCCGCGCAGGGCCCCTCCGTCTCCAGTCCGGTGGTGCTGATCCGGGACTGCGGCGTTCGTCCGCCCCGCGGGCGGGTCACCTCGCTGCCGTGGCAGGCCGTGGTGACGGTGCTGCCGTTCGTCGGCGAGCACGCGCCGCGTTGGCTGGCCCAGGCCCAACTGGTCGGTATCCAGCGCATCTCGCCCCAGGAGACCGAGATCGTGCGCGACACTCTGGGCATTCCGGACGAGCATCTCCAGCTGCTGCCCACCCTTTACGACGGCGTCGCCCTGTGGTGTACCCGTAAGCATCGCAAGTTCGTCATGACCGAGCCCACCGATGCGGAGACGGGCCTGCTGGGCGTGGCCCGCCGTATGGACTGACGCCTCGTCCGACGCCTCGTCGTCCCCGGATCGCGGTGCCTACCGGTCGGGTCGACAGTCACTTTTCCGTACCGCGATCCAAGTGATTAGTCTCTTCTGGTGATGCGGTGACGATCGCAGCCGCGTGGGAATCGCCACTCGGTCCGCCGGCCGCGACGACGACCAACTCAGCAGCAGTGGCTGACCAGGAGGCAAGCAGTGAACAGCGATCGGTCCGAGTACAACGGCGGCAGCCCGTCCTCGGACGGGGACGATCAAGACGTGGACCTCACCGGCGAGTTCGAGATCGTCTACACCCCTCCCGCCTGGTACGCCCAAAGCACGCAGGGTGGCTCCGCGGCCGGCGGACAGCACGACGCCGGACCGGCGGCCTCGCCGCCTCCGCCGCCCGGCCCACCCGTCGGACCGCCCACCGGACCGCCGGGCGGCCCCGCACCGCAGGTTCCCGCACCGCAGGTTCCCGCACCGCAGGTTCCCGCACCGCAGGTTCCCGCACCCCAGGTTCCCGCGCCCGCGCAGCCGTACGCCCAGGGTGTTCCGCAGCAGCCCACGCAGGGCGGGCCCGGAGCGAACCCGAATGGCACGGGTGGCTACGGTTTTCCGCAGCCGCAGTCCGCTCCGAGCACCCCGCAGGCGACGGGAGGCGCGCCGGTGCCCGGCGGGTACGGCTACCCCCAGCAGACGGGAGCGGGCGCGCCCCAGCAGGGCCAGGACACGTCGGCCGGTCAGGGACAGCCGCAGACGCCGACCCAGCCGCCCGCGCCGGGCTTCCCCGTGCTGCGGCCCGTCGACGACGACGCCCAGGCCGCCCCGCCCCAGGCCGCTGCCCCGGCGGCGGGCGCTCCCCAACAGCCCGCCTCCGCGCAGCCGCTGCCCGAGCAGTCGACGGCGGAGCTCAACCATGCCGCCGCCGACGCCGAGGCGGCGAAGCTGTTCGGCGGATCCGACGACGAGAAGCCGGAGGAGGGGCGGAGCGACGAGGCGGAGTCGGGTGACTCCGCGGGGTCCGGGGTCTCCGATGCGGAGGGCGACGAGACTGCGGACGTCCGTTCCGATGCGGAGTCCGCCGCGCGGACCGATGCCGAGGCCACGTCGGCGATCGGGGAAGCAGAGCCGGAAACAGAGACGGAGCCCGCGCCCGCCACTCCCGTACCCACGCCCGCGGCGCAGGGGCAGCAGCCCCAGGCGGCGCCCGCTGTCCAGCCCCCCGCCGCGCCCCAGGCCGGCCAGGAGCTTCCGCCGCTGCCCCAGGGCTACGTGCCCGCACAGCCCGCTCAGGGGGTAGCGCAGCCGGACCAGCAGGCCGCGGCCGCAGCAGCACAGGCCGCCGGATACGGCTACCCGCAGCCGCCCGCCCAGCCGGTACCGGGGCAGCCCGGGTACCCGACGCCCCCGCAGGGCACGTTCGGTCCGGCCCAGCCTCCCGCGTACCCGGCCCAACCTCCCGCGTACCCGGCGCAGGGCGGGCAGCCCGCACCGGTGGACCCTCGGCACGCGCCGCAGCCCCCGCAGGCCGCCGGATACGGCTACCCTCAGCCGCCCGCCCAGCCGCTGCCGCAGCCCGGGCCCGTCGGCTACGGTTACCCGCCCCAGCAGGCCGGCTACGGCTACCCGCAGCCCACCCAGCCCCAGCAGCCCGCGCCGCATCAGCAGCCCGCGCCCCAGCAACCGGCTCCGCCCCAGCAGGCCGGCTACGGCTACCCGCAGCCCACCCAGCCCCAGCAGCCCGCGCCGCAACAACCGGCTCCGCCCGTGCAGGCCGGCTACGGCTACCCGCAGCCCACCCAGCCCCAGCAGCCCGCGCCCCAGCAACCGGCTCCGCCCCAGCAACCGGCTCCGCCCCAGCCGCAGCCCCCGGCACAGCCACTGCCGCAGCAGCAGGCGCCCCAGCAGCCTCCCGCTGCCCCGCCCGCCGCCTACGGCAACCAGGGCTGGACCGCCCCGGTCGGCCCCCAGGCGGGGCCCGGTGCCCCCCAGCAACAGGCCGCGCCCGGCACCCCGCTCGGCTACAACGCCGCCGTGGAGCTCTCCTCCGACCGGTTGCTGCGCCATCAGCCCAAGGCGCGCAAGAACAACACGGCTCCGTCCCGCTTCAAGTTCGGTGCCAAGAAGGAGGAGGCCGAGCGGCAGCGGAAGCTGGAGCTGATCCGCACCCCGGTGATGTCCTGCTACCGGATCGCGGTGATCAGCCTCAAGGGCGGCGTCGGCAAGACCACGACGACCATGTCGCTCGGAGCGACGCTCGCCACCGAGCGTCAGGACAAGATCCTGGCGATCGACGCCAACCCGGACGCCGGCACCCTCGGCCGACGGGTACGGCGCGAGACGGGAGCCACCATCCGCGACCTGGTCCAGGAGATCCCGCGGCTGAACAGCTACATGGACATCCGCCGCTTCACCTCCCAGGCGCCGTCGGGGCTGGAGATCATCGCCAACGACGTGGACCCGGCGGTCTCCACGACCTTCAACGACCAGGACTACCGTGCCGCACTCGACGTGCTGGGCCGGCAGTACCCGATCATCCTCACGGACTCGGGTACCGGCCTGCTCTACAGCGCGATGCGTGGAGTCCTCGACCTCGCCGACCAGTTGATCATCATCTCCACGCCCTCGGTGGACGGCGCGAGCAGCGCCTCGACCACGCTGGACTGGCTGTCGGCGAACGGCTTCGCCGATCTCGTCCAGCGGTCGGCCACCGTGATCTCCGGTGTCCGCGAGACCGGGAAGATGATCAAGGTTGAGGACATCGTCGCGCACTTCGAGACCCGCTGCCGCGGTGTCGTCGTCATCCCCTTCGACGAACACCTCGCGGCAGGCGCCGAGGTGGACCTCGACATGATGCGTCCCAAGACCCGCGACGCCTACTTCGACCTCGCCGCCCTCGTCGCCGAGGACATCGCCCGTACGCAGCAGGGCTTCGGCAACCCGAACCTGCACTTCCAGCAGCCCCCGCAGGGATACGCGGCCCCCCAGCAGCCGTACGCCCAGCCCGGCGGCGCCCCGCAGCCGGGGCAGGGCTGGCAGCAGCCTCCGCAGCAGCCCGGCCCGGGTCAGGGCTGGCAGCAGCCCGGTCCGGGCCAGAGCTGGCAGCAGCAGCCGGCCCCGGACCAGAACCCGCAGCAGCCCCAGCCCCCGCAAGGCGCCGTACCGCCCGGCTGGACGCAGCAGTAGCGAACCGGTCGCAACGCCGGAGGGCCGGCACCTTCACGGTGCCGGCCCTCCGGCGTTCGCGTACGTCGCGGTGCGAGCGCACTTGTCCCCGGTGTCACTCCGGGAGCACTACTTCAGGTCGAACTCCCCGTCGCGCGCCCCGAGTACGAACGCCCGCCACTCCGCCGCGGTGTAGCGGAGCACCGTGTCGGGGTCCGCGGAGTTGCGCATCGCGACGGCGCCACCCGGCAGGTAGGCGATCTCCACCCGCTCGTCCTGGGGACCATCAGGGGAGCCGACCCACTCGACGCCGCTGATGTCCATGGCGTACAGCGCTTCCTTCTCCTGCTCGGTCGCCACCGGGTCCACTCCGTTCCACCGACCTTACGGACGAGGGGAATTGTACAACTGGGGGCGGCGTCGGGAGGTTTGCGAGCGAGGGGACGCGGGCGTTGTTCAGGCGGGGTCTCCGGCCGCCGCGATCAGTTCACGGCAGCGCTTCACGTCCTCCGCCATCTGTGCCAGCAACCCGTCCAGCGAGTCGAACCTGGCCTGGCCGCGGACGAACGCCAGGAAGTCGACGGCGACGTGCAGCCCGTACAGATCAAGACCCACCCGGTCGATGGCGTACGCCTCCACGGTGCGCTCGGTGCCGTCGAACTGGGGGTTGGTCCCCACAGAGATCGCGGCCGGCATCGCCTCGCCCTCGACCTGCAGCCAGCCGGCGTAGACGCCGTCGGCCGGGATCGCGGTGTGCGGGAGCGTCTCGACGTTGGCGGTCGGGTAGCCGAGGTCGCGGCCGCGCTGGGCGCCCCGCACCACCACGCCCTCCACTCGGTGCGGGCGTCCGAGGATCTCGTGCGCGCCCTCGACGTCGCCCTCGGCGATCAGCCGGCGGGTCAGGGTGGAGGAGAAGGGCTCGCCGCCGCCGGCCTCACCGGTCACGTAGAGATCGACCACCTCGACCTCGAAGCCGTACGTCTTGCCCTGCTCGGCCAGGAACTCCACGTTGCCGGCGGCCCTGTGGCCGAAGCGGAAGTTCGGGCCCTCGACGACGGCCTTGGCGTGCAGCTTGTCCACCAGCACCTTGACCACGAAGTCGGCGGGCGAGAGCCGGGAGAACTCGGTGGTGAAGGGCAGGACGAGGACCGCGTCGACGCCCAGTTCGGCGCACAGTTCGGCGCGGCGGTGGTGCGGGGCGAGCAGCGGCGGGTGGCTGCCGGGGCGCACGACCTCGCTGGGGTGCGGGTCGAAGGTCACGACGACCGAGGGAGCGCCCAGCTCACGGGCGCGTTCCACGGCATGCCGGATGATCAGCTGGTGACCGCGGTGGACTCCGTCGTAGGAGCCGATGGTGACGACGCTGCGCCCCCAGTCCTCGGGGATGTCCTCCAAGCCACGCCAGCGCTGCACTGTGACCGCTCCTCGTCGAACCCGTGTCCGTCTCTGCCTTGTACGCAGGTCTAAGGGTGCCATGCCGGGCGGCCTCGGCCCGCATCGGCATGGGGGCTGTGACGGGCGGCACGTCGTAGCAAGGGGGGTCGGCCGGCAGATCGGCCGGCAGATCACGGGGTGGCCGGCGGGCAGGCGCCCGCCGTGCGGGCCCGGTGTCACCGGTCGGGACGATCGTGCGGTGAACGCGCCCCCTTCCGCTCCCTCGGTTCACTCCGAGCGCCCGCTCCCCGGGGTGAATAGATACGGGCGGTTGGATACACCTCTGTGAGGGGGAACCGAGGGGGGACCGTGGAGCGGCGACCGGCATCCCCGCGATCGCCGCTCCACGGGCAGGCACGGCGGGCGTCAGCCGAACACGGCCAGGCTCTTGGCCTTGCCCCGGTGGGCCTCCACGAGCGCCAGGAGGCGGTCTTCGGGGCCGAAGACGGCGACGGGGCCCGCGCCCGCGTACTCGTCGGGCAACTCCAGCCGCACGCCGTTGGCGAGCAGCCGGGCCCGCTTGGCGTCCACGTCCCAGCGAGGGAAGGCGGCGGCCGCGGCCTCGGCGATCGGCATCACGGTCAGCTCCTGCTGGAGCTGGTCCAGGGTGCGGGCGGCGTCCAGCTTGTACGGCCCCACCCGGGTACGGCGCAGCGCGGTGAGGTGGCCGCCGACGCCCAGGTCCGCGCCGAGGTCGCGGGCGAGGGCCCGGATGTAGGTACCGGACGAGCAGACCACGGACACGAGCAGGTCGAGCACCGGGGTGCCGTCCTCGGCGACGGCGTCCCGGACGTCGTACACCGCGAAGGACGAGACGGTGACCGGCCGGGCCGGGATGTCGAAGTCCTCGCCGTCCCGGGCCCGCTTGTACGACCGTACGCCGTTGATCTTGATGGCGCTGACCTTGGACGGCACCTGCATGATGTCGCCGGTCAGCTTGGCGATCCCGGCGTCGATGGCGTCCCGGGTGACCTTGGAGGCGTCGGTGGAGGAGGCGACCTCTCCCTCGGCGTCGTCCGTGAGCGTCGTCTGCCCGAGGCGGACGGTGCCCACGTACTCCTTCTCGGTCAGCGCGAGGTGACCGAGGAGTTTGGTGGCCTTCTCCACGCCGAGGACGAGGACGCCCGTCGCCATCGGGTCGAGGGTGCCGGCGTGGCCGACGCGCCTGGTCTTCGCGATCCCGCGCATCTTGGCGACGACGTCGTGCGAAGTGAAGCCCGACGGCTTGTCGACGATGACGAGGCCGTCGGGCGTGGTGTGCTGCTGGGTCATTCGGCGGTGTCGTCCGTCTCGTCGTCGGAGCCGGGCTTCCGGTACGGGTCGGCGTCACCGGCGAACGACTTGCCCGTGGCCGCCTCGCGCACCTTCGCGTCCGACTGCCGCGCCTTGTCGAGGAGGTCCTCGATGGTCCGGGCGGTGTCGGGGAGGGCGTCCGCGACGAAAGTGAGGGTCGGGGTGAACTTCACGCCGGCGGCGCGTCCGACCTCGGAGCGCAGGATGCCCTTGGCGCTCTCCAGGCCGGCCGCAGCGGCCGTGCGCTCCTCCTCGTCCCCGTACACCGTGTAGAAGACGGTCGCCTCCCGCAGATCGCCCGTCACCCGGGTGTCCGTGATGGTGACGTGCGAGCCGAGCCGCGGGTCCTTGATCCCGCGCTGCAGCTTCTGGGCCACCACCTCTCGGATGAGGTCCGCCAGCCTTTTAGCCCGCGCGTTGTCGGCCACTGGTCCGTCTCCCTGTCTTTCCTGTCTGTGTTCTTCGGTCGGTCGTCAGTCGTCGTCGCCGTGGAGACGCCGTCTGACGGACAGCAGCTCCACCTCGGGGCGCCCGGCGACCAGCCGCTCGCACCGGTCGAGTACGTCGGTCAGGTGCCCCGCGTCGCCGGAGACCGCCGCGAGCCCGATGACGGCCCGCCGGTAGAGATCCATGTGGTCCACCTCGGCGGCGCTCACGGCGTACTTGCGCTGGAGCTCGGCGACGATCGGGCGGACGACGGAACGCTTCTCCTTCAGCGACCGTACGTCGCCGAGGAGGAGGTCGAAGGACAGGGTCCCCACGTACATGTGTGTCCGGATGACCCGCCGGTACGGGATCGGTGGCCCTGCCGTCGGTGTGGGCAGGGACACGAAAACCGTACAACGAACCGTGCGGGCCACTCGACGGGATTGTTCGCCCCCGCCGCCCCTACCCGTCCCGTCCTCCAGGGGCTCCGCCCCTTCCACCCCACCGGGGCTCAGCCCAGCAAGCCGCCAGGGCTCCGCCCTCGGACTCGGACGGGGACTACGTCCCCAGCACTCCTCACGGGGCACCACTCGAGTTTGAGGACGGGGCCGCAACGCAGACAACGGGGGTCTGGGGGCGCAGCCCCCCAGGGACGGGAAGGGTAGGGGCGGCGGAGGCGGAACACCCTCACCGGCGGCTGCGCGTGGCAGACGGCCGCCGGCCGACGGAACCGTGGTTCCGTCGGCCGGCGTGAACCCCGGGCTTAGGCCCGCGGCTTCTCGCGCATCTCGTACGTCGCGATGACGTCGTCGACCTTGATGTCGTTGAAGTTGCCGAGGTTGATACCGCCCTCGTAGCCTTCGCGGATCTCGGTGACGTCGTCCTTGAAGCGACGCAGGCCCTCGATGGTGAGGTTCTCCGCGACCACCTTGCCGTCGCGGATGAGGCGGGCCTTGGTGTTGCGGCGCACCTCGCCCGAGCGGATGAGGACACCGGCGATGTTGCCCAGCTTGGACGACTTGAAGACCTCGCGGATCTCCGCCGTACCCAGCTCGACCTCTTCGAACTCCGGCTTGAGCATGCCCTTGAGGGCCGCCTCGATCTCCTCGATCGCCTGGTAGATGACCGAGTAGTACCGGACGTCCACACCCTCGCGCTCGGCCATCTGCGCCGCGCGACCGGCCGCACGGACGTTGAAGCCGATCACGATGGCGTCGGAACCCATCGCCAGGTCGATGTCGGACTCCGTGACCGCACCGACACCGCGGTGCAGGACGCGGATGTCGACCTCTTCGCCGACGTCCAGCTGGAGCAGCGAGGACTCCAGGGCCTCGACGGAACCAGAAGCGTCACCCTTGATGATCAGGTTCAGCTGCTGGACCTCGCCGGCCTTGAGCACCTTGTCCAGGTCCTCCAGCGACACGCGGCGCGTGCGCTTGGCGAAGGCCGCGTTCCGCTCACGGGCGGCACGCTTCTCGGCGATCTGACGGGCCGTACGGTCCTCGTCGACCACCAGGAAGTTGTCACCCGCACCCGGGACGTTGGTCAGGCCCAGGACCTGGACCGGCGTCGACGGGCCGGCCTCGGCGACGTTGTTGCCGTTGTCGTCGAGCATGGCGCGGACTCGGCCGTAGGCGTCGCCCACGACCATCGTGTCGCCGACCCGCAGCGTGCCTCGCTGGACGAGGACCGTCGCCACGGCACCACGGCCGCGGTCGAGGCGGGACTCGATCGAGATGCCCTGCGCGTCCTGGTTCGGGTTGGCCCGCAGGTCGAGCGAGGCGTCGGCCGTGAGGATCACGGCCTCCAGCAGCGAGTCGATGTGCAGACCCTGCTTGGCGGAGATGTCGACGAACATGGTGTCGCCGCCGTACTCCTCGGCCACCAGGCCGTACTCGGTCAGCTGACCGCGCACCTTGGTCGGGTCGGCACCCTCGACGTCGATCTTGTTGACCGCGACCACGATCGGCACGTCGGCCGCCTTGGCGTGGTTGAGCGCCTCGACCGTCTGCGGCATGACGCCGTCGTTGGCCGCGACGACCAGGATCGCGATGTCGGTCGACTTCGCACCACGGGCACGCATGGCGGTGAACGCCTCGTGACCCGGGGTGTCGATGAAGGTGATCTTGCGCTCTTCGGCGTTGACCTCGGTCGCGACCTGGTAGGCACCGATGTGCTGGGTGATGCCACCGGCCTCGCCCGCGATGACGTTCGTCTTGCGGATCGCGTCGAGCAGTCGGGTCTTACCGTGGTCGACGTGACCCATGACGGTCACCACCGGCGGACGGACGACCAGGTCCTCCTCGGAGCCCTCGTCCTCGCCGAACTCGATGTCGAAGGACTCGAGCAGCTCGCGGTCCTCCTCCTCCGGGCTGACGATCTGAACCGCGTAGTTCATCTCGTCGGCGAGGAGCTGCAGGGTCTCGTCGGAGACGGACTGCGTCGCGGTGACCATCTCGCCGAGGTTCATCATGACCGCGACGAGGGACGCCGGGTTGGCGTTGATCTTCTCCGCGAAGTCGGTGAGCGACGCGCCGCGGGAGAGACGGATGGTCTCGCCGTTGCCGCGCGGCAGCATCACGCCGCCGACGCTCGGGGCCTGCATGGCCTCGTACTCCTGGCGCCTCTGCCGCTTCGACTTGCGGCCACGACGCGCGGGACCGCCGGGACGGCCGAAGGCGCCCTGCGTGCCACCACGGCCACCGGGACCACCGGGACGGCCACCGAAGCCGGGACGGCCACCGCCGCCGGCACCGGGACCACCGGGACGACCGGCGAAACCGCCGCCACCGCCACCGGGACCGGCGGGACGACCGGCGAAGCCGCCGCCACCGCCACCCGGACGACCGGCGAAGCCGCCGCCGCCCGGACGACCGCCGCCGCCACCGGGACGGCCACCGCCACCGGGACCGCGGCCGCCGGGGCCACCGCCGCCGGGACGCGGGCCGGCAGCGGGACGCTGCGGCATCATGCCGGGGTTCGGACGCGGGCCGCCGGGGCCGCCGCCGGGACGGGGACCGCCCTGCGGACGCGGCATCGAGCCCGGGGTCGGGCGCGGACCGCCCGGAGCCTGGGGACGCGGGCCGCCACCGGCCGCACCCTGCGGACGGGGACCACCCTGGCCCGCGCCCTGCGGACGCGGACCGCCCGGAGCACCGGGGCCACCCGGACGGGGGCCCTGCGGACGGGGCGCCTGCGGGCGCGCCATGCCGGTGGAGCCACCGGAGGTGAAGGGGTTGTTACCCGGACGGGGACCGGCCGGACGGGCACCCGGACGCGCGCCGGAACCACCCTGACGCGGGGCGCCGGGACGAGCACCCTGGGCACCGCCCTGACCCTGCCCCTGACCTGACGCGGCCGGACGTGCGCCGGGCTTGGGGGCGCCGGGACGGGCACCCGGGCGCGCGCTGGGGGCGGCCGGAGCCGACGGGGGTGCCGTGAACTCGGGGGCACCCGGGGCGGGGGACGCCGGGGCGGGCCGCGGCGCGGGCTTCGGGCCCGGCGTCGGGCGCGGACCCGGGGCCGCGGGCTTCTCGGCGGCCGCGGGCTTCTCGGCGGCCGCGGGCTTCTCGGCGGCCGGGGGCTTGGGGGCCGCCGGACGCGGGGCAGCCGGACGTGCGGCCTGCGCCGGGGAGGGCGCGGCCGGCTTGGCCGGAGAGGCCTTGCGCGGGGCGGCGGACTTCGCGCCACCGCCGTTGCCCTGCTGGAGGGCGTCGGTCAGCTTGCGTACTACGGGCGCTTCGATGGTCGAAGACGCCGAACGGACGAATTCACCGAGTTCCTGGAGCTTGGCCATGACGACCTTGCTCTCGACACCGAACTCCTTGGCGAGTTCGTAGACCCGGACCTTAGCCACTTCGCTCCTCTGAGGTCCGGGTGAAGCCGGACCGTCGCTAGTTCATGGGCGTACTCATCGCGTACTCATCGAGTGCTCATCGCAATCTCGACCTGCTTTCGACTCGCGAGGTACCAGGACCGCACAGAGATCCGTGCGGCACGTCTTACGGTGTTGCCTGCCCAGCTGGGTGCTGCTGACAACTTTCTTCCTGCTCGAGGTACTGGCGCAACGCCTTTGTGTCGAGCGGACCCGGGGCGCGGAGCGCCCGTGGGAACGCCCGGCGGCGGACCGCCAGGTCCAAACAGGACAGTGCGGGGTGCACGTACGCACCCCGGCCGGGCAGCGTACCGCGAGGATCGGGGACACATGCGTCCTCGATCGCCACGGTGCGCAGCAGTTCGGTCTTGGCCGCTCGCTCCCGGCACCCCACACAGGTGCGTTCAGGGCATGCTCCGGCGTGCGTCCGGCCAGACACGGTTAAGTCTACCTCCCCGCACCGACCTCACCCCTTCGGGGCAAGAGTCGAACAGCTGCTGCACCAAAACTGTCGTGATCTCAGCGTTGCACGGCCGGGATCTATTCCCGGCCGAGGTCACGCGCCTCAGGCTGCCTCTCGGCGGGCTGTTCGGTGTCGGGGCGGATGTCGATCCGCCAGCCGGTCAGCCGGGCCGCCAGACGGGCGTTCTGCCCCTCCTTGCCGATCGCCAGCGACAGCTGGTAGTCGGGGACCGTCACGCGCGCGGAGCGGGCCGCGAGGTCCACCACCTCGACCTTGGTGACACGGGCCGGGGACAGGGCGTTCGCCACCATCTCGGCCGGGTCGTCGGACCAGTCGACGATGTCGATCTTCTCACCGTTCAGCTCGCCCATGACGTTGCGCACACGGCCGCCCATGGGGCCGATGCAGGCGCCCTTGGCGTTCAGGCCCGAACGGGTGGACCTCACGGCGATCTTCGTACGGTGGCCGGCCTCACGGGCGATCGCGGCGATCTCCACCGAGCCGTCGGCGATCTCCGGCACCTCGAGCGCGAACAGCTTCTTCACCAGAGCGGGGTGGGTGCGCGAAAGAGTGACGGACGGACCGCGCACGCCCTTCGCCACCCGGACGACGTACGAGCGGATGCGCTTGCCGTGTTCGTACGTCTCCCCCGGCACCTGCTCCTGCACCGGCAGGATGGCCTCGAGCTTGCCGATGTCGACGAGCACGTTCTTCGGGTCGCGGCCCTGCTGGACCACTCCGGTGACGATGTCGCCCTCGCGGCCCGCGTACTCGCCGAGCGTCGCGTCGTCCTCGGCGTCGCGCAGACGCTGCAGGATGACCTGCTTGGCGGTGGTGGCGGCGATGCGGCCGAAGCCCGACGGGGTGTCGTCGAACTCGCGCGGCTCCTGCCCCTCCTGAAGATCCTCGGGATCCTCCTTCGCCCATACGGTCACATGGCCGGTCTCCCGGTCGAGCTCCACGCGCGCGTGGCGGCGGCTTCCCTCGGTGCGGTGGTAGGCGATGAGGAGGGCCGCCTCGATCGCCTCGACCAGCAGGTCGAAGGAGATCTCCTTCTCCCGCACCAAGCCCCGCAGGGCACTCATGTCGATGTCCACGGCTACGCCTCCTCCTCTTCCTTCATGTCCCTCGTGTCCTTGCGGTTGAACTCGACCTGGACCCGCGCTCCGGCGATGTCCGGGAAGGCGAGTCTGCGGGCGGTGGCCTTGCGGCCCTTCACACCGGGCACCTCGAGGTCGACACCGTCGTCGTCGACCTGCTGAATCCTGGCGACCAGTTCCCCGCCCTCGGCCAGCTGGAACCGCACCAGCCGGCCCAGGGCCCGTACGTAGTGCCGGTGTTCCTTGAGGAGGCGCTCCGCGCCCGGGGTTCCGACCTCGAGGGTGTATTCGCCCTCACCCATCGCGTCCGTCTCGTCGAGCTTCGCCGAGAGCGCACGGCTCACATCGGCGATCTTGTCAAGGTCGGCACCGGTGTCGGAGTCGACGACGACGCGCAGCACACGCTTGCGCCCGACGGAGTCCACCGCGATCTCCTCGAGATCGAGCCCCTGGGATGTGACGAGCGGTTCCAGAAGTTCTCGCAGCCTCTCGCTCTGGGTGGTGCTCATCCGGGTGACTCCTCGGCCGCGTGTGCTGTTGTGGGATGGTCGCTGTCAGGTCAAAGGGTATCCGGTCCCGGAGGGTGATGCCGTCCACCTGGACGGAGGCGAACGGCGTCCCGGCGGGCCCCACGCGTGCGTGCGCGCTGTCGGCCGAGCCGATGGCAGGCACGGGCGGGGTGCGCGGGTACGGTGATCATCGGGCTCCCGCCCATTCGTTGGGGTCCCGCCCATCCGTTCGTACCGAAGCCTCCGAGGACGGTCTGCCGTGCCCCTCCCCCCGCCCGCCCGCGCCCCGCTGCGCAGAAGGAGCCTGTTCGCCTCGGCCGCGGGTGCCGCGCTGCTGGCGGGCTGCTCCGGCGCCTCCGATTCCGGCGCCACTGGCGGCAGCCCCGCGGCCGCCGACCGGGCACGCGCGCGTGCGGCCCGGGACAGCGAGGCACTGGCGGCGCGGTACGCGGCGGTCATCGACGCCCATCCGGACCTGGCGGCGCGGCTGCGGCCGCTGCGGGCGGAGGTCGTCCGGCACGCACAGGCGTTCGGCGGCGGGGCCGGCGCCTCGGCGTCCCCGTCCACCGGCTCGGCCGGCGCCTCCGCGTCCCCCTCGGCCTCCTCCTCCCCCGTACCGGCGGACGCGAAGTCCGCACTGGCCGGCCTGGCCGCGGCCGAGCGCGTCCTGGCCGACCGGCGGGGCAGGGCGTTGCTGGAGGTGCCGGGCGAGCTGGCACGGCTGATGGCGTCCGTGGCCGCGGCAGGGGCCGCGCACGCGTACCTGCTGACGGAAGGCGGAAAGTGAGCACGAGCAGCACCGGCACACCGACACCCGTGAGCGATGAGCTGACGGCCCTGCGGGCCGCCCTGCGCGCCGAGCACGCCGCCGTCTACGGCTACGGCGTCGTCGGCGGCCGCATCCAGCAGGCACGGCGCGAGGAGGCACGGGCCGCCTACGACGCCCACCGCGCCCGGCGGGACGAACTGGCCCGGGCGGTGCGGGACCTGGGCGGCACGCCGGACGCCGCCGCGGCCGCGTACGCGCTGCCGTTCCCGGTGCCCGACTCCTCCGCCGCCGTACGGCTGGCCGCCGAGCTGGAGGAGCGGGTGGCCGGGGTGTACTCGGATCTCGTGCGGGCCTCGACGGGTGCGCGGCGCGGCTTCGCCGCCGGGGCGCTGCGGGAAGCCGCGGTGCGGGCGGTGCGCTGGAGCGGCAAGAGCGTAGCCTTCCCTGGTCTCGCCGAGCGGGCGGCGGCCACCCCCACCGCGTCGGCGACACCGCGAACCTGACCCGTACGCGCTCGACCGTACGCGTGCGAAGCCGACCTGGAAGGGAACAACTCGCGCATGGCTTTCGAACCGCCGCAGCGCCTGGTGAGAGCGCTCGGCGAGACGCAGCGGGACGGTGGCGCCGACTGGCTGGGCAGGCTCCCGGAGCTGGTCCGCCGGGCCGTCGGGCTACGCGAGTTGACCGTGGAGCGGGTGCAGGCGCCGGGCGGCCGCAGCAGCCTGGTGCTGCTGGTGCGGCAGGCCGACGGGACGCCGGCCGTGCTGAAGCTGGTACCGCCCTGGGCCCGCCCGGGCAGCGAGCGGGCCGCGCTCGTGCGGTGGGACGGCTTCGGGGCCGTACGGCTCCTGGACGCGGACGCCTCGGCCGCCGGGGAGGGCGTGCTGCTGCTGGAGCGCCTGCACCCGGAGATGTCCGTGCGCTCACTGCCGGAGGCGAAGGCCCTGCTGGAGGCGGCCGGCACACTGCGGCGACTGTGGGTCGAGCCGCCCGCCGCTCACTCCTTCGAGACGGTGGCCGTGCGCACGGGACGGCAGGCAGAGGCGATGCGCAGGAGCGCGGAGGCGGACCCGGAGACCGCGCCGCTGGTCGAGGCGGCGCTGGCGGCCCGTGAGCAGCTGCTCGCCGCCCCGCCCGAGGAGCGGCTGCTGCACGGCACGTTCCGGCAGAGCAAGATCCTCGCCGGGGAGCGGATGCCGTGGCTCGCGGTGGGGCCGGACCCGGTGGTCGGCGAGTGCGCCTTCGACCTGGCCCGGCTGGTGCGCGACCGGGTGGAGGACCTGATCGCGGCGCCGTCCGGAGCGGCGATCACCCGCCGCCGGGTGAAACGGCTCGCGGAGTCCCTGGACCTGGACCAGGAACGGCTGCGCGGCTGGACGCTGTTCCGGGCGGTGGAGTCGGGGGTGCGGGCGCGCCGGGTGGGCCGCCCGGGGGACGCGGAGCTCTTGCTGGAGTTCGCGAGCTGGCTCTAGTGCTGTGGCCGGAAACTGCTGACGGCCGTGCGCGGCCGCGGTCGGCCGGGCCCGAAGAAGTGACCGGGCCGGCAACGCCTGCGTCACACAGCGAGACCGCCGCGTGACGCAGGCGTCATTGGCCGATGTACGGATCAGGCGGTGAGGCGGGCGATCGCCTCGTCCACCGTGAGCTCCTCGCGCTCGCCCGTCCTGCGGTCCTTGAGCTCGACGACGCCCTCGCCGGCGCGGCGCCCGGCCACCAGGATCTGCGGCACGCCGATCAGCTCGGCGTCGGTGAACTTGACGCCCGGCGAGACACCGGCCCGGTCGTCGACCAGGACGCGGACACCGGCCGCCGCCAGCTTCTCGGAGACGTCGAGCGCCACCTCGGTCTGCAGGGCCTTGCCGGCTGCCACGACGTGCACGTCGGCCGGGGCGACCTCCTTGGGCCAGCACAGGCCCTGCTCGTCGGCGGTCTGCTCGGCGAGCGCGGCGACCGCGCGGGAGACGCCGATGCCGTAGGAGCCCATGGTGACGCGGACCGGCTTGCCGTTCTGGCCGAGGACGTCGAGCTTGAGGGCGTCGGTGTACTTGCGGCCGAGCTGGAAGATGTGGCCGATCTCGATGGCGCGGTCCAGCTTGAGCGCGGTGCCGCACTTCGGGCAGGGGTCGCCCTCCTGCACCACCACGACATCCACGTACTCGTCGACCTCGAAGTCGCGGCCGGCGACCACGTTCTTCGCGTGGGTGTGCTCCTTGTTGGCGCCCGTGATCCACGCGGTGCCCGGCGCCACGCGCGGGTCGGCGATGTAGCGGACCTTCTCCCCCAGGCCCTGCGGGCCGACGTAGCCGCGGACGAGGTCGGGCCGGCCCGCGAAGTCGGCCTCGGTGACCATCTCGACGACGGCCGGGGCGAAGTGCGCCTCGACCTTGTCCATGTCGACCTCGCGGTCGCCGGGGACGCCGACGGCGACGATCTCGCCGTCGACCTTGACGAGGAGGTTCTTCAGCGTGGCCGAGGCCGGGACGCCGAGGGAGGCGGCGAGGGTCTCGATGGTGGGGGTGTCGGGGGTGGGGATCTCCTCGGCGGCCGGGACACCGGAGGCGTCGACCGGCTGGAGCGCGTAGGTGATCGCCTCGGTGTTGGCGGCGAAGTCGCAGTTCGGGCAGTCGGCGAAGGTGTCCTCGCCGGCGCCGGCCGGGGCGAGGAACTCCTCGGACTTGGAACCGCCCATGGCGCCCGCGGTCGCGGCGACGATCCGGTAGTCCAGGCCGAGGCGCTCGAAGACGCGCTGGTAGGCCTGGCGGTGCAGGGCGTAGGACCGGGCGAGGCCCTCGTCCTCCAGATCGAAGGAGTACGAGTCCTTCATCAGGAACTCACGGCCGCGCAGGATGCCCGCCCGGGGCCGGGCCTCGTCACGGAACTTGGTCTGGATCTGGTACAGGATCACCGGCAGGTCCTTGTACGAGGACGCCTGGTCCTTCACCAGCAGGGTGAAGATCTCCTCGTGGGTGGGACCGAGCAGGTAGTCGCCGCCCTTGCGGTCCTTCAGGCGGAACAGCTCTGCGCCGTACTCGTCCCAGCGGCCGGTCGCGTCATAGGGCTCGCGGGGCAGCAGGGCGGGCAGCAGCACCTCCTGGGCGCCGATGGCGTCCATCTCCTCGCGGACGATCCGCTCCACGTTGGCGAGGACCTTCTTGCCGAGCGGCAGCCAGGTCCACACACCGGCGGCGGTGCGGCGGACGTAGCCCGCACGGACCAGCAGCTTGTGGCTGAGGACCTCGGCGTCGGCCGGGTCGTCGCGCAGCGTCTTCGCCATCAACTGGGACATGCGCTGGACCGGTGCGTTGGCCATGGTTCTGGTACTCCTGCCGCGTAAGGGTGATGGCTAGGAGGTTAGCCGGGCTTGCCGTGCGGGTGGAAATCCGTTAACGGCGTCGCAGGGGCAGCGGGGCGCCCATCACCGCGTACGGTTTCGGCGCGCTCGGGAAGAGGACCTGCCGCGCGAGATCCACATAGCCCAGCGAGTGGTACAGGCCCCGGGCCGGGCTGTCGGTGTCGATCGCGGAGAGGATCGAGCGGGGCTCGGCGGCGCCGTCGGTGATGGTGGTGATCAGGGCGCGGCCGATGCCGCGGTTCTGGTACCGGGGGTGGACGTGCAGCTCGGTGATCACGAACGAGTTGTCGAGCCAGTCGTCGTGGCGCTGGGCGCGCAGATACGGTTGGACGACGGTGGACCACCAGTGCGCGCGGTCGTTGGGCATGCCGTACACGAACCCGACCAGCCGTCCGTCCGCGGTGGTGGCGCCGAACGCGCGGGCTCCCGGGTAGGTCATGTGCCGCAGCACGATCTGACGGCGTACGGCGACCTCGTCGGCGCCCAGCCCGAACGCGAGGGCCTGGACGGCGAGCGCCTCGTCGACGCGGGCGGACAGGTCCAGGGGGCCGATCACGACGTCGTCGACGGTACGAGGCATGGTCGTGAGCCTACAGGGGTACGCGTCGGTGCTCGGCTGCAGGCCGTGTGCGGCTTGCCCCTCAGCGCCCGAAGCACCTGCGGCGGCGCTCAGAACAGGACGCTCATGAACGCCCCGACCTCCTGGAAGCCCACCCTGTGGTACGTCCGCCGCGCGGGGGTGTTGAAGTCGTTGACGTACAGGCTCACCACCGGGGCCACATCGGTCAGCGCATAGCGCAGCACCGCCGCCATACCCGGTGCGGCCAGGCCCGTCCCCCGGTACTCGGGAGCCACCCACACGCCCTGGATCTGGCAGGCCAGTGGGGTAGCGGCGCCGATCTCCGCCTTGAAGACGACCCGGCCGCTGTCGTCGAGGCGGGCGAAGGAGCGGCCCGCGCCGACGAGTTCGGCGACGCGTGCCTGGTAGAGCAGACCTCCGTCGCCCGCGAGCGGGGAGACGCCGACCTCCTCGGTGAACATCGCCACGCACGCCGGCATGATCGTCTCCATCTCGTCCTTGCGGATGCGGCGGACGAGCGGATCGGGGGCGATGCCGTCGGGCATGCGGTCGGTGACCATGAGCGGCTGGTGGGCGCGGACCTCGCGGGCGGGGCCCCAGCTCGGCTCCAGCAGCCGCCACAACTGGGCGGTGGGTTCGGCGGGGCCGACGATCGAGGAGCAGCGGCGGCCGGTGCGCCGGGCGCGGTCGGCGAAGGCCCGCACCGCGCGCGGAGTGGCGCAGATCGGGACGAGGTTGGCGCCTGCGTAGCACAGCGAGGTCAGCATGCCGTCCTCGTACCAGCCCCACATCTCCCCGCCGAGGCGCCAGGGATCGAGGCCCGCGACATGGACGCGGGACGTCACGAAGGCGTTAACGACCGGCTCGCGGTCGAGGACGGCGAGTGCGGCGTCCAGGTCACTCGGTTCGAGGACCCGGGTGGTCGTCTGCGTCAACACGTGCGGGAGCCTCACCCTTGGGTCTGCTGATCTCCGCACTGTACCTGCCGGATCCTGACCGCGCCGCCCCCGGGGAGCGGCGCGGTGGGACAGCCGGGTCAGCCGTGACCGAGGGGGTGGCCGTAACCGACCTGGATCTCGTCGATCTTGAGCTGCCGGTAGAAGTTCGGGACCGTGGCCGCGGCCCAGGTGGTGGAGACGTCGAGCCGGATGTAGCGGGTGCGCAGGCGGTCGCCGAGGTCGATGAACCGGATGCCCCGGGCGCTCTCCAGCACACCCGCCCTCACCTCACGCCATGTGGCACCGTCGTCACTGACCGCCACCGTGTAGTCCTTGATCCGAGCCGAGTCCTCCTTGCGGCCGAAGGTCTCCCGGTCGTGCGTGGGTGACCACTCGCGCTGGTTGATTCCGAGGAAGGCGGCCTTGCGGACCCGGCCGAGGTCGAGCGTGTAGCCGACGGGCAGCACGCCCTTGTTGTCGCTGTACGTGGTGAAGTCCCCGTCGGTGAGCGCGGGTTCGCTCGCCTTGACGAGCCCCGTCGGGTAGACGCCTTGGCGGTGTGCGGCCGTCGTCACCTTGAACACCGTGTCGTACGGGTCCCAGTCGGTGATGCCCTTGACGGTGAGCGTCCCGCCCCCCTGGTCGAAGTGCAGCCGCCTGCCCGTCCGCAGGTCGGTGATCCGCTCGATGCGGTAACCGTTGTCGCGGATGCGGACCTCGTCACCGGAGGTGGGCCGCGTGGTCACGTGGATGTACTGCGTGGTCGCGGGGCGGGTGCGGCTGAGGGTGATGTAGCCGTGGGCGCCGTCGTTCCAAGCGCCGGGCTGCATGCCGCCGTACATGAAACCGCCGCCGTACACGTCGTGCAGGGACTCCCAGACGGGTGGGAGGTAGTCCTTCAGCAGGTCGATGAACTTCTCCTGCTGCGGCGGGAACCTGCCGTCGACCATGGCGGTGAAGTCCATGAGGGACAGCACCGAGTTGCCCGCGTTGGCGATGTACCGGTCGACGTTGAGTCCGGTCGACACCGGCCGGTCCTGGCCGTCGTACCACCAACTGCCCGTGTCGGGGACCTTGTAGCAGGATTCCGCCAGGCGCGGCATCGGGGTCCAGATCGCCGAGGGCTGGTCGTACGGCGGGGTCATCCCGGTCTTCTGCTCGTGGGACACCATGTCCATGATCGGGGTGTCCTCGTTGTTGTTGCTCAGCGTCATGTCCGGGCGGAGCTGCCGGATCTGCTCGTAGAGCTGGTGCTGCTCCCAGTACTCGTTGTCGTTGTCGATCCAGAAGCCCGCGAGCTTCGGGTAGTTCCGCATGACCTCGAAGAAGTTGTCGTAGGAGAACTCCCCGAAGCCCTCGCGGGTGGTGAGGTCGACGTCACGGCCCTTGTAGGCGGAGTAGGCGGCGGAGTTCAGGGTCTCGACACCCTGCTCGTTGTGCCACTTGGGGTCGTCGGTCATGTAGAGGACGACCTTGAGCCCCTTGCGGCCGGCCGCGTCGATCAGCTCACCGAGGATGTCCCGCCCGGTCGAACAGGAGCCGGGGATCTGCGACGGCCAGGGGCGGGCGTAGCCGAGGCGGGAGTGGAAGGTGGCGAGGACGATGTAGCTCGCACGGATCTTGCGGGCCTCGTCGACCCAGTAGTCCGGCGTCCAGCCGCCGTCGGTGACGGCCTGCTCCCAGGAGGCGCAGTCGTCGTGCCTGGGGGCGGTGAACATGCCCCAGTGCAGGAAGAGACCCGCGGTGGCGTTGCGGAGCATGGCCTGGCGGGCCGGATAGGGCGCGGGGGCGGTGGATCGGGACGAGACTGCGGAAACTGCGGAGGCGGTGGCGGCCGGTGCCGCGGGTGCGGAGGCGAGCAGCGCGCTCCCCATGAGCGCAAGGACAGCGGCCCACAGGGCCAGGGCTCGGCGATGTCTCATACGGTCACCCATCCGACGAATTCCCGTGAGGGGCACCACACTTGACGTGAACACCCCCTGGACCCGCCAAAGGTCCCGCCATACATCGGACCTGTCAAGGGATCAGGTCCATACCAGAGCTGTGGAACGCCTGCCGTGCCGCGGGCGGCAGGCGGGAGGGTGGGCGTTCTCGTGCCGGAGCCCCGTCACCGATCGGTGACGGGGCTCCGGTCAGACGGGCGCGCGGGGCGTCAGCCCGCGACCGACACCGACGGCTCGCCGGAGGCCGTGCCGTCCTTCTGCATCTGCTCGGCGAGCTTCATGGCCTCCTCGATGAGGGTCTCCACGATCTTGGACTCGGGCACGGTCTTGATGACCTCGCCCTTGACGAAGATCTGGCCCTTGCCGTTGCCGGAGGCGACACCGAGGTCGGCCTCGCGGGCCTCGCCGGGGCCGTTGACGACGCAGCCCATGACGGCGACGCGCAGCGGGACGTCCATGCCGGTGAGGCCCGCCGTGACCTCCTCGGCCAGCTTGTAGACGTCGACCTGGGCGCGGCCACAGGACGGGCAGGAGACGATCTCCAGGCCGCGCTCGCGCAGGCCGAGGGACTCCAGGATCTGGATGCCGACCTTGACCTCCTCGACCGGAGGCGCGGACAGGGAGACACGGATGGTGTCGCCGATGCCCTGCGACAGCAGCGCACCGAAGGCGACCGCCGACTTGATCGTGCCCTGGAAGGCGGGACCGGCCTCGGTGACGCCCAGGTGCAGCGGGTAGTCGCACTGGGCGGCGAGCTGCCGGTAGGCCTCGATCATCACGACCGGGTCGTTGTGCTTGACGGAGATCTTGATGTCCCGGAAGTCGTGCTCCTCGAAGAGGGACGCCTCCCACAGGGCGGACTCGACGAGCGCCTCCGGGGTCGCCCTGCCGTACTTCTGCAGCAGGCGCTTGTCCAGGGAGCCCGCGTTGACGCCGATGCGGATCGGGGTGCCGTGGTCCTTGGCGGCCTTGGCGATCTCCTTGACCTTGTCGTCGAACTGCTTGATGTTGCCCGGGTTGACGCGGACGGCGGCGCAGCCGGCCTCGATGGCGGCGAAGACGTACTTCGGTTGGAAGTGGATGTCGGCGATCACCGGGATCTGCGACTTCTTCGCGATCGTCGCGAGGGCGTCCGCGTCGTCCTGCGTCGGGCACGCTACCCGGACGATCTGGCAGCCCGACGCCGTCAGCTCCGCGATCTGCTGCAGGGTGGCGCCGATGTCCGACGTGCGGGTCGTCGTCATCGACTGCACGGACACCGGCGCGTCTCCGCCCACCGCCACCGGTCCGACCTGGATCTGCCGGCTCTTCCGGCGCTCGGCGAGCTTGGTCGGAACGGACGGCATGCCGAGAGAAATCGCAGTCATCTGCTGTGCAACCCCAAGTCGTGGATCAAGGTCCGGTCCCGGACAGGGCGGGCTCCAGGCTCCGAGATTACGCCACGGGCGCGGACGCCAGCACATCACCGTCCGTAAACCCACCCAATGGGCGGCGGTCGGGGAGACAGTGTTTCCGGCCGCCGCCGACTCCGCGTGGCTAGGAGATTTTCACCGGGTTGACCACGTCCGCGATCAGCACGAGCAGGGTGAAACACACGAAGATCCCGGCCACCACGTACGCCACCGGCATCAGCTTCGCCACGTCGAAGGGCCCCGGGTCCGGGCGGCGCAGCAGCTTGGCCAGGTTGCGGCGCAGCGACTCCCACAGGGCGCCCGCGATGTGCCCGCCATCCAGCGGGAGCAGCGGAAGCATGTTGAACAGGAACAGGGACAGGTTGAAGCCCGCGACGAGCATGAGCATCATCGCGATCTGCTGGGACGGCGGGATGTCCAGGGTGAAGACCTCGCCACCGACCCGGGCCGCGCCGACCACGCCCATCGGGGAGTCCGCCTGGCGCGGGGCGTTGCCGAAGGCCGCGTCCCACAGGCCGGGGATCTTGCCGGGCAGGGAGACGATCGACTCGACGCCGTTCTCCATCATGTCGCCCATGCGCTGCACGGACTGGTCGAGGGACTGCTGCACGATGCCGGTGGCCGGGGTGAAGCCGAGGAAGCCGGCGTAGACGTACTTGCCCTCGACGTAGCCGCCGTTGCCGTCCGTCTTGCTGACCTGGTTCTTGATCAGGTGGGCGTGCAGGTCGACCGTCTGTCCCTTGCGCTCGACGGTGATCGTGACGTCCTTGCCGGGGTTGGCGCGGATGTCGGACTGGAGGGTGGACCAGTCCTTCACCTGCTTCCCGTCGAACCGGACGATCTCGTCACCCGGCTTCAGCCCGGCGGCCAGGGCGGGTGCGGCCGGGTCGCCCTTCTCGCACTTGGTGCGGTTCTCGCTCTGCTGGATGACGCAGTCGGAGATCTTGGAGACCGTGGTGGTCTGGGTCTGGACGCCGAAGGTCATCATCACGCCGAGGAAGACCACCACGGCGAGGATCAGGTTCATGAAGGGGCCCGCGAACATGACGATGACGCGCTTCCACGGCTTGCGCGTGTAGAAGAGCCGCGTCTCGTCACCGGGCTGCAGTTCCTCGAAGGACTGTGCCCGGGCGTCCTCGATCATCCCGCGCCACGGCGAGGTGGAGCGGGCCTCGATCCGGCCGTCGGGGCCGGGCGGGAACATGCCGATCATGCGGATGTAGCCGCCGAGCGGGACCGCCTTGATGCCGTACTCGGTATCGCCCTTCTTCCGCGACCAGATGGTCGGGCCGAAGCCGACCATGTACTGCGGCACGCGGATGCCGAAGAGCTTGGCCGTCGACAGATGCCCGAGCTCGTGCCAGGCGATCGAGAACAGCAGGCCGACCACGAAGACGACTATGCCGAGGATCATCATCAGGGTCGTCATGCACGAGCCTCCACCGTTGCCGTCTGCGCCGTCAGTTCCCTGGCCCGGGCCCGCGCCCAGGTCTCCGCTTCGAGGACGTCCGCGACGGTCAGGGAAGTTCCCCGACGAGGGGTGCCGTGCTCCTCGACCACCCGTGTGACCGTATCCATGATTCCGAGATACGGCAGGCCACCGTTCAGGAAGGCGTCCACGCACTCCTCGTTGGCCGCATTGAACACCGCCGGGGCAGTGCCCGCGAGCTGCCCGACGTGCCGGGCGAGTCCCACCGACGGGAACGCCTCGGTGTCGAGCGGGAAGAACTCCCAGGTCGACGCCTTGCTCCAGTCGAAGGCGGGCGCCGCGTCGGGCACCCGTTCGGGCCAGCCGAGTCCGATGGCGATCGGCCCCCGCATGTCGGGGGGCGTCGCCTGCGCCAGGGTCGAACCATCCGTGAATTCCACCATCGAGTGGACATACGACTGCGGGTGTACGACGACCTCAATGCGATCGAAGGGAATGTCGTACAGCAGGTGCGCCTCGATCACTTCCAGGCCCTTGTTGACGAGGGTCGCGGAGTTGACCGTGATGACCGGGCCCATGGCCCATGTGGGGTGGGCGAGCGCGTCCTTGGGCGTCACGGTCGCGAGCTGCGCCTTGGTGCGGCCGCGGAACGGTCCGCCGGAGGCGGTGACGACGAGTTTGCGCACGTCGGCCCGGGTGCCGGAGGCCAGGGCCTGGAACAGGGCGGCGTGCTCGGAGTCCACCGGGATGATCTGGCCGGGCTTGGCCAGGGCCTTCACCAGCGGGCCGCCGACGATGAGCGACTCCTTGTTGGCGAGCGCGAGCGTGCGGCCCGCCTCGAGGGCGGCGAGCGTGGGCGCGAGGCCGATGGAACCGGTGATGCCGTTCAGGACGGTGTGGCAGTCGGAGCCGGCGAGCCGGGTGGCCGCGTCGGGTCCGGCGAGTATCTCGGGGAGCGCCTCCCCCGGCCCGTACTGTGCGCTCAGGGCCTCCCTCAGGGCCGGCACGACGTCCTCGCGGGCGACCGCGACCGTGCGCACGCGCAGGCGGTGGGCCTGCTCGGCGAGCAGTCCGACGCGGCCGCCGTTGGCGGAGAGCCCGGTGACGCGGAACCGGTCGGGGTTGCGCAGCACGAGGTCGATGGCCTGGGTGCCGATCGAGCCGGTGGAGCCGAGGATCACGACGTCCCGCACTCCGTCCACGGGGTCGAAGACGAGATGGGGGTCGGCAAGAGGGGCTGGGCTGTCGCTCATCCCTCCATTGTGGCCGCACGGCGGGGGCGGGCGGACAGGGCGTCCCTCTCTTGAGGGGCGCGTCGTTGAGCATGCGTAGGCGTACACGTGCCCGTTGGCTCCAAGGAGGTGCCGTCATGGCGGGGGAAAGCGAAGAAGACCGCTTTCTGATCGAAACGAACGCGGCCTGCCAGGCCCTCGAGGGGACCGGCCCAGCCGCTGGCGAGGTGTCTCTGTCGCTCCTGTAGTCCTGCCGTCCCTGTAGTCCTGCCGTCCCTGTAGTCCTGCCGTCCCTGTAGTCCTGCCGTCCCTGTAGTCCTGCCGTCCCTGTTGCCACCGCTCGGCGGGCGCGGTCGATCTGCTGGTCGTCGCGACCGCCGAGTCGCGGGGTCTCACCTTGCTGCACTGCGACAACGACTTCGAGACCATCGCTTCGGTGACCGGCCGGCCCGGTGGCTGATGCCCCCGGGCCGCCTGCAGCCCTCGGTCACCGGATGGGACGGTGGACGTTCTCCTTCCGGGAGGGGCCGGGTGTCGCGTCCGCGATCCACGGGCCCTCGCCCGACGGGTCGATGACGCCCTGCTCCAGCCACTCGTACGTGCCGGTCAGCACGCCCTTGACCACCTTGCGGTCCAGGTCGTCCGTGTTGGTCCACAGGTGGTCGAACAGTTCGTCGACACGGATGCGGGACTGCCGGCAGAAGGCGTCGGCCAGCTGGTAGGCCTCGCGGCCGTGGTCCCCGGTCCTGTGCAGGTGCTCGGCGCGTACGCAGGCCGCGGACATCGCGAACAGCTCGGCGCCGATGTCCACGACCCGGCCCAGGAAGCGCTGCTTGGTCTCCATGCGGCCCTGCCAGCGGGACATGCCGTAGAAGGTGGAACGGGCCAGCTTGCGGGCGCTGCGCTCGACGTAGCGCAGGTGCCCCGAAAGGTCGACCTCCCGGCGGAACTCCCCGAACGCGCCGGGCACCTGCCCCTGCCCGGCGACCAGCTTCGGCAGCCACTTGGCGTAGAAGACGCCCGCGTTCGCGCCCGCCCTCGCCTTGTCGGACAGGGACTTCTCCGGGTCGATCAGGTCACCGGCCACCGACAGGTGGGCGTCGACCGCCTCCCGCGCGATGAGCAGGTGCATGATCTCCGTGGAGCCCTCGAAGATGCGGTTGATGCGCAGGTCGCGCAGCATCTGCTCGGCCGGCACGCCCCGCTCGCCGCGGGCCTGCAGGGATTCCGCCGTCTCGAAGCCGCGCCCGCCGCGGATCTGGACCAGCTCGTCGGCCATCAGCCAGGCCATCTCGGAGCCGTACAGCTTGGCGAGGGCGGCCTCGATGCGGATGTCGTTGCGGTCCTCGTCGGCCATCTGGGACGACAGGTCGACGACGGCCTCCAGGGCGAAGGTGGTCGCCGCGATGAAGGAGATCTTCGCGCCGACCGCCTCGTGCAGAGCGACCGGCTTGCCCCACTGCTCCCGGGCCGCCGACCACTCGCGGGCGATCTTCAGGCACCACTTGCCCGCGCCCACGCACATCGCGGGCAGGGAGAGCCGGCCGGTGTTCAGCGTGGTCAGGGCGATCTTGAGACCCTGGCCCTCCTCGCCGATGCGGTTGGCCGCCGGGACGCGCACGCGGTGGAAGCGGGTCACGCCGTTCTCCAGGCCCCGCAGACCCATGAAGGCGTTGCGGTTCTCGACGGTGATGCCCTCGGAGGCCGACTCGACGACGAACGCCGTGATGCCGCCCCTGTGGCCCTCGGACTTCGGCACCCGCGCCATGACGACCAGCAGGTCGGCGACGACGCCGTTGGTGGTCCACAGCTTCACCCCGTCGAGGACGTAGTCGTCGCCGTCGGGGACTGCCGTGGTGGCCAGACGGGCCGGGTCGGAGCCCACGTCCGGCTCGGTGAGCAGGAACGCGGAGATGTCGGTGCGGGCGCAGCGCGGCAGGAACGTCTCCTTCTGCTCCTGCGTGCCGAACAACTTCAGCGGCTGCGGTACTCCGATCGACTGATGCGCGGACAGCAGCGCGCCGATCGCGGGGCTCGCGGAGCCTACGAGGGCGAGCGCCTTGTTGTAGTACACCTGGGTGAGGCCGAGACCGCCGTACTTCGTGTCGATCTTCATGCCGAGGGCGCCGAGCTCCTTGAGCCCGGTGATCGTCTCGTCGGGGATCCGGGCCTCGCGCTCGATCCGGGCGCCGTCGATGTGCGTCTCGCAGAAGTCGCGCAGCTTGGCGAGGAACTCCTCGCCGCGCTGGACGGCCTCGGCGTCCGGTACCGGGTGAGGGTGGATGAGGTCGAGCCGGAAGCGGCCGAGGAACAGTTCCTTGGCGAAGCTGGGCTTGCGCCAGTCCTGCTCGCGCGCGGCCTCCGCGACCTGGCGGGCCTCACGCTCGGTGACCGTCGGCTTGGTCGGCTTGGGAGTGGGGGCTGTTGGTGCGGTCATGAGGCTCACCTCGCCGCGAATAGGGATGTTTGGGGCGAACACCGCTCGAGGCGCCGCACGGCGACCAAGGGTGCCGTACGGTGATCTTGCGGGCGTACGTTACTGACCGGTGCTACTCGATCGTTGGTACCCCGATCCGGGCAAGGTCACCAGTCCTCGCGCAGCGACCGGCCGCGGAAAACGCTCAGCCGACGCTCACCGGCTACGTCTGGGCGTCAAGTCGATCCGACTCCCTCGAAGTGCTTGCGTCGGGGGGCCTTCCGGGGGGACGGTTCGGATACGCCCGTTCGGTGGCCGCCCAGGAGCCAGTGAGCTCGACTGGCCGCTCGGTGAATCTCCTTTGTTCGTCGAAGCGCTTCGACAAACTATGGACAGCCCACTCACGTCAAGCTACTGTCGATCCACCCTCATACGTCCTTGTTCCACGGCGCGCGCCTTGTCGAAGCGCTTCACTCACGCTTGGAGAGCCGGATGGTCACCCTCGCCGAGGTCGCCCAGCACGCCGGAGTGTCGGCGAGCACGGTGAGCTATGTCCTCAGCGGCAAGCGGTCCATCTCCGCGACCACCCGGCAGCGGGTCGAGCGGAGCATCCGGGAGCTCGGCTACCACCCGAACGCCGGGGCGCGCGCCCTGGCGAGCAACAAGTCGAACATCATCGCGCTGATGGTGCCGCTCCGCACCGACATCTACGTTCCGGTGATGATGGAGATCGCCATCGCGGTGGCGACCACCGCACGCGCTCACGGGTACGACATCCTGCTGCTCACCGGTGAGGAGGGCCCGGACGCGGTGCGCCGGGTCACGGGCAGCGGCCTCGCGGACGCCATGATCCTCATGGACGTCGAACTGGACGACGAGCGGCTGCCCCTGCTACGTGAGACGGACCAGCCGTCGGTGCTCATCGGCCTGCCCGCCAGCACCTCCGGACTGACCTGTGTGGACCTCGACTTCGGGGCCACGGGCGCGCTGTGCGTCGAGCACCTCGCGGGCCTCGGCCACCGTGACATCGCTGTCATCGGCGAGGCGCCCGCCGTCTACGAACGGCACACCGGCTTCGCGGAGCGCACCCTCGACGGCCTCAGGTCCCGCTCCCGTGAGCTCGGCCTCAGGGTGCTGCACCGCCCCTGCGAGGGCGGGTACGACGCGATGGCCGTGACCCTGGCCCGGATCCTGGACGAGCGGCCGGGGACCACCGCGTTCGTCGTGCAGAACGAGTCCGCGGTCGAACCGCTGCTCGCGCTGCTGCGCCAGCAGGGCCGGGCCGTCCCCGAGGACGTCTCGGTGATCGCCGTCTGCCCGGACCAGGTCGCCACCCAGGCGTCGGTTCGGCTGACGTCCGTCGCCATCCCTGCGCAGGAGATGGGCCGACGTGCGGTCGAACTGCTGGTCGCGAAGCTGGACGGCCACGGCACGGACGAAGTGGTGCTGCTCGCACCGGAGCTCACGGTCCGGGCGAGCACCGGCCCGGCGCCGTCCGCGCCCTGACACCCGCGGCTCCGCGCCGCGCCCACGGCCGCAGGGGCACCCCACGCCTTCCTCCTCCCGGGCGCCTGCCGTTCCCGGCGCCCGAAGTTCCAGGCACTCTTCCTGTCTGCACTCCTCCAGGAGCACCCCACCGTGAATCAGCCTGCCGAAAACCAGCCCAAAATCAGCCTCGCCCAGTCCTCCCCCACCGTGGGCACCTTCCGTGAGCGGGACGGTGCGCTGGAGTGGAGCGGCCGTCAGGAGACCGTACGCATCGAGCCGTGGGGGCCGGACGCCGTGCGCGTGCGGGCCCGGCTCGGCGGTCCGGTCCTCGACGGACTGCCGGGCGCCCTGCTCGACGAGCCGCCGGCCGCCGGGAGCACCGTCAAGATCGAGGAGGGGCGCGGGCGGCTCACGGTCGGCGCGCTCACGGTCGACGTGGACGCAGAGGGCCTGATCCGCTTCCTGCGCACCGAGGACGGCGGCGAGCTGCTGGCCGAGGAACGCGCCCACTTCTGGTGGCCGGGCCCGCGCCTGTACACGGCCGTCGGCAACGGCCACCACCGCCTGGAGCAGCGTTTCGCCGCGTACGACGACGAGCGGCTGTACGGCCTGGGCCAGCACCAGCACGGGCGGCTGGACCAGAAGGGGCTGGTCGTCGATCTGGTCCAGCGCAACGCCGAGGTCTCCGTCCCGGTGCTGACCTCCAGCCGCGGCTACACCCTGCTGTGGAACAACCCGGCGATCGGCCGTGTGGAGCTGGCGGGCAACGGCACCCGCTGGGTGGCCGACTCGGCCCGCCAGATCGACTACTGGATCACCGCGGGCGCCCCGGCCGAGGCGCAGCGCGCGTACAGCGCGGTCACCGGCCGCACCCCGATGCTCCCGGAGTGGGCGGCGGGCTTCTGGCAGTGCAAGCTGCGCTACCGCACCCAGGACGAACTCCTCGCTGTGGCCCGGGAGTACAAGCGGCGCGGCCTGCCGATCGACGCGATCGTGTGCGACTTCTTCCACTGGACGCACCTGGGCGAGTGGAAGTTCGACCCGAAGGAGTGGCCCGACCCGGCGGCGATGGTGCGGGAGCTGGCCGAGCTCGGCATCAAGCTGGTGGTGAGCGTGTGGCCGTCGGTGTCGCCGCTGAGCGAGAACCACCCGGTGATGGAGCAGCGCGGCTACTTCATCGGCACCCAGTACGGCCCGATGGCGCACGCCGACTGGCCCGACAAGGAGGTCGCCTCCACCGTCCAGGTCGCCTTCTACGACGCCACGAACCCGGACGCCCGGGAGTTCGTGTGGTCACGGGTGAAGGAGAACTACCTCGACCCGTACGGCATCAAGGCGTTCTGGCTGGACGCCTGCGAGCCGGAGCTGAAGCCCGGCTTCCAGGAGAACCTGCGATACTGGGCGGGACCGGGCCTGGAGGTCGGCAACATCTACCCGGCCGAGAACGCCCGCACGTTCTACGAGGGGATGCTCGCGGCCGGTGAGAGCGATGTCGTCACCCTCAACCGCTCGGCGTGGGCGGGCAGTCAGCGCTACGGCGCCGCCCTGTGGTCCGGCGACATCGGCACCGACTTCGCGACCCTGCGCCGCCAGATCGCGGCCGGCCTGAACACCGCGCTGTCCGGCATCCCGTGGTGGAACACGGACATCGGCGGCTTCCACGGCGGCGACCCGGACGACGAGGCCTACCGCGAGGTGATGGTCCGCTGGTTCCAGTTCGGCGCGCTGTCCCCGCTGATGCGCCTGCACGGCTTCCGCGACCCGGGCATGCCGCTGGGCCCCGAGATGACCGGCGGGCCCAACGAGGTCTGGTCGTACGGGGAGGAGGCCGGCGCGATCCTGGAGAGGTACCTGCGGCTGCGCGAGCGCCTGAAGCCCTACGTCCTGAAGGTCATGCGACAGGCCCACGAGGAGGGTCTGCCGGTGATGCGGCCGCTGTTCCTGGAGTTCCCCGGGGACGAGCGCGCCTGGCAGGTGGCCGACGCCTACCTGTTCGGGCCGGACCTGCTGGTCGCCCCGGTGCTGGAGCCGGGCGCGACGACGTGGACGACGTACCTGCCGGCGGGTGCCCGCTGGAAGGACGCGTGGACGGGCGAGACGTACGAGGGCGGCGCGTCCGTCACGGTCGACGCGCCGCTGGACCGGATCCCGCTGTTCCTGCGGGACGGGGCCGAGCTGCCGATCGCGGAGTGAGGCCCGGGTGACGAACGTGCGGCCGGTCCCGCAGGGGGCCGGCCGCACGACCATGAGCTCCTCCGGCTCAGCTGCTGCTGACGCTCTCGCTGTTGGTGGTGAAGTTCAGACCGCCGGACGAGGACGTGATCTCGAAGCCGAACTGCAGGTCCCCGATGGTCACGTTGCCGAACCAGCCCTTGGTGTCCTTGATCCACTTGAGGATCGGCAGGATGTCGACGGTGCCGGAGCTGGAGTTGGAGGTGCGGACGAACGAGAAGACGTCGTTCGAGCCGTTGTTGCCCTTGTAGACGGCCCAGGTGTGACCGCCCAGCGTCACGCTGCCCTGCGAGGTGCCGAGCGGCCCGACGGCTCCCGTCTTGTTGACCCAGAGCATGATCTCGTACTTGTAGCCGGTGTCCCAGATGTCGTACGACGTGTTGTACGCGCCGGACGACGGCACCGTGACGTTGTAGCTGCTGGACAGCGAGGAGAGCGAGGTGATCGACTTGTTGATCACCTTCTTGGCGTTCGGGTAGGACTTGATGCCGCCGGTGTCGGGGTGGTTCGCCCACACCCCCCAGTTGGTGCCGGAGTTGGCCCAGATGCACTGGCTGCCGGCGCCGGAGCCCCAGATGTCGTTGTAGAGCGTGTAGCCGTTCAGTGTGGTGCTGCCCCACTGGTCGCAGGAGTTCCACACGGCGGCCTGGGCGGGGGCGGAGGCGATGCCGACGGTGGCGCCGACCGCGAGCGCGGGGGCGATCAGCGCCTTGGTCAGCCTGTTCAGCGTGCGTATTGCCATGGTGTCCCTTCCATGGGTGGGGGGAATTGCTGCTGGTCCTGCGGCCCCGTGGTGAGGACGCAGTCTTCGCCGGCGACGAGGTGGAGCGGGGTCGCGCCGGCGGAAGTCCTGAGGTCGACGCGGCAGCTGCGGGTGGGGCGCAGCACGGCTGTCGTCCGCTCGGGGCTCCAGGTGAGGTCGAGTTCGGCGCCGAACCGGGTGCGGACGCCGAGGAGCCGGCCACGGGGGTACGCGGCGGGCAGCGCGGGCAGCAGCACCAGCCGGCCGGGCGTCGACTGGACGAGCGCTTCGATGAGCACGGCCGGGAGCGCGTGGGCCGCGTCGGCGTTGTAGACGTCGAGGTGCGGGTAGTGGGCGCTCATCAGGGAGGCGTGGAAGTAGTCGCCTTGCAGTACCTGACCGACGGCGTGCGCGACCCGGTCCGCGTCGCGCAGACGTGCGGCGACGAGCGCGTGGTGCAGGTGCCCGTGCGCCGAGTCGTTCTCGGCGCCGCGCAGTTCGAGCGCCCGGTGGGCGGCCGCGGCGAGGTCGGGCGTGTCATAGGGGTTGATCTCGTCGAGCGGCCACACGCCGTAGAGGTGGCTGAGATGACGGTGGTCGTAGGTGTCTTCCAGGCCCGGCCAGGCCCATTCGGCGAGGGCGCCGTCGGCGTTGACGCGGTGCGGCGGGAGGCGGTCGGCGAGGACACGCCAGTCCTCCGCCCGGTTCGGGTGGTAGGCGGCGGCCGTGAGCAGCGCGTGGCGGGCCGCCGAGAGGTCCATGGCGGCGTTGATCGTGCCCCAGCTCGCGTTCGCCGGACGGTTCTCGGGCGAGTAGGAGGGGACGACGACGAGTCGTCCCTCCTCGTCGGTGCGGGTGAGGAAGTCCTCGTAGAACGCGGCGACTTCAGCGAGGACGGCGGCGGTGCGGGGGTCTCGCCGGCCGTAGGTCTCGTCGTGGTCGACGAGCGGCTTGAGCAGCCAGTCGGCGCCCGCGGTCCACAGGTGCAGTGGGTACTCCCGGCTGAAGTGGTAGGCGTACCCGGACTCCCCGTCGGTGTGCGCGGGGGCGACGACACCCCGGGCGCCGTGGACGGCGCGGGCGTTCTCCCGCCAGTGGTCGAGTTGGCCGTGGATCAGCGCCGCGTGGGCTTCTGTGACCTCGGGCAGGGCGCCGGCCGACGCGGAGGCGGTCTGCAGGTTCAGGTTGGCGTCGGTGGTGAACGCACCGGACCACGCCGTGTTCCAGTCGCCGGTCCACAGGCCGGTCAGGCGGGGCGGGAGCATGCCGCTGGAGCTGAGCAGGTGGTAGCGGCCGGCGGCGAAGAGCCGCTCCAGCAGGGCGGCGCTCGTGGGGCGCCGGAGGAGCTCGCTGCCGGGCAGGGCGCGTTCGGCGGCGTCCGCGTCGAGATCGAGGGTGGCGCGGAGGTAGGCCGGGCGGTGGAGCGCCAGATGGCGGTCGAGGAGCCCGGCGAAGGGTTCCTCGGACGGCAGCAGGGCGCGCAGGGCCCGTGCCTCCGCGAGGGCGTCCAGTTCGCCGGTGTGCCGGTGCACCCGGGTCAGCAGCAGGACCGACTCGGCGTCGGTGATGCGTACGCCCTGCGGGGCGAGGGCGGTCGTGCCACCGGTGACGACGGCCAGCGTCACGCCGGTGTAGGCGCGGTCGCTGCCCGGGTAGCGGGCGCGCAGGGTGAGGAGGGCGCCCTCGGCGGTGAGAGCGCTGCCGTGGCCGACGGCCAGGTCGCGTGGGGCGCCGGGCAGCCGGTGGTCGAGGGACAGCTCGAGTACCGCTCCGGGGGCGGTCACGTACTGCACGATCACGTCGTCCGCGCGCGAGACGAAGACCCGGCTGCTCCAGCCCGCGCACCCGGCCGTCGTGACGCCCGTGGTGAAGGCCACCGACCGCCGGTAGTCGCCTCCCTCCCCCGCGGGCCGCCGCAGCCGCGTCTGGAACGCCGGGTGGAACGGCTGCACCCACTGCAGCTCCCGCCCGTCGGTGAAGTGTTCGGCGGCGGCGGTCTCGCCCGCGAGCAGCCGGTCCTGGAGGTCTGGGAGCCGGGAGGCCAGCTCGGGCGGCCGTGCGCGTTCGCTGCCGTTGGGGCGTACGAGGGCGTGGTGCGTGACGATGACCCGGTCGTCGTTCGGATCACCGGACATCATGGCGCCATGTCGGCCGTTGCCGCTCAGGAAGGCGTCCTCCCAGCGGGCGGCGGGACGGGGCTCCCAGGTTCCATGCATGACTCCACCGGTCATGGGCGCAGCACCGCCACTCCGTATCGGCCGAGGGCGAGGCGCGGCCGTGGTTCCGGCAAGGACGGCACGTCTGCTCAGGGGGTGGGACGCGTGCATGACTTACCTCGCTGTGTGCGCTCGGGGAGATCCCGGAGGAGGGGGGAGGTGACGCGTTGGCAGGCGCCCTGGCCGACCGCGGGGCAGGAACAGGTCGGCCACGGCGAGACCGAGGAGCGCCGGGCGTCAGCCCTTGATGGCTCCGGTGAGCATGCCCTTCTTGAAGTGCCGCTGGACGAAGGGGGAGGCGACCGCGACGGGGATCAGGGCGAGGACCATGACGGCCATCTGCAGTCCGAGGGCGGAGAGTTGACCGGTGCGGACCGCCTGCCCGAGGCCGGTGGGGGCCTCGGTGTTCTTCTGGACCAGCTGGATGAGCACGTTCTGCAACGGCATCATCTCCTGGTCGGTGAGGTAGATGGAGGCGTTGAACCAGGCGCTCCAGTACCCGACCGCGTAGAACAGCGAGATGACGGCCAGCACCGCCCGCGACAGCGGCATGATGATGGTCAGCAGGATGCGCAGGTCACCGGCCCCGTCGATGCGGGCGGACTCGGTGAGTTCGGGGGAGATCCCCATGAAGAAGGCCCGCAGGACGAGGATGTTGAAGACACTGACCGCGCTCGGCAGGATCAGCGACAGATAGGTGTCGGTGAGGCCCAGCGACTGCACCAGAAGGTACGTCGGGATGAGGCCGGCCCCGAAGAACATGGTCGCCATCATGGTCATCAGGAAGAACCGGTGGCCCAGAGTGCCCCGACGGGACAGACCGTAGGCCGCGAGGACCGACACCGTCATCGAGAACAGCGTGCCGAAGAGCGTGACGCCGACCGAGACCATGATCGCCCGGCTGACCTGACCGCCGCTGAGCAGTTCCGAGTAGTTGACGAAGGTGATGCCCTGGGGGATCACGACCAGACCGCCGACCCGGTCGATCACCGGTTTGGGCGAGAGGCTGGTGACGATCACGATCCACAGCGGACCGAGGACCCCCAGACAGCACAGGAGGAGGAATCCGCTCTTGGCGGTGAGTCCGACCTTGTTGGGCGGCTCCTCCCACACGGGGCGGGCGGGAGCCTTGAGGCTGCGGATGAGCGTCGTGTTGAGGCTCACTTCTTGTACACCCCCTGCTCGCCGAGCAGATGCGCGACCTTGTTCGCGCCCAGGACGAGACACACTCCGATGACTCCCTTGGCGAGGCCGACCGCGGCCGCGTAGCTGAAGTCGCCGTTCTGGATGCCGACGTTCCACACGTAGGTGTCGAGGACCTCGCTGGCCCCGGCACCGACCGCGTACCGCTGGAGCAGGAACTGCTCGAACCCGACGCTCAGCGCGTCGCCCACCCGGAGGACCAGCAGCAGCGCGATCACCGGGCGCAGCGCGGGCAGCGTCACGTGCCACATGCGCCGCCAGCGTCCCGCGCCGTCCATGGCGGCGGCCTCGTACAGATCGGTGCTGACGGCGGCCAGCGCGGCGAGGAAGACGATGATCCCCCAGCCGGCGTCCTTCCACACGGCCTGCGCGGTGACCAGGTACTTGAACAGGCTCGCGTTGGTCATCAGGTCGAAGCCGCTCCACCCGTGCTTCTCCAGGGTCTGGGCGATGATGCCCGCGCCGCCGAAGATCTGCTGGAAGACGGTGACCACGAGGACCCAGGAGAAGAAGTGCGGCAGGTACATGATCGCCTGCGCCACGGCCCGCACCCGGGGCCGGATCACGCTGTTGATGACCAGCGCGAGGGCGATGGGGATCGGGAAGAACAGCACCAGTTGCAGCACGAACAGCACGATGGTGTTCTTCGCGGCGCTCCAGAAGAGCGGGTCGCCGAACATCCGCGAGAACTGCTCCACACCGACCCAGGGACTGTGGAAGATCGCCGTGATGCCGTTGCTGGAGGCGTACGGGTCGTAGTCCTGGAAGGCGACGACGTTGCCGAGCAGCGGGACGTAGTTGAAGATCAGGAGCAGGACGATGACGGGCAGCGTCATCAGGATGAGTGTGCGGTCGCGGCGCCACCGGACCCGGAAGGGAACCTTGCCCGCCTTGCGGGACGTACGCGGCACGCTCTTCTTCACGGTGGCTGCGGCGACCGCGGCCGTCGGTTCCTCGACGGCCGCGGGGGGACGTGTCCCGTCAGGCCTGCTCCCGGCCGTGAGGGACATCAGTTGCCACTGCCGTTCTTGTCGAGGAGCTGCTTGTACCAGTCGCGCAGCTTGTCGCCGCCGGAGGACTTCCAGGTGGAGATGGCCTGCTGCACGTCGGACAGCTTCTTGTTGCCGCGCACGTAGTCGATCTCCAGCTGCTCGAACTGGCTGGAGAGGTTGGCATAGCGGCTCGGCTCGATGATGTTCATGCCGTAGGTGGACGTCTTCTTCACGAAGGCACCCTGCCGCTGCTGCCACTCGACCTGCTTGCGGGCGATCTCGGGGAAGTCGGGGTGGGCGAGGTAGGGAGCCGGGGCCGCCAGCAGCACCCAGGCGTTGTTCACCTCCTGGTTACCCAGGTCGTTCTTGACCGGGACACCGTTCTTGACCGCGTAGTGGGTGCCCTCGACGCCGTAGTCGACGAACATCCGCTCCTTGGTGCCGTAGGGTGCTGCCGCGAAGTTGGCGGCGGCCAGCGCGTTCTCGATCGTCTCCTTCGAGGCGCCCTTGCGGATCATCGACCAGATGCTGGCGGGCGGGGCGGCGTACAGCGTCGGGTTGCCGCCGCCGGCGCCGAAGTAGTCCATGCCGTCGATCTGGAACTCCGGGTTGGACTTGGCCTGTTCGGCGGTCATGCCGTACCAGCCGGACATGTCGCTGTTGATGACCAGGACCTGCCCGGCGGTGAACCGCTGGCTGGCGTCTCCCGTGTTCGCCTTGTCGTCGGGATGGACCACGCCCGCGTCGAACAGCTTGCGGACCCACTCCAGGTGTTCGAGGTACTCGGGGTGCTCGATGCGGTACGTCAGCTTGCCGTCGGCCCCGATGTTCCAGCCGAGCGGCCCGGCGGGCAGGACACCGAAGATGCTCGCCGCACTCCACCTCATGTCACCACAGGCCCACACCTTGGCCTTGGCGCTGGTGGCCTCCTTGGCCCAGCTGAAGAACTCGTCGGCCGACTTGGGAACGGTGTAGCCCTTCTTGTCGAAGACGTCCTTGCGGTAGAAGGGCACGATGTTGGGCACGGAGGCGGCGGGCATCGGGATGCCGCGCAGCGCGCCGCCGAAGATGCTCATACGCCAGGAGTCGGACGGTATGGCGGCCAGGTTCGGGTACTTCTTGACCTTGTCGCCGGCCAGGTAGGGGCCGAGGTCCATGAACTTCGCGGTGACCGCGCTCGAGATCTTGCCGACCAGTTCCCAGCTGGGCACGACCACCATGTCGGGTATGGAGCTGGAGGCGAGCACGGCGCCGAGCTTCTCACCGTAGGTGTTGCCGTCCTGGTTCTGCCAGGTGATCTTGGTGCCCGCCGCCGCGTCGAGTGCCTTGTAGTACGCGCAATCGGGCTTCGGCGGGGTGCCCCAGAGCGGGGACATGATCGTGAAGGGGGCGCCGGTGCCGAGCTTGTCCGGGACCGACGTGGCAAGGGACGCGAGATCGGTCTTGCTGGTGAAACCGGCGGCCGACCCGTTCTTCGACGGAATGTCCGGCTTGGCGACCGTGCTGGCGACGTACGTCGGGAGCATCCTGTCCGCGGCCTTGCGCGACGTGGTGCCCTCACGCGAGCCGCTGTCCGAACCGCCACAGGCGGCGAGCAGCGGCACACCACCGGCCACCGCTGCGGTGGCGACCGCCGTGGAGGCGAGGAAGCTTCTCCGGCTGGGTCCGGAAGAGGCGGTAGCGGAGTTCGGCGTCATTGCGTCAACCCTTCGTGGCGCACCAGGACACCCGGCGGAAGTGCCGTCGGCTGCGGTGTCTCGAGTGGAACTTGGCTGAGCTGAAGCGGCGGTGACGGCGGAGGGAGTGGTGAGCACGCTGAGCGGACCCTCCGCAGTCGAAGCGCTTCGATGTTGCTGCGAGGTTAAGTGAACACCCGGGGGCGCACAAGGGTCGCTCCCAAGATTCCTCCCAGGCGCGGAGATACCGGTTGAACGGGTTGGAAGGCTTGTAATCACGGTGAGGAAATGGAGTTGTTGCGTCTGGGTGTCTTGACACCCGCCCTGAAGCCGAATGAGCATCGAAGCGCTTCGAAAGCGCCCTGCCGCTCGACCTCCGAAGGATCACCACGTGACCGCACAGACGCCGCCCGCGCCCCCTTTCCGTGATCCGCATCTGCCGTTCGAGAAGCGCATCGACGACCTGGTGGCGCGGCTGACGCTCGATGAGAAGATCGCGTTCCTGCACCAGTTCGTGCCCGCCGTCGAGCGCCTCGGCATCGCCGCGTTCCGCACCGGCCAGGAAGCGCTGCACGGAGTGGCGTGGATGGGCCCGGCGACGGTGTTCCCGCAGGCGGTCGGGCTCGGCGCGACATGGAACGCGGACCTGGTGCGCCGGGTCGGCGAGGCGGTCTCCAAGGAGGCCCGCGCGATGCGCGCCCGCGACGAGCGCGTCGGTCTCAACGTCTGGTCGCCCACGGTCAACCTGCTGCGCCACCCGCTGTGGGGCCGCAACGAGGAGGGCTACTCGGAGGACCCGCAGCTGACCTCGGCGATCGCGACGGCGTACACGCGGGGCTTGCGCGGCGACCATCCGACGTACTGGCGCACCGCCCCGGTCCTCAAGCACTGGCTCGCCCACAACAACGAGACGAACCGCGACACCACCTCCTCCTCGGTCCGTCCGCGCGTGCTGCACGAGTACGACCTGCGGGCGTTCCGCGAGGCGGTTCAGGCGGGCTCGGTGGCCGGGGTGATGCCCGCGTACAACCTGGTCAACGGCCGCCCCAACCATGTCTCGCCGTATCTGCGCGAGCAGCTGCGCCGCTGGAGTGACCAGGAGCTGTTGGTCTGCTCGGACGCGAGCGCGCCGTCCAACCTGGTCGACTCCGAGCACTACTTCGACACGCACGAGGAGGCGACGGCCGCGGCGATCCAGGCCGGCGTCGACAGCTTCACCGACCATGGCACGGACAGCTCGACCATCGTCGCGCGGATCAGGGGCGCGCTGGTGAAGGGGCTGCTCAGCGAGGACGAGGTCGACCAGGCGGTGCGCCGGCAGCTCTCGGTGCGGTTCCGGCTCGGCGAGTTCGACCCACGCCTCGACCCGCACGCGGGGACCCGGGACTTCGACACCCCGGCCCATCGGGCGCTCGCCCAGGAGGCCGCCGAGCAGGCGGTCGTGCTGCTGAAGAACGACGGCCTGCTGCCGCTCGCCGACGACGTGCGCGTCGCGGCGGTCGGGCTGCTCGCGGACGAGTGCAAGCTCGACTGGTACAGCGGCACACTGATCCACCGGTCCACGCCTCTGGAGGGCCTGTACGAACGCTTCGGCGCCGATCGTGTGGAGTTCGCGGAGGGTGTGGACCGGGTACGTCTGAAGACCTCCACCGGTGCGTATCTGCGGGTGCCCGTGGCCGACGCCGACGACGAGGTGCGCGGCGCCGAGGGCGCCCTGGACCCGGCGCTGCTGCAGGGCCGCACCGACCTGCCGCCGCTCACCGCCGACGCGCACGGCAGCGAACTCGCGCTGATCGAATGGGGCGAGGACCTGCTGACCTTCCGCGCCCCCGACGGGCGGTACCTCTCGGTCGCCGACGACGGGTACGTCCGCGCGTCCGCGGACCAGCCCGGCGGCTGGGTCGTCCAGGAGACGTTCCGCCTGGAACCCCATGGCAGCGGCCACCTCCTGAAGCATGTCGGGACGGGCGGGTACGTGTCGGTCGCCGCCGACGGCGTGAAGGTTGCCGAGGACCAGCGGGAAGTCTTCGAACTGGAGGTCGTCGAACGCGGCGAGGACGCGGTCACCCGGGCGGCCGCGGGTGCTGACGTGGTGCTCGTGTTCGCGGGCAACGACCCGCACCTGAACGGCCGCGAGACCGAGGACCGTACGACGCTGCGTCTGCCCGATCACCAGGAGCGCCTGCTGCGCGCGGCCCGCGCCGCGAACCCGCGCACAGCGCTGGTGCTGGTGTCCGCGTACCCGTACGCGCTCGACCCCGCGGATCTCCCGGCCGTCATGTGGACCGCGCACGGCGGCCAGGCCGCGGGCACCGCGCTGGCCCGGGTGTTGTCCGGCGACGTCTCCCCCGCGGGCCGTCTGCCCCAGACCTGGTACGCGGACGACGCGGACCTGCCCGATCTGCTCGACTACGACGTGATCGGCAGCCGTCAGACCTATCTGTACTTCGAGGGAACGCCGCTGTTCCCGTTCGGGCACGGGCTGTCGTACGCGTCCTTCGCCTACGGCGGCCTCGCCGCCCGGGTGGAGGACGGGCGGGTGGCGGTCTCCTTCACGGTGACCAACACGAGCACACGGGCCGCCGACGAGGTCGCCCAGGTGTACACCCGGGCCGTCGATCCGACGGTCCCGCGTCCGCGCCGTGAGCTGGTCGCCCACCGGCGCGTGCACCTGGCGCCCGGCGCCTCGGCGGAGCTGGCCTTCGAGGTGCCGTTGCGCGCCTTGGAGTTCTGGGACGTGGCGCACGGGCGGTGGCGGATCGAGCCGGGCCCGTACGAGATCCTGGTGGGCGCGTCGAGCGAGGACATCCGGCTGCGGACGACCGTCGAGCCGCCCGGTGAGCCGGCCGGGCCGCGCCCGGTGCGTGAACGGGGCCTTCAGGCCGCCGACTTCGACGAGCAGCGGGGCACGGTGATCGTCGACCGTACGAAGGTGTCGGGGGACTCCGTGGCACCGGTGGAGGGCGAGAGAGGCGAACTGCTCTTCCGCCGCTGCGACTTCGGGGACGGCGTCACGGGCGTGTCGGCGCAGCTCGCGGGCGAGGGGGTCCTCGAGGTCCTGGTGGACGGAGGCGATCCGCCGACCGTGCTCACGCTCGCCGCCCCCACCGGCCCGTACGACTACACCACCGTGGACGCCGCGTTCACCGTCTCCGGTGTGCACGACGTCCGTCTCAGGCTGCGCGGCCCGCTGAGGCTCGCGCGCGTCGGCTTCTCCGGTTGAGGGTCCGGACCAGGCCGACGCACCGACGGCCGGAGCCCCCGCACAGCGGGCTCCGGCCGTCGTTCTGCGAGTGGGTTCAGAGGGCGAGGCCCGTCAGGACCAGCACCCGCTCGTAGGTGTAGTCCTCCATCGCGAACTTCACGCCCTCGCGTCCGACACCGGAGAGCTTGGCACCGCCGTAGGGCATCTGGTCGGCGCGGTAGGACGGCACGTCGCCGATGACCACGCCGCCGACCTCGAGGGCGCGGTGGGCGCGGAAGGCGACCTGGAGGTCGTGGGTGAACACGCCCGCCTGGAGGCCGTACTTGGAGTCGTTGACCGCGGCGAACGCCTCGGCCTCCCCGTCCACCTTCTGCACGGTGAGGACGGGCCCGAAGACCTCCTCGCAGGAGATGGTCACATCGGCGGGGACGTCGGTGAGGACGGTCGGCGCGTAGGAGGCGCCGTCCCGCTTGCCACCGGTGAGCAGCGTGGCGCCCGCGTCCACCGCCTCGTCGACCCAGGACTCCACGCGCTTCGCGGCGTCCTCGCTGACCAGCGGGCCGACATCGGTCGCGCCGTCGGAGGGGTCGCCGGTGACCTGCGCCTCGACGGCGGCGACGATACGCGGCAGCAGCCGGTCGTACACCGAGGCGTCGGCGATCACGCGCTGCACGGAGATGCAGGACTGGCCGCCCTGGTAGTTGGAGAAGGTGGCGATGCGGTTCGCGGCCCAGTCCAGGTCCTCGTCGCTCGCGTAGTCGGCGAGCACGACGGCCGCGCCGTTGCCGCCCAGTTCCAGCGTGCAGTGCTTGCGCGGCACCGAGTCCATGATCGCGTAGCCGACCTTCTCGGAGCCGGTGAAGGAGATGACCGGCAGGCGCTCGTCCTGGACGAGGGCGGGCATGCGGTCGTTGGGGACCGGAAGGATCGACCAGGAGCCGGCGGGCAGCTCGGTCTCGGCGAGCAGCTCGCCGATGATCAGGCCGGACAGCGGGGTGGCCGGGGCGGGCTTGAGGATGATGGGGGCGCCGGCGGCGATGGCCGGGGCGACCTTGTGGGCGCACAGGTTCAGCGGGAAGTTGAACGGCGCGATGCCGAGGACGACGCCCTTGGGGAAGCGGCGGGTCAGCGCCAGACGGCCCTGGCCGCCGGCGTCGGTGTCGAGGCGCTGGGCCTCGCCGCCGTTGAAGCGGCGGGCCTCCTCGGCGGCGAAGCGGAACACGGAGACGGCACGGCCGACCTCGCCGCGGGCCCACTTGATGGGCTTGCCGTTCTCGGCGGAGATCAGCTGCGCTATCTCCTCGGTGCGCTCCGCGAGCCGCTTCGAGACGTGGTCGAGGGCGGCGGCGCGGACGTGGGCCGGGGTGGCGGCGAACTCGTCGCGCACGGCGTACGCGGCGGCCACGGCCTCCTCGACCTGCGCCTCGGTCGGGACACTGACCTTTCCGACGAGCCGGCCTTCCCACGGGGAGGTGACGTCGAAGGTGGTCTCGCCGGTGGCCTGGCGGCCGGCGAGCCAGAAGGCGTGGGTGGAAGTCATAGCGTTCAGTCCCGGCCCTTCCGAGGTTGGCTGGTGCTTGGGGTTGCGTGCTCCACGGTAGGGCCGGGGCGGCGACGGGTCGTTTGTCCGGGCAGTAAGACTGCCCGGCCGGGCTTGGACGCCATGTACAGAGGCGTCGGCGTCACTCCCCCGCCGCTGCCGTGGCCTTGAGCGCGAGCCACAGTTCCATCCGGACGTCCGGGTCGTCCAGGGAGCGGCCCAGGATCTCCTCGACCCGGCGCATCCGGTAGCGCAGCGTATGGCGGTGGACGCCGAGGTCGGCCGCCGCCGCGTCCCACTGGCCGTGGCGGGACAGCCAGGCCCGCAGCGAGGCGACCAGGTCGCCGCGGCCCGTCGCGTCGTGTTCGCGCAGGGCGCGCAGCAGTCCGTCCGCGAAGGCGCGCACGGCGTCGTCCTGGAGCAGCGGCAACACCGATCCGGTCGCCAGTTCCTCGTGCTCGACCAGCGCCCGGCCGCGCCGCCGGGCCACCGAGAGCGCCTGTTCGGCCTGTTTGTAGGCGGCGGCCGCGGCGATCGGCCCGGCCGGCGCCGACATCCCGACGACCAGTTCGTCCTCGTCGGTGGCCGACTGCTCGCGGGCGGCGGCCCGGGCCGCCTGGACCGCCGGCGCGTACTCCTGGCAGGCGGCGACGGCAGCGCCCCCGTCGGCGGCGAGGATCACGAGGCGGGCCTCCCCCTCGGGCACGACGAGCACGGCCTCGCCGGAGCGGGCGGCGGCGGACTCCACGGTCTCCACGAGCCCCTCCAGGGGGTCGCCGTCCGTGTCGGCCGCAGCGAGCGCGGCGGCGGTCGGCTGCGCGGTCACCACGCGCGCGTGCCCGTCCGCGTGCGCCCGGGCGGCCGACGCGGACGCCGACTCGGCGACGATCACCCGGAAGGGCGCGTCCAGGAGGTCGCCGTACAGGTCCCCGGCCACGGCGCGGGCGTGGTCGGGCTGCCCGGCCAGCAGCATGCGCAGCACGGCTGCGCCGATCCGCTGCTCGGCGGCCTGCAGGGACCGGGAGCGTTCGGTGGTGAGGGTGAGCAGGGCGATGGCGGAGTGCACGGCGTACCGCTCGGCGGTGCCCAGCGGGGCGGCCGTGCCCACGGCGAGCGCGGCGCGCGGGCGCCGTCCGGTGCCGAGGGAGTGCAGTTCGACCCGGTCCTCTCCGTTCGCCTCTCCGTTCGACCCACCGACCACGGAGGTGGCCGGCGCGGGCCGCTCCCGCAGGCGCTCGACGTCGGCGGTGAGCCGTGCCGCGCGCCGTCCCGCCCACTCGGGCGCCGCGGCGACGACGGCGCCGGAGGCGTCGTACAGGGCGGCCCAGCCGTCGACCTGGGCGGCGAGCGCGGCGAGCAGTCCCTCAGGCCCGTCGCTGAGGGCCTGTCTGGTCAGCTCGCGCTGCGCGGCGAACCCTGCGGTCACGGCCCGGTACTGGTCTGCGGCGATCGCGGCGGAGACGGCCTTGCTGATGGCGAGGAACGGGGTGCGGCGCGGCACCTCGAGCAGCGGGAGCCCCTCCTCGCGGGCCGCGTCCACGAGGGCCTTGGGGACCTCGTCGTAGTTGACGCCGACGGCGAAGCCGAGGCCGACCACGCCCGCGCCCACCAGCCGCTTCACATAGCGGCGCATGGCCTCCGGGTCCTCCGCGTCCAGTTTCAGCGCGGTGATCAGGAGCAGTTCGCCGCCCTCCATATAGGGCACGGGGTCGGCGAGTTCGCTGACGTGTGCCCAGCGGACGGGGACGTCCAGGCGATCCTCGCCCGCGCGCACGGCCAGCTTGAGCGCGGAGTGGTGGACGAGCGAGGCGAGGGTGAGGGGCATGGGGCCTTCGGGTCCTGTGTGATCTCTGTGATCGTTGCGATCATCGCGTGATCGTCGTGATCCTTTGGCCGCCGCGTATGAACGACCTATGCCGATTCTGCCTCACCGTACGGTCGGCGCGTGCCCTGATGCCCGTCAGTTCCGTAGATCCACCAGCAGCGGCGGGGCGTGCTCGCCCTTCACATTCGTCAGGGAGAGCACCGCGTGCCCCGGCGGCACGGCGTGCGCCAGTTCGGACGCGGACCACCGCTCGCGCTCGACCTGGCGGACGGTCACCGCGCGCGCGGTCGGCGCGTGGCCGGTGATCACACGGCGCAGCATGTGCAGGGCCTTGCCCGCAGGGGTCTCGGCGATGATCTGCCGGTCGGTGACGTCCCGGGTCTCGGTCCACTCCTTGCCCCACACCTCGGCGAAGTCCTGGCCGTCCCAGGGGGTGAGGCCGGACAGCGCCATCCGGCAGCCGGTGGCGCCGAGCAGGGGCCCGCGCAGCGGCCGGGGCACGTCGTCAAGGGTGCGCAGGGTGAGGACGACACCGGCGTTCGCGGACCTGAGCCGCTGAATGCCGCGGACGGCCTCGGGCGTGACGACCCCGCTCGCGTCGTCGAGGAGCAGGCAGGCGAACAGCGACCGGTCCTCCCGGGCGGCGACACTGGCCGTGAACTGGGCGAGCACCAGTCGCGCGAGGATCCGCGAGGCGTCGGCGTGACCACGCTCGGGCAGATCGATGCGGACCCGCACCGGGTGGTCGAGGGCACGCAGCGAGAACGGCCGGGTCTGCCCGGAAGTGTCGAAGAACTGTGCGAAGGCGGGCCGGTCGAGCAGCGCGACCCGGTCGGCGAGGAGGCCACCGACATCGCCGGGGTGCCGGGACTGCCGCTCCCGGGCGTCCAGTTCCCGCAGCAGGGCGTCCTGTCCGGTGTCCTGCAGGGCCTTGCGCAGGGCGGCGAGCGGCCCGGGCGTGCCGTCGAGGAGCTGGCGCAGCTCAGGTACCGACGGGAAGCGGCCGTGGACGGCCCGGTAGGGCCCGAGGAGCTGGGCGAGGACGGTGGCGGAGCGGCGGCTGTCCCCGCCGGGGTGCGGGTCGACGAGGTCGCCGACGAGCGCCTCGGCGAGCACGGACGCCGCCTCGTCCGGGTCGGTGGTCCCGCCGTACAGGTCCAGGTCGTAGACGGATTCGGGGTGTCCGACACGTACGACGACGTCGTAGGCGTCCGCCGGTCCGAGCCCGGCGCCGGCCGCGCCGACCACGACGACGGCGGCCTGCCCGGTGAGCGCGTGCAGGCACAGCGACTCGGCGAGCGGCCACACCAGCGAGCTGGTCTTGCCGGACCCGGCGGGCCCCACGGCGACCACGGAGGTGGCGAGCAGGTCGGGGCCGAGGGCGAGTCCGCTGCCGCGGTAGGCATAGGGGTTGCGGGGGTCGTCGACGGTGGTGCCGAGCCGGACCTGGCCGGTGAACAGGTCGTGGCGGGCGAGCCGGGCGGGCAGGTCTCGCTCCCCGGAGGGGTGGGGGCAGGCGGCGGCGCCGTCCTTGAGCACCGCACTTGTGAACGTGGTCAGGTCGTGCCGCCCGCTGAGCACGCCCTGCCAGGCGCGGCTGATGCGGGCGTGGTCGACGTCGCGCATCAGCCCGGCGTGCGCGTCGGCGGCGAGCCGGTCGGCGGCCTCGTGCGCCCCGGCGACGCGGAGCTCGTTGAACCGGGCGGGGTCGTCCTCGGGCGCGGGGGGCTTCTCGGCCACGGGGGCTGCGGCGCGCCAGGCGGGCGGTCCGAAGCGGCGCCAGACCTCGCCCCAGCGGCCGAGCTTGCCGACCGTGAGCATGATGGCGAGTGCGATCACCGTGTAGTAGCCGTACCAGAGGACGGCGTTGCCGACGCGGTCGTCGCTGTGCCGCCAGGAGTCGGGGGTGAACAGCTCCAGCGGTACCACCCACCAGCCGCCGAGGTAGCCGTTCCACAGCAGCGACCAGATCAGCCAGCCGACCAGGAAGGCGATCAGCGCTCCGCTGAGCAGCTGCCGTGTCGGGGTGCGCTCCGGTTGCTGCTCGGGCCGTGGCCGGTGCCCGAAGCGCCACACGCCGGGCAGCGCGGGCGGCCGTGGCGCCCGCAGCCAGGCCAGGAACGCCGAGCCGTCCGGCCGCGGCGGCAGCCCGGGGGCGTGCGCCGGGCGGGGCGGCACCGGGGGCGGCCCCGCCGGACGCGGCACGGGATGAGCCCGTGTGCTCCGTGCGTCCTGCGTTCCGTCGCTGTCCATCGCCGTCGCCCCCTGACCAGCCGCTCCGTCCACCATCAGCGAGTCAATCTAACGTCCTCGCAAGGGGAGTTCACCGCATACGCGACCGGGTGTCCGGTGAGGCGTCCCCTTCCGTGGCGTCCACCGCTATGTCCACGGCGGACAAGCGGGCGCGCGCAAGGCGCCCACATGGAGCATGCCCACCCTCCGCGACCCGTCCTAGCCTGCGAGAAAAGAAGGCAAGCGTCCGAAAAACACCTTCGTCGACACGACCGTCGACATGCCGAACGCAAGATCATCAGGGAGCCCCCATGACCGCACTTCCGCAGGAGCGCCGCGTCGTCACCGCCATCCCCGGCCCGAAGTCGCTCGAGCTGCAGGCCCGTCGCACCGCCGCGGTCGCGCAGGGCGTGGGCTCCGTGCTGCCGGTCTTCACCACGCGCGCGGGCGGCGGGATCATCGAGGACGTCGACGGCAACCGGCTGATCGACTTCGGTTCCGGTATCGCCGTGACGTCCGTGGGCGCCTCCGCCGAGGCCGTCGTCCGCCGGGCCTCCGCGCAGCTGCAGGACTTCACGCACACCTGTTTCATGGTCACGCCGTACGAGGGCTATGTGGCCGTCGCCGAGGCGCTGGCCGAGCTGACGCCGGGTGACCACGCCAAGAAGTCGGCGCTGTTCAACTCGGGCGCCGAGGCCGTCGAGAACGCGGTCAAGATCGCCCGCGCGTACACCAAGCGCCAGGCGGTCGTCGTCTTCGACCACGGCTACCACGGCCGCACGAACCTCACGATGGCGCTGACGGCGAAGAACATGCCGTACAAGCACGGTTTCGGGCCGTTCGCGCCCGAGGTCTACCGGATGCCGATGGCGTACGCCTACCGCTGGCCGACCGGCCCGGAGAACTGCGGCCCCGAGGCCGCCGCCCAGGCCATCGACCAGATCACCAAGCAGGTCGGCGCGGACAACGTGGCCGCGATCATCATCGAGCCGGTGCTCGGTGAGGGCGGCTTCATCGAGCCGGCGAAGGGCTTCCTGCCCGCGCTGCGGAAGTTCGCCACGGACAACGGCATCGTCTTCGTCGCCGACGAGATCCAGTCGGGCTTCTGCCGCACCGGCCAGTGGTTCGCGTGCGAGGACGAGGGCATCGTCCCGGACCTGATCACCACCGCCAAGGGCATCGCGGGCGGTCTCCCGCTCGCGGCCGTCACCGGCCGCGCCGAGATCATGGACGCCGCGCACGCGGGCGGTCTGGGCGGCACCTACGGCGGCAACCCGGTCGCCTGCGCGGGCGCGCTCGGCGCGATCGAGACGATGAAGGAGCTCGACCTCAACGCCCGGGCGAAGGAGATCGAGGAGACCATGAAGGCCCGCCTGACGGCGATGGCCGAGAAGTTCGACGTGATCGGCGACGTGCGCGGCCGCGGCGCGATGATCGCGATCGAACTGGTGAAGGACCGTACGACGAAGGAGCCGAACCCGGAGGCGACCTCGGCGCTCGCCAAGGCCTGCCACCAGGAGGGCCTGCTGGTCCTGACCTGTGGCACCTACGGCAACGTGCTGCGCTTCCTGCCGCCGCTGGTGATCGGCCAGGACCTGCTGAACGAGGGGCTGGACATCATCGAGCAGGCGTTCGCGCGCATCTGACCACCAACGTCAGAGGGTGTGAAGAAGGTGTGCGAGGTGGATGGCGGGACGCGATTGCGTCTGTCGGAGCGGTTTTCCCTGCCGTAGGTTCTACCCAGATGAGAGATACACCCGCTCACAGGGGACTGTGGGCGGCACCGGGCCGGGGCCTCCCCAGCTTCGACCTGGTCGTGCCCTCGCGCACACATGGAGCCTTCGGCTCCGGATCTCCTCATGATCGGACAGCCGCACGCCCCAAACCCCCCGGGGCGGGCGGCAACCCGATCACTACGGCCGCCTCGGAACCACCCCCCCTGTTCCGGGGCGGCCGTCCCGCGTCCCGCCTCACTCGTTCAGGGGCCAGGTCTCCCAGGCGAGGTCCAGACGTCGGTACGCGTCGTCGAACCACTCGTCCTTCAGGGGGACCGTCACGGTCACCGACGTCCCGGGCGCCGAGGCGTCCTCGACGGTGACGCGGCACCGTTCGCCGTCCTCATCGCGTTCGACGAACAGCCGGGGGCCCGGTGCGCCCTCGCGCCACGCGATGTCCTGCCCGGCGTCCAGCGCGTCCAGGGCCTGCTGCCACTGCCGCAGGTCCTCGGGCAGGAGCCGGGCCGCGACACCGCCCCGTCCGAACGGCGTGTCGACCAAGAACTCCCCGGCCAGCGCACCGGTCGCGGCCGCGCCCTTCCGCGGCTCCCGACCGGTGATCCGGACCACGACGCTGCTGCCCCCGCCCTCCAGGCGAATCAGGTCGATCGGCGCATCGGCCATTCCTGCCCCTCCACGGCTCGCGTGCTGCTCACCCTAACGGCCGGCACGGGCACCGGGCGGCACCCGATCACGGCGGGCCGGCCGGCCCTGCGAAGCTGTTCGGCGTGTCGACGTCCCGAGAACCCACACCTCGGCGCAGGTGGCCGGCCTGTGTCCTGGCCACCGCCGTCCTCCTCTTCCTCCTCCTCACCTGGCAGGTCGTCGCTCAGGGGCCGCTCGCGCGGGCGGACCGGCGGCTGAGCGGGGACCTGGTCCGTCCCGACCGGGTCTCCGGGGTGCTCGCCGACCTGGGGAACATCTCCGTCGCCGTGCCGGTCCTCGCCGTGGTGCTCGTGTGCGTCGCCTGGCGTGCCCGGCGCGCCGGCAGGCGGCGGTGGTGGCTGCCGTCCGTCGCCGCGGCCGTCCTGATGGCCGTCGTCCCGGTGGTCGTCGTCCCGCTCAAGGACCTCGTCGCCCGGCCGGGCCCACCCGGGATGGGCCCGGCCACCGGCTTCTTTCCCTCCGGCCACACGGCCACCGCCGCCGTCGCCTACGGTGCGGCGGCCCTCGTCCTGTGGCCCTGGCTGCGCACGTCGTACGCCCGCCGCGGCGTGCTCCTCGCCTGCCTCGCCCTCAACCTCGGCGTGGCCTTCGGCCTGGTCCGCCACGGCTATCACTGGCCTCTGGACGTCGTGGCCGGTTGGTGCCTGTGCGCCGTGCTGCTGACCGGCCTCGCGGTCTTCCTCGGCCGGGGCCACCGGCCGTAGCGGTCGGCGGCAGGCCCTCAGCTGTCGAAGCCCAGGCCCAGTCTGTCCATGGTCCTCAGCCACAGGTTGCGCCGCCCCGCGTGCGCGTCCGCCCGCGCCAGCGACCACTTCGTCAGCGCGATGCCCGTCCAGGCGAACGGCTCCGGCGGGAACGGCAGTGGCTTCCTGCGGACCATCTGGAGTTCCGTCCGCTCCGTTCGCTCCCCCGCCAGCAGGTCCAGCATCACCTCCGCGCCGAAACGGGTCGCGCCGACGCCGAGGCCTGTGTACCCGGCCGCGTACGCCACCCTCCCCTGGTGGGCGGTGCCGAAGAACGCCGAGAAGCGCGAGCAGGTGTCGATCGCCCCGCCCCACGCGTGGGTGAAGCGGGCGCCCTCCAACTGCGGGAAGCAGGTGAAGAAGTGCCCGGCGAGCTTGGCGTACGTCTCCGGGCGGTCGTCGTACTCGGCGCGCACCCGGCCGCCGTACGGGTAGATCGCGTCGTAGCCGCCCCACAGGACACGGTTGTCGGCCGAGAGCCGGAAGTAGTGGAACTGGTTCGCCGAGTCCCCGAGGCCCTGGCGGTTCTTCCAGCCGACCGAGGCCAGCTGGTCGGCGGTGAGCGGCTCGGTCATCAGCGCGTAGTCGTAGACCGGGATCGTGTACGAGCGGACGCGCCGCACCAGGTTCGGGAAGACGTTCGTGCCGAGCGCGACGCGCCGCGCACGCACCTCGCCGTACGGGGTGCGGACGGCCATGCCGGCGCCGTACGGCCTCAGGGTGAGGGCGGGCGTGTGCTCGTGGATGCGGACGCCGAGCCGCAGGCAGGCCCGCTTGAGGCCCCAGACGAGCTTCGCCGGGTGCACCAGGGCCACGCCCCGGCGGTCGTACAGGCCCGCCAGGAAGGTAGGCGAATCGACCTGTTCCCGCACCGCGTCCGAGTCCAGGTACTCGACGCCGTCGGCGAGGCCCCGGCGTTCCATCTCCTCGTACCAGTCCTCCAGTTCCCACGCCTGGTACGTCTCCGTCGCCACGTCGATCTCGCCGGTGCGCTCGAAGTCGCAGTCCAGCGCGTGGCGGGCGACCGCCTTCTCGATCTCGTCGAGGTTGCGGGCGCCCAGTTCCCGCAGCTTGTGGATCTCCTCCGGCCAGCGGGCAAGCCCGTTGGCCAGGCCGTGGGTGAGGGAGGCGGCGCAGAACCCTCCGTTGCGGCCGGAGGCGGCCCAGCCCACCTCACGGCCCTCCACCAGCACCACGTCCCGCCCGGGGTCGCGCTCCTTGGCGATCAGCGCGGTCCACAGTCCGCTGTAGCCGCCGCCCACGACCAGCAGGTCGCAGGTGTCGGCGCCGGTGAGCGCGGGCTCGGGTCGCGGCCTTGTGGGGTCGTCCAGCCAGTACGGGACCGGCCGGGCTTCGGAGAGGGATTTCGTCCAACGGGTCATGGCGCTCGGGGCCATGATGTCAACTCCCTACGGAATTCCAAGGAACGGAGGACTACGCCTTCTGGCGCTTTCTGCGGTTGCCGACGGCCATGGACGCCAGCACGAACAGGACGGCGACGACGAACATCGTCGTGCCGATGACATTGATCTGGACGGGCGTTCCGCGCTGCGCCGAACCCCACACGAACATGGGGAAGGTGACGGTGGAGCCCGCGTTGAAATTGGTGATGATGAAATCGTCGAAGGACAGCGCGAAGGCGAGCAGCGCGCCGGCGGCGATCCCGGGGGCGGCGATGGGGAGCGTGACCCTCAGGAACGTCTGAGCCGGGCCCGCGTACAGATCCTGCGCCGCCTGTTCCAGCCTCGGGTCCATCGACATCACGCGCGCCTTGACCGCGGTGACGACGAAGCTGAGGCAGAACATGATGTGCGCGATCAGGATGGTCCAGAAGCCGAGCTGAGCGCCCATGTTGAGGAACAGGGTGAGCAGCGAGGCCGCCATGACGACCTCGGGCATCGCCATCGGCAGGAAGATCAGCGAGTTCACCGCGCCGCGCGCGCGGAAGCGGTAGCGGACCAGCGCGAAGGCGATCATTGTGCCGAGGACCGTGGCGCCGAGCGTCGCCCACACGGCGATCTGGAGGCTGACCGCCAGCGAGCCGCACATTCCGGCGACACCGCACGGATCCTTCCACGCGTCCATGGAGAACTGCTGCCACTCGTAATTGAAGCGGCCCGTCGGCTTGTTGAAGGAGAACACCGTGACGACGACGTTCGGAAGCAGGAGATATCCGAGCGTCAGCAGTCCGGCGAGGACGACGAGACGGCGCTTGAGCCAGTTGACGAAGGTCATTTTTTAAACCAGATCCTCCGTGCCGGACCTGCGGATGTAGACCGTGACCATGACGAGGATCGCGGCCATCAGGATGAACGAGAGGGCGGCGGCCTTCGGATAGTCGAGGACGGTCAGGAACTGTGTCTGGATGACGTTGCCCACCATGCGGGTGTCCGTGGAGCCGAGCAGATCGGCGTTCACGTAGTCGCCGGCCGCCGGGATGAAGGTCAGCAGGGTGCCGGAGACCACACCTGGCATCGACAGCGGGAAGGTGACCTTGCGGAAGGTGGTGAAGGGCTGGGCGTACAGGTCACCCGCCGCCTCGTGCAGGCGCGGGTCGATGCGCTCCAGCGAGGTGTACAGCGGCAGGATCATGAACGGCAGGAAGTTGTACGTCAGTCCGCACACCACCGCGAGCGGGGTGGCGAGCACGCGGTCGCCGGAGGTCCAGCCGAGCCAGTTGGTGACGTCCAGGACATGCAGGGTGTTGAGGGCGCCGACTACCGGGCCGCCGTCCGCGAGGATCGTCTTCCAGGCGAGCGTACGGATCAGGAAGCTGGTGAAGAACGGCGCGATCACCAGGATCATGATCAGGTTCCGCCAGCGGCCCGCGCGGAAGGCGATCAGGTACGCGAGCGGGTAGCCGAGGAGCAGACACAGCAGCGTCGCGGCGGCCGCGTAGAGGACCGACCGCACGAACTGGGGCCAGTACGCGGACATCGCGTCCCAGTAGGTGGCGAAGTGCCAGGTGACCTTGTAGCCCTGCTCCAGCGAACCGGTCTGCACCGACGTGGACGCCTGGTAGATCATCGGCAGGGCGAAGAAGACCAGCAGCCACAGGATGCCCGGCAGCAGCAGCCAGTACGGCGTGAGGCGGCCCCGTCTGCGCGGGGGTTTCTGCCTCTGGGGGGCGGTGGGCGCGAGGGGCGGGGGCGCCTCGGTGACGGCGGCCATCAGACGGCCACCCCCTCTTCCGGCTCCACGGTCTCGACACCGGCGTCGCCCGTTGTCCCGGCAAGCGGGGACTGAGCCGCGTCCAGGCCGAAGGTGTGGGCCGGGCTCCAGTGCAGGACGACCTCCGCGCCGGGCACCAGACGGGGGTCGCGGTCGACGTTCTGGGCGTAGACCGCGAACTCCGGACAGACCGGGCTGTCGACGACGTACTGGGTGGAGACGCCGATGAAACTCGCGTCGGCGATCCGGCCGGTGATGCGGTTGCGGCCCTCGGGGACCTCGCCCGCGTCATCGGCGTGGGTGAGGGAGATCTTCTCCGGGCGGACGCCCACCAGCACCTTTCCGCCGCTCGCCGTCGGTGCGGAGCAGCGCGCCTCGGGGAGGGTGAGCTTGCCGCCGCCCGCCTTGAGGACGATCTCCTCGCCGTTCTTGGAGTCGACCTCGGCCTCGATCAGGTTGGAGGTGCCGAGGAAGTTGGCGACGAAGGTCGTCCGCGGGTTCTCGTACAGGTCGGTGGGCGAGCCGAGTTGCTCGACCCGGCCCGCGTTCATCACGGCGACCGTGTCGGCCATCGTCATGGCCTCCTCCTGGTCGTGCGTGACATGGATGAAGGTGATGCCGACCTCGGTCTGGATCCGCTTGAGCTCCAGTTGCATCTGGCGGCGCAGCTTGAGGTCGAGGGCGCCGAGCGGCTCGTCCAGGAGGAGCACCTTGGGGTGGTTGATCAGCGCGCGGGCCACGGCGACGCGCTGCTGCTGCCCGCCGGAGAGCTGGTGCGGCTTCTTGCGCGCCTGCTCGCCGAGCTGCACCAGCTCCAGCATGTCCTCCACCTGCTTCTTCACCGACTTGATGCCGCGCCGGCGCAGGCCGAAGGCGACGTTCTCGAAGATGTCCAGGTGCGGGAAGAGGGCGTAGGACTGGAAGACCGTGTTCACCGGGCGCTTGTACGGCGGCAGGTGCGTGACGTCCTGGTCGCCGAGGCGGACGGCGCCGCTGGTGGGTTCCTCGAGGCCGGCGATCATGCGCAGGGTGGTGGTCTTGCCGCAGCCGGAGGCGCCGAGCAGGGCGAAGAAAGACCCCTGGGGAACGGTCAGGTCGAGCGGGTGCACGGCGGTGAAGGAGCCGTAGGTCTTGCCGATGCCCGTCAGGCGGACGTCGGCGCCGGTGTCTGTCGTGGTGGTCATCGTCGTCACGCCCCTGTGAGCTTCGCGAACTTCTCTTCGTAGGCCGTCTCTTCCTTCTGCGTCAGCGAACGGAAGGCGTGGGACTTGGCGGCCATGGCCTTGTCGGGAATGATCAGCGGGTTGTTCGCCGCCGACTTGTCGATCTTCGCGAGGTGGTCCTTCACGCCGTCGACGGGGGACACGTAGTTGATGTAGGCGGCGAGCGCGGCGGCCTGCTCGGGCTCGTAGTAGAAGTCGATGAGCCTCTCGGCGTTGGTCTTGTGGCGCGCCTTGTTGGGGATCAGCAGGTTGTCGGTCGACGTCATGTAGCCGCTGTCCGGGATGACGTAGTCGACGTCCGGGCTGTCCGCCTTGAGCTGGACGACGTCGCCGCCCCAGGCGACGCAGGCGGCCAGGTCGCCCTTGGTGAGGTCGGACGTGTAGTCGTTGCCGGTGAAGCGGCGGATCTGGCCCTTGTCGACGGCCTTCTGCAGGCGGGCTGTCACCGCGTCGAAGTCGTCGTCGGTGAACTTCGCGGGGTCCTTGCCCATGTCGAGCAGCGTCATGCCGATGGTGTCGCGCATCTCCGACAGGAAACCCACGCGGCCCTTGAGCTTGGGGTTGTCGAGCAGGTCGGACACCGACCTGACCTCGACGCCGTCGAGGGCCTTCTTGTTGAACGCGATGACCGTGTCGATGCCCTGCCAGGGGTAGGAGTAGGCACGGCCGGGGTCCCAGTCGGGGCTGCGGAACTGGGCCGACAGGTTGGCGAAGGCGTGCGGCAGGTTGGACGGGTCCAGTTTCTGCACCCAGCCGAGGCGGATCAGCCGGGCGGCCAGCCAGTCGGTGAGGACGATGAGATCGCGGCCGGTGTCCTGGCCGGCGGCGAGCTGCGGTTTGATCTTGCCGAAGAACTCGTTGTTGTCGTTGATGTCCTCGGTGTACTTGACCTTGATCCCGGTCCGCCGGGCGAACGTGTCGAGCGTCGGGTGGTGCTTGCCGCTGTCGTCCGCGTCGATGTACTCGGGCCAGTTGGAGAAGTCGACGACCTTCTCCTTCGCCGAGAAGTCCTGGGTGGACGTGCCGCCCTGTGTCTTGCCGGCCGGCGGGATGCCGCAGGCGCTCAGCGCCCCCAGTCCGCCCACCGCGAGCACGCCGCCCGCGGAGGCGCGCAGCAGCGAACGGCGGGTCAGGGCGGCCCGGCCGCTGCGGAAACTGCGCCGCACAGCGGCCACTTGGGCCGGGGTCAGGCGTTCGGGCTCGTACTGCTCCATGCGCGTGGTGCCCTTTCGGAGGTGGTGCCCTTTCGGGAGGGTGTGCGGCCGCGGGTCGGGCGGCCCGTCTGCCAGTGCCCCGACAGGCACTAGCGGTCCCCGAAGATCGTGCGGTGCCAGTCCTTGCGGGCCACCGCCGTGTTGTCGAACATGACGTGCTTGATCTGGGTGTATTCCTCGAAGGAGTAGGCGGACATGTCCTTGCCGAAGCCGGACGCCCTGAAGCCTCCGTGGGGCATCTCGCTGATGATCGGGATGTGGTCGTTGACCCATACGCAGCCGGACCTGATCTCGCGGGTCGCGCGGTTCGCCCGGTAGACGTCCCGGGTCCAGGCGGAGGCGGCGAGGCCGTAGGGGGTGTCGTTGGCGAGCCGGATGCCGTCGTCGTCGCTGTCGAAGGTCAGGACGACCAGGACGGGCCCGAAGATCTCGGACTGGACGATCTCACTGTCCTGGGGCGCGCCGGCGATCAGGGTGGGCCGATAGTAGGCGCCGCCCTTGAGGTCGCCCTCGGGGGCCTCCCCACCGGTCACCACGCGCGCGTAGGCACGCGCCCGGTCGACGAAGCCGGCCACGCGGTCCCGCTGGACGTGTGAGATCAGCGGACCGAGGTCGGTGCCGGGGGCGAACGGGTCGCCGAGCCGAACGGTCTCCATGAGGGCGGCGGTCCGGGCGACGAACTCCTCGTACAGGGGCCGCTGCACGTACGCGCGCGTGGCCGCCGTGCAGTCCTGGCCGGTGTTGATGAGGGCGCCCGCGACCGCGCCCTGCACAGCGGCCTCCAGGTCCGCGTCGTCGAACACGACGAAGGGGGCCTTGCCGCCGAGTTCCAGGTGGAGGCGCTTGACGGTCGTGGTGGCGATCTCGGCGACGCGCCTGCCGACCGGGGTCGAACCGGTGAAGGAGGTCATGGCCACGTCGGGGTGACCGACGAGATGCTCGCCGGCCTCCTTGCCGGTGCCGGTCACGATGTTGATGACACCGTCCGGGATGCCGGCGTACGTGGCGGCCCGTGCGAAGAGCAGGGAGGTCAGCGGGGTCAGCTCGGCCGGTTTCAGGACGATCGTGTTGCCCGCGGCGATCGCCGGGAGGATCTTCCAGGCGGCCATCTGGAGGGGGTAGTTCCAGGGCGCGATGGAGCCGATGACGCCGATGGGTTCGCGGCGGACGTAGGAGGTGTGGTCGCCGGAGTACTCACCGGCGGACTGCCCCTGGAGGTGGCGGGCGGCGCCGGCGAAGAAGGCGGTGTTGTCGATCGTGCCGGGCACGTCGAACTCCCGCGTGAGCTTGAGCGGTTTGCCGCACTGGAGCGTCTCGACGCGGGCGATGTCCTCGGCGCGGTCGGCGAGGACGGCGGCGAAACGCTGCAGTGCGTCGGAGCGTTCGCCCGGGGTCGCGGTGGACCACTCGGGGAAGGCGGCGCGGGCGGCGGCCACGGCGCGGTCGACGTCGTCGGTGCCGGCCAGTTCGTAGGTGTACACCTCGGTGCCGGTCGACGGGTCGACCACCGAGTGCGTGTGGCCCGAGGTGCCGGTGGCGGGCCGGCCGGCGATGTACTGCGCACCGTCCGCGAAACGTTCCCGTACGTCGTCCCGCGTCGTCAGGCGGGTGTCGGCGTCGCCGGCGTTGCCGGGGTTCTGCATGTCGCTCTCCTCCGCCGCCGACCCCGCGTGCGCTGCGGAGGCCGGCGTGGCTTCGGCTCGATGTGAGTGCCGATCCTGACAGAGGGAGGGAGGGCCAACAAGTGATTCCGTTGTTGCCTTTTGGTTACGCGACGAAATCTGTCGACCAGGTGTCGAGTGCGACCCGTAAAGGGAGGACGGAATGTCAGTGGCGGGTGCCAGACTCGGCGGCATGCAGAAGATCGATTCTTGGGACGCCCTGATCAGGGAGGTCCGCACGGGGGCGAGGATCAAGTACCTCCACTTCTGGGGGCACCGGCCGCGCGGGGACGGGCAGATCGGGGCGAGCTGCCTCAGCCAGTGGTGGCCGTCGCCGTTCACCGTGGACGGCGTGGAGTACGCGACGGCGGAGCACTGGATGATGGCGTCGAAGGCGCGGCTCTTCGACGACGCGGAGGCGGAGCGGAAGGTGCTTCAGTCGCCGGAGCCCGCGCTCGCGAAGAAGGCGGGGCGGCTGGTGCGCGGCTTCGACGAGGCGATATGGGAGCGCGAGCGGTTCGGCATCGTGGTCGAGGGCAGCGTCCACAAGTTCGCCGCGCACGAGGAGCTGCGGGGCTTTCTGTTGGGCACCGGGGAGTGCGTGCTCGTCGAGGCGAGCCCGCTGGACCGGGTGTGGGGCATCGGGCTCGCGGCGGACGACGAGCGGGCGGCGGATCCGGGGCGGTGGCGGGGGCCGAACCTGCTGGGGTTCGCGCTGATGAAGGCGCGGGGGCGGTTGGCCGCAGGTCAGGGGGCCTGCGGTGGATCAGCCGGCGGCGCCCGTCACCAGTGAGGTCGAGTAGCCGTCGTCGGTGCCCGTCCACGGGGCGTCGCCGCTGTCGTCCGGGATGGCGAGGAGGACGATGAGCAGGACGGTGCTCAGGACGAAGCCGACCGCTCCGCAGATCAGGCCGGCCAGGGCCATGCCCCCGTTCGTCGCCTCGCCCCGGTGCACCTTGCGGCGGGCGACGATGCCGAAGATCACGGCGAGCACGCCGCCGATCATGGCCACCGGCCAGAGGCAGAACAGGACGAGGGAGATGACGCCGAGCACGAGCGAGGCGATCCCCATGCCGTTGCTCGGCGGGAGGGGCATACCGGGCCAGCCGTGGCCGGCGCCCTGGGAGTCGTAGGACGCACCGTACCCGGGATGTCCGGGGTACTGGGGATAGCCGTACGGCACCTGCCCCGGCCCCTCGGGCCCGATGGGGGGCGGCGGCACGGCCCCGCCCTGGACGGCGGGCGAAGGAGCGAAGGGGGTGCGGGGGGCTGCGATGCCGGGGCCCGGAGCGGCGTACGGGGTGGCCCTGACGGGGCCCGGAGCGGCGTACGGGCCGGCCCAGGGCCCCTGGGGCGGGGTGCTCGGCAGGGCGGGACCCTGGGGCGGAACGGCCGTGGGCCGGTCGTGCACGGAGGGGCTGCCGCCGCCGGAGGCCACGGTGCCCTGGGGGTCGGCGGGGGGCGCCCACGGGTCGGCGGCGGGCTTGTCGAGCCGCACTCCGGAGGGCCGGTCGGCGGGAGCACCCGGTATCGGGCCGTCCCCACCGTCCGGGGCGCCCGGCGCACGTCCGCCCGCCGCCCCGTCCGCCCCGTGGCCCGGGAAGGCCCACCCGTCCGGAGCCGCGTCCTGAGGTGTTCCCGGGCGCTGGGCGTCGTCGGACATGCGTGGGTCCCCCTCTGTCGAATGTTCCGTCATGCTACGGCCGCGTCTCCCCGACGCGGCCCGCGCCCTACGATGATCCCGCACGTCACCGATCAGCCGATCACCCGCGTCCCGCCCGAGCGCTGGCCCGGCGCCGGGACGCCGTTCCCGGGGAGGAACCTTGACCGACCACCGCGACGCTCCCGCCGCGCGCGACCTGCACGCCTTCATCGCCGGGCTGCCCAAGGCCGAACTGCACGTGCACCACGTCGGCTCCGCCTCCCCCCGCATCGTCTCGGAACTGGCCGCCCGCCACCCCGACTCCAAGGTGCCCACCGACCCCGAGGCCCTGGCGGACTACTTCACGTTCACGGACTTCGCCCACTTCATCGAGGTGTACCTGTCGGTCGTCGACCTGATCCGGACCCCCGAGGACGTCCGCCTGCTGACGTACGAGGTCGCCCGTGACATGGCCCGCCAGCAGGTCCGCTACGCGGAGCTCACCATCACCCCGTACTCGTCCACCCGCCGCGGTATCGACGAGCGCGCGTTCATGGACGCCATCGAGGACGCCCGCAAGGCCGCGGAGGCCGAGTTCGGGACCATGCTGCGCTGGTGCTTCGACATCCCGGGCGAGGCGGGGCTCGTCTCGGCCGAGGAGACGGTCCGGCTCGCCACCGACGACCGGCTGCGTCCCGAGGGGCTCGTCTCCTTCGGGCTCGGCGGTCCCGAGGTCGGCGTACCGCGGCCGCAGTTCAAGCCCTACTTCGACCGGGCCATAGCGGCGGGCCTGCGCTCCGTTCCGCACGCGGGCGAGACGACCGGGCCCGAGACGGTCTGGGACGCGCTGAACGAGCTGCGCGCAGAGCGCATCGGGCACGGCACCAGTTCCGCCCGCGACCCGAAGCTGCTGGCCCATCTCGCCGAGCACCGCATCCCGCTGGAGGTGTGCCCGACCTCCAACATCGCCACGCGCGCGGTCCGTTCGCTCGACGAGCACCCCATCAAGGAGTTCGTGCGCGCCGGGGTCCTCGTCACCGTCAACTCCGACGACCCGCCGATGTTCGGCACCGACCTCAACAGCGAGTACGCGGTCGCCGCGCGCCTCCTGGACCTCGACGAGCGGGGTCTGGCCGCGCTCGCCGGGAACGCGGTCGAGGCGTCGTTCCTCGACGACGCCGCCAAGGCGGCGCTGTCGGCCGAGATCGACGCGTACACCACGGCCTGGCTCGCCCCCTGACGGCCCGCCCGTCGCCCGGCCACCACCCCGGCGGGCCGTTGCGCGGCGCCGCACCGTCACAATGAGCCCCATGCGTACCGTGACCGCCGTGGCCCATCGCGGCGACCCCTACCGCCACCGTGAGAACACGATCGACTCGCTGCGTTCCGCGCTCCGCCGTGGCGCGGACGCGGTGGAGATCGACGTACGGCTCACCCGGGACGGTGTGCCCGTGCTGCTGCACGACGGAACGCTGAAGCGTCTGTGGGAGCAGGACCGCCCGCTCGCGGCGCTCTCCTCGGACGAGGTGCGGGGCCTGACAGCGGGCGGCGTGCCGACGCTGACGGACGCGCTTGCGGCGACCGACGGCAGCCGGGTGATGATCGACCTGCCGGGCGGCCCCTCCTCCCGTGCCGTACGCCGGATCGTCGGCATCGTCCGGGACTGCGGGGCCGCCGAGCGCGTGTACTACTGCGCGGGCGCCGAGACCATGCTGGCGGTGCGTGCCGCCGACCCCGCGGCGGAGATCGCCCTGACCTGGACGACCCTCGCGCCGCCGCGGCCCGCGCTGCTCGACGCGGTGCGCCCGCGCTGGCTCAACTACCGCTTCGGCCTGGTCGACCAGGACCTGGCGGCCCGCGTGCACCGGGGCGGCCATCTGCTGTCCGTGTGGACGCCGGACACCCGCCGTTCCATGCGGCGCCTGCTCGAGGCAGGCGTGGACTCCATCACCACCAACCGCATCGACGCGCTGCATGCGCTGCGCCGGCCGGCTAGGCCTGATCCAAACGAGAGGCCCTACACGCGCGAGCGCTGAGGGACGGTGGCCGGGTCGGCCGGGGAGCGGGTGGCGTACTGGGGCACCGGTGCGGTGTCCTTGCCGTTGTCGCGGACCAGTCCGTAGCGGATCGCGCCCTGGGCGGGACCGGTCATGACGTCCTTGTGGGCCTCGTCCCAGCTGGACGGGAAGACGATCAGGCCGTAGTCGCAGCCCCGTTCGTTCTGGGTGAGGGTGACGGAACCGTCCAGGTAGAAGTACTCGTTCTGCCACATCTGCTGGGTGCCGGCCGGCAGGACGGCGTACCCGATGGCCGGTCCGCCCATCCCGGTGGCGTATCCGCCGGGGCTGCCCGGCAGGGGGTCGTCCATGCGGCGGCCACCGCCCGACGCGACGTGGAACAGCTTGCCCTCGAGACCGGTCCAGGTCGGCATGACGAGGGCGCCCGGCCGGTTCTTCGGCGAGATCTGCCAGCGCACGAGGACGTATCCCCGGCCCTTGAGCGTGACGCTTTCCCCGCGGTGCTGCAGGACGGCCTTCGGGCCGCCGCTGCTGGTGATCCCGGACTCGGGGCGGTGCGGCAGCGCCCCGGGCGGGGTGTTCACGGGGGGCGCGCTGTCGACGGAGTCGACGACCGTGCCGTACAGCTCCGCCGTAGTGGTAGTGGAGGGTGAGGGGCTCGCCGTCGAAGGGGAGGGCAGCAGGCGCGGCGGGGTGTGCGCGCGCGGGCGGGCCGTGCTCGCCGCCGTGGGCGTGATCTCCCGGGCGGGGGGTGCCTGTGGCGTTCGGGTCACGACGTACGCGCCGCCCGCGACGATCGTCGCGCCCGCCGTGACGACGACGGCGGGCTTGGTGAGCGCGCCGAGCACCTTGGCGGACCAGCCGACGGAGACGGCCGCCGCGGACGTCTTGCCGCCCAGCGCCAGCGACAGGGCGAAACCGGCCGGGACGGGGACGAGCGCGATCCCGGCGAGCAGCCGTTCGGCGGGCACGACCGCCTTCTCGGCCCCGGCGCAGACCGGGCAGTCGCGGATGTGCCGGGCCAGTCGCTTGCGCCACAGGGAGCCGGGCCGGCCGTCCCACCGGGCGGTGACGGCGGCCAGCTCGGGGCAGGGTTCCTCCAGCGCCCGTACGATGCCGCGCGCCACCTCAAGGCGCTCCTTCATCCGCTGCACCCGGACGGCGGCGTGCTGGCGGCTGATGCCGACGGCGGCGGCCAGCTCCCGGCGGGTGAGTTCGCCCGCGACCTCCAGCCACCACAGCGACAGCAGCTGCCGGTCCTCGTCGTCGAGCCAGCGCACCGCCTCCGCGACCTCGCGCCGCTGGCCCTCCAGCTGCAGCCGCAGCACGGTGAGTTCGGCGAAGTCGGCGGCCCGGTCCCCCGCGTCCCCGGCCAGCGGCTCGGGCGTCCGGCGGCGCGCCCGGTCCCGTATCTGCCGCATGGCGATGGCCACCAGCCAGGAGCGGAAACTGTCCGGATCGCGCAGGGCGCCGAGGTTGCCGACGGCGCGCAGCATCGTCTCCTGCACGACGTCGTCGACGTCGGCATGGCCGTTGAGCGCGCGGCCGACGATGTTGTAGACGAGCGGCAGCCAGCCCGCGACCAGCTCGTCCAGCGCACGCCGGTCACCGGCCTGCGCCGCCGCGATGGTGGAACGCCACTGCCGGGTGTCCACGTGCGTCCTCTCCCTGGTCGTCGCACCGCCCTGCGGACATACAGTCTCAGCCACGGCCCAAATCCACGGGGCGGACGGTCCACGACGGCTCACGGCGGAACGCCGTATATCCGTCGAAACCGGGATGGATCACCGGTCGCGGCCGGCGGTCGGGGCGGGCGCGGTCGCCGTGCCCGTGCCTCACGCGGTTCGCTCCTGTGCGTCGGGATCTGGGGGCGCTGAGGGAGACGGAGCGGCGGGGGCCGCGATAACAGTTTTTCGGGTGCGACACGGACCACCCGCTCCCGTGCCGGGCCGGCGCCGTCCCCTAGGGGCGACCCTCGGTCCCATGCCCGGGGCCGCACCCTCCTTCGAGACGATCCCCCACCGCAGGAACGGTCCGCAGGATGATCACCGACATCGCCTCGATCAGGGAGCATCCCATGCAGTTACGTCCGACCGCCGTCGCCCTCGCCACCGCCCTCACCCTGAGCCTGACCGCCCTCCCCCTGGCGGGAGTCGCCTCCGCGCACTCCGCGGCCCCGTCGACCGCGGCACGGACGACTCCGCCGTCCGCGACCGGGGGACCCGACACCGAGGCCCTGCGCGCCGCGATCGCCGGGCTGCCCGACCACGACGCCACCGCCGCGCTCATCCGCGTGGGTGGCCAGGGCAGTTGGCGCGGCGTCGCAGGGGTGCGCGACGTCCGGACGGGGGCGCCGGCGTTGGAGGACGCCCGCTTCCGGGCCGGTTCGGTGACCAAGGTGGTGACCGCGGCGATCGTGCTGCAGCTCGCCGCCGAGGGGCGGATCAGCCTGGACGGCACCGTGCAGCAGTATCTGCCCGGGCTGCTGACCAAGGACTTCGAGCCCGTCACCGTACGGCAGTTGCTCAACTACACGAGCGGACTGCAGCCGGGAGCGTCCCTCGGGGAGACGGTCGAGGAGGGATACGCGCACCGCTTCGAGACGCTGACGCCACGTCAGGTGGTCGCGGCCTCGGTCGCCAAGGGCCCGGAGTCCGCGCCCGGCACGCAGCAGGACTACGCCAACATCCACTACACCGTCCTCGGCATGCTGATCGAGAAGATCACCGGCGACTCGTACGCGCACCAGGCGGCCGTGCGGATCTTCCGGCCGCTCGGCATGCGGGACACCTCGTTCCCGAAGGGGTCCGATCCGCGCGTCCACGGTCCGCACAACCGCGGATACGACTGGATCGACGGCAGGCTGGTCGACGTGACCGACTGGAACATGTCCGACCGGTGGGCGGCCGGCGACATGATCTCGACGACCGCCGACCTGGAACGGCTGCTGGTGGCGCTGTTCCGCGGCCGGGTCGTGCCCGAGCCGCAGCTGAAGGAGATGTTCACACTGCCCGACGTGCCCGGGGCGCGGTACGGGGCGGCGCTGGAGCGGTTCGAGCTGAACGGCAGGGTCATCTGGGGCAAGACGGGCTCCCGCCCCGGCTACGCCACGGTGATCGCCGCCACCCGCGATCTGTCCCGGACCCTCGTCTACTCCGTCGACGCCACCGATGCCAAGGGCGACGGCGCGGCTGTCGCGCAGCGGTTCGGGTTCCCCGCGTTCAACCGCTGACGTTCGGCTCGGGCCGGGATGTCGGGCGACGGACCGCCGCCCACTGCGCGCGCCCCGGGCACACCACGGCCCCGGGCGGAACGACTCCCGCCCGGGGCCGCGTTGCTCGCGCCGGCCCCGAGGGCCACGCGTCGAGCGACGTCGACTACGCGTCGAGCGACGTCATCACGTGCTTGATGCGCGTGTAGTCGTCGAAGCCGTACGCCGACAGGTCCTTGCCGTAGCCGGACTTCTTGAAGCCGCCGTGCGGCATCTCCGCGACCAGCGGGATGTGCGTGTTGATCCACACACAGCCGAAGTCGAGGGCCTTGGACATGCGCATCGCGCGGGCGTGGTCCTTGGTCCACACCGAGGAGGCGAGGGCGTAGTCGACGCCGTTCGCGTACTGGACGGCCTGCTCCTCGTCGGAGAACGACTGCACGGTGATGACCGGGCCGAAGACCTCGTTCTGGATGATCTCGTCGTCCTGCTTGAGGCCCGAGACGACGGTCGGGGCGTAGAAGTAGCCCTTCTCGCCGACCGGGTGGCCGCCGGCCTCGACCTTGGCGTGGGCGGGCAGTCGCTCGATGAAGCCGGTGACCTGCTTGAGCTGGTTCGGGTTGTTCAGCGGGCCGTAGAGCACGTCCTCGTCGTCCGGCTGCCCCGTCTTCGTCTCGGAGGCGGCCTTGGCGAGCGCGGCCACGAACTCGTCGTGGATCGACTCGTGGACGAGGACACGGGTGGCGGCCGTGCAGTCCTGGCCGGCGTTGAAGAAGCCCGCCACCGAGATGTCCTCGACGGCCTTGGCGATGTCGGTGTCCTCGAAGACGACGACCGGTGCCTTGCCGCCCAGCTCCAGGTGGACGCGCTTGAGGTCCTTGGAGGCGGACTCGGCGACGGACATGCCGGCGCGGACGGAGCCGGTGATGGAGGCCATCGCCGGGGTCGGGTGCTCCACCATCATGCGGCCGGTCTCGCGGTCGCCGCAGATGACGTTGAAGACGCCCTTGGGCAGGATCGAGCCGATGATGTCGGCGATGAGGACCGTGGACGCCGGGGTGGTGTCCGACGGCTTCAGCACGACGGTGTTGCCCGCCGCGATCGCCGGGGCGAACTTCCACACGGCCATCATCATCGGGTAGTTCCACGGCGCGACCTGCGCACAGACGCCGACCGGCTCGCGGCGGATGATCGAGGTCATCCCCTCCATGTACTCGCCGGCCGAGCGGCCCTCGAGCATCCGGGCCGCGCCCGCGAAGAAGCGGATCTGGTCGATCATCGGCGGGATCTCCTCCGACCGGGTCAGCCCGATCGGCTTGCCCGTGTTCTCGACCTCGGCCGCGATCAGTTCCTCAGCGCGCTCCTCGAACGCGTCAGCGATCTTCAGCAGGGCCTTCTGCCGCTCGGCGGGCGTGGTGTCGCGCCAGCCGGGGAAGGCCGCCGCGGCGGCCGCCATCGCGGCGTCGACGTCCGCCTGCCCGGACAGCGGGGCGGTCGCGTACGCCTCACCGGTCGCGGGGTTGACCACCTGAGTGGTCCGTCCGTCGGCGGCGTCACGGTATTCGCCGTCGATGTAGTTGCGCAGACGACGCAGCTCGGTGCTCACTGCGGGCCCTCCAAGTTCGGGTGTCCAATCGCTGAGACACCCACCCTAGTCCGTAGGCCGACGTTTTCAACACCCTTCATTGCGCCAGTACTGCGAAATCCGCAGACTGGGATCACAGAAACAACGAATTTCATCGATCACGCCTTGCGGAACTGTCGATACGTCGTGCACAGTGAGGTCGTGGCCAGTCGAAGCGCAGACCAGAGGGACTCCCGCGAGTCCAAGAACGGCACACCCCAACTGGACGCCGTCTCCCTCGCCATCGTCGAACAGCTCCAGGAGGACGGCCGGCGGCCGTACGCCGCGATCGGCAAGGCCGTCGGCCTGTCGGAGGCGGCGGTACGCCAGCGCGTCCAGAAGCTGCTCGACCAGGGCGTGATGCAGATCGTCGCCGTCACGGACCCGCTCACCGTGGGCTTCCGCCGGCAGGCGATGGTCGGGGTGAACGTCGAGGGCGACGTGGAGTCCGCGGCCGACGCGCTGGCCGCGATGGACGAATGCGAGTACGTCGTGATGACCGCGGGCTCCTTCGACCTCCTGGTGGAGATCGTCTGTGAGGACGACGACCACCTGCTGGAAGTCATCAACAAACGCATCCGGGCCGTCCCCGGAGTGCGCTCCACCGAGAGCTTCGTCTACCTCAAGCTGAAGAAGCAGACCTACATGTGGGGAACCCGATAGCCGTGAGTACCAAGGACCTCAGCAAGACCGCGTACGACCACCTGTGGATGCACTTCACCCGCATGTCCTCGTACGAGAACGCTCCCGTCCCCACCATCGTCCGGGGCGAGGGCACCTATATCTACGACGACAAGGGCAAGCGCTACCTCGACGGTCTCGCCGGTCTCTTCGTGGTCCAGGCGGGCCACGGCCGCACGGAGCTGGCGGAGACGGCGTTCAAGCAGGCCCAGGAACTGGCGTTCTTCCCGGTGTGGTCCTACGCCCACCCCAAGGCCGTCGAGCTCGCGGAGCGGCTCGCCGACCACGCCCCGGGCGACCTGAACAAGGTCTTCTTCACCACGGGCGGCGGCGAGGCGGTGGAGACCGCCTGGAAGCTCGCCAAGCAGTACTTCAAGCTGGTCGGCAAGCCCACCAAGCACAAGGTCATATCCCGCGCGGTCGCCTACCACGGCACCCCGCAGGGCGCCCTGTCCATCACCGGCCTGCCGGCCCTGAAGGCCCCCTTCGAGCCCCTGGTGCCGGGCGCGCACAAGGTCCCCAACACCAACATCTACCGGGCCCCGATCTTCGGCGACGACCCGGAGGCATTCGGCCGCTGGGCCGCCGACCAGATCGAGCAGCAGATCCTCTTCGAGGGCCCGGACACGGTCGCCGCGGTCTTCCTGGAGCCGGTGCAGAACGCCGGCGGTTGCTTCCCGCCGCCGCCCGGCTACTTCCAGCGGGTGCGCGAGATCTGCGACCAGTACGACGTACTGCTGGTCTCGGACGAGGTCATCTGCGCCTTCGGCCGCCTCGGCACGATGTTCGCGTGCGACAAGTTCGGCTACGTCCCGGACATGATCACCTGTGCCAAGGGCATGACCTCGGGCTACTCCCCGATCGGCGCGTGCATCGTCTCCGACCGCCTCGCCGAGCCCTTCTACAAGGGCGACAACACCTTCCTGCACGGCTACACCTTCGGCGGCCACCCGGTCTCCGCAGCGGTGGGCCTGGCCAACCTCGACCTGTTCGAGCGCGAGGGCCTGAACCAGCACGTGCTGGACAACGAGGCCGCGTTCCTGTCCACGCTGCAGAAGCTGCACGACCTGCCGATCGTCGGCGACGTCCGCGGCAACGGCTTCTTCTACGGCATCGAGCTCGTCAAGGACAAGGCGACCAAGGAGTCCTTCGACGAGGAGGAGACCGAGCGCGTCCTGTACGGCTTCCTGTCCAAGGCGCTGTTCGACAACGGCCTGTACTGCCGCGCCGACGACCGCGGCGACCCGGTCGTCCAGCTCGCCCCGCCGCTGATCTCGAACCAGGAGACCTTCGACGAGATCGAGCAGATCCTGCGCGCCAGCCTCACGGAGGCTTGGACCAAGCTGTGACCCGTCGATGTGGGGTTCGTCCTCCCGGATGATCGGCAACGGCCCCTGGCCACCCGTTCGAGTGAGAAACGGGGGTCCGGGGCCGTTCGCTGTCCGGGCTCACGGGTGCCGCCTGCTTAGCGTGCGAGGTGACCGATCGCCCTTGCCATCGTTCGCCCGAACGGGTCCCCCGGACGGGGATCGGCACGGGAAAACGGATCAGAACCGAGGTGTACGCGATGGTGGCCCCGCCGGACAACGACGTGCTCTGGGCACGCGCCCTGCACTTCCAGCACAACGGCTCACCCGCACTGCGCGGGGTCTCCCTGGGGGTGCGCGAGGGTGAGATCCTGGCCGTCACCGGCCCGCGCGGCAGCGGCAAGACGACCCTGCTGCAGTGTCTGGCGGGGCTGCTCCCCGCCCAGCGGGGCGAGGTCTGGTTCAACAGCATGCCCGTGCACACCATGGGCCCGCTCACCCGCGAGAGGCTGCGGCGCGACCGGTTCGGCTGGATCGACCCGGCGCCGATGCTGGTCCCCGAGCTGAACGCCTGGGAGAACGCGGCGCTGCCGCTCCTGCTGCGCGGCACGAGCCGCCGCCGCGCCAAGACCGCGGCGCTGGAGTGGCTGGAGCGCCTCGACGTCGGCGACAGCGCCCGCAAGCGCCCTCATGAGCTGACCCAGGCTCAGCGGCAGCGGATCGCCGTCGCCCGGGCGCTCGCCACCTGTCCGACCGTACTCTTCGCGGACGAGCCCACCGCCTCCCTGCACCGCGCCGACGGCGCCCAGGTGCTGCGCACGCTCACCACGGCGGCCCGCTCGCACGGCATCACCGTCGTCATCGCCACCCACCCGGCTCAGGCCGCGGGCCTCGCCGACCGGACGGTGTCGCTGCTGGACGGGCGGCACGTGAACACCGTCCATCTGCCGCCGGTGTCCGAGACGGAAGGCCGTCAGACGTGCTCGCTCTCCGCCTAGCCCGCGGGGCGCGCCCCCTGGTCCAGCTCCGCCGGCTCCTGGTCGTCGCGGCCTCGGCGGGCACGGGCTTCCTGCTGCTGTTCACTCTGGGGTACGCGCTGGGGCACCCGGAGGCGGCGGAGGGCTCGACGCTGCGGCTGGCCTGGTGCCTCGCGCCGATCGCGGCCACCGTGTACCTCGCGGTCGCCGTCGCCCGCACCGACCCGGGCACCCGTCCACGGTCGGGTCTGGCCGCGATCGGCCTCGGCCCGGCCCGGCTGATGGCCCTTTCGGCGGCCACCACGGCCTTCACGACCTCGCTCGGCTCGCTGCTGGCACTGCTGGGCTTCCTGCATCTGCGCGGCGACCCGACGGGGATGCCGTTCGACGGCGCGGCGGCGGACCTCCTCGCCGCCGACCAGCCCCTGCCCGTGCCCGCGGCGCTCACGCTGCTGGCGCTGGTGCCGTTCACGGCGTCCGTGGCGACCGCGGTGGCGCTGCGCCCGCGCGGCGAACGGCCGGCGCGCGGCGGCGACGCCGACCCCGACGCCGACGACTCCCCCGAGGCGCCGGCCGAGGATCCGGCACCGGAGCCTCCCACCGCCCTCCAGCCCGCCCCCGACGGTCTGCCCTGGGGTGTGGCCGCGCTCGCCGCGGGCTTCGCCATCGAGGCACACGCGAGCCGGCCGGGCCCGGCGCCGAGTGCCCCGCTGCCCGGCGGACTCACGGGCGGGCCCGTGGCGGTGCTCGCGGGCTGGGCGCTGACCGCGCTGGGGCTCGCGCTGGCCGGGCCCGCGCTGACGCATCTGTGCGGGTGGCTGCTGCAGGCGGTGCGCCCGGGTGCCGTGCGGCTGCTGGCCGGGCGCGGTCTGCAGGAGGAGGCACGGCGGATCGGCCGGCCGCTCGGGGTGCTGTGCGCGGTGGCGTCGGGCTTCTACGCCATGGCGGCGCTGTACGCCGACACGCGTCCGTCCCCGGGACCGCTGACGACGCTGGGCGCGGTGGTGGTGGGGGGCTGCGCGGTCGCGGCCCTGGCGACCGCCGCGGTCGAGGCGAGGCAGGCGCGTACCGACACGGTCGCCGCGCTGGTGCGGCTCGGCGCCCCGGCCACCGTGCTGCGTACCGCGGCACTGCTGCGCGCGGGCGCTCTGGCGGTGGTGTTCACACCGCTGACGTGGGTCGTGGCGGAGCTGGCGGCGATGCCGCTGACGGGCTGAGAAGATCCCGGAAGGTTTTTCGCGACCGGCGATGAGTTTGGCATCGGCGCGCGGTCCATCTCTGCGTACGGCTCATCCGCCACGTTGAAGTTGAAAGAGAGACCGCCCATGTACCAGCAGATGATCTTCGTGAACCTGCCCGTCGCCGACGTCGAGACGTCGAAGAAGTTCTTCACGGAGCTGGGCTACACGATCAACCCGCAGTTCACGACGGACGACTGCGCCTGCGTCGTGATCAGTGACACCATCATCGCGATGCTGCTGAGCCACCAGCACTACGCCAACTTCACAAAGAAGGAGATCGCGGACGCCACCAGGACCAGCGAGGTGCTGCTGTGCCTGAGCGCCGAAAGCCGCGAGAAGGTCGACGAGTTGGTCGACCGGGCGGTCTCCGCGGGCGGCACGGTGTCCGGCGAGACGCAGGACTACGGCCACATGTACGGCCGTGCCTTCGACGACCCGGACGGCCACACCTGGGAGGTCATGTGGATGGATCCGGCGGCAGTGCAGGGCTGAGCACGCGCAGGTGAACGGGGGCGCTCCGGCGGGGGGTTGGGAACGATTCTGCGGATCTCAAACGCATGGGCGGTTAATGAGCAGGCAAAGACGGCCGTCATGCCGGACATCGGCGTTGACAGCACTTAGCTGACGCTTATAAACCTGTGAGCCTCTCGGGGATGTTGTGATCGCAGCGCAGCATCCCCTGAACCCCCCGCAGTTGCGCATCCCGTGAAGGGCAATCGTGTCCATATCCTCCCGCACCGCTCGAACGGTGCGCATCCTCGGCGTCGCCTCGGCCTCCGCCGCGCTCGCGCTCGGCGTCGCCGGCAACGCGCTCGCCTGCAACATCCGTGACTTCTCGGCCGTCGCCTCCTGCGACAACGGGAAGGGCATCATCACCGTCACCGACAAGGACGCCTCGGGCAAGGAGGCGACCGTCAGCGTCTACCTGGAAGAGAACGGCGCGGACGCGAAGAAGGTCGGTGAGAAGACGGTCACCGGCACCAAGGACGGCGCGATCGTCACGTTCTCCGAGGACTGGGCCGCCGGCGCCCAGTACCGGGTCCACATCAACGCCAACGGCGGCCAGGTCAACGAGGACCTCTCTCTCCTGACCACCTCGTCCAAGGCCTGCGCGACGTCGCAGACCACCCCGCCGGCCTCCGAGACCCCGAAGCCGTCGGACACGCCGGCTCCGGCCCCGTCCTCCTCCGCATCGCCGTCGGCCACGCCGTCGCAGGCGCAGAGCACGGCCCCCGCCACGGCCGGGGACAACTCCCCCTCACCCGCGGCGGGCAGCTCCAACCTCGCCGAGACCGGAGCCGGCTCCAACACGCCCATGATCGCCGGTATCGCCGGCGGCCTGGTGGTCATCGGTGGCGGTGCGGTGTTCTTCGGCATGCGCCGCCGCGGCAGCGCGTCGAAGAGCAACTGACGCCTCGGCACCCGTACGAATCGACGGCCCGCCCCTTCGCCGGGGCGGGCCGTTGTGCGTGCCGCACATCAGGCCGGCTTGCGAACCATGAATACGTCCACCGAGTCCTCGGTCTCCGCGGTGAATCCGTGCCGCTCGTAGAGCCGTCGGGCGGGACTGCCCTGCAGCACGTTCAACCGGACGAGGACACCGCGGCGGTCACACCGCCCCAGCAGCTCGCGCAGCACGCCCGAACCGATACCGCTGCCCTGAAGCTGCGGGGCCAGGTAGAAGTGCTCCAGCCAGTGGGCGTCCTCGGCCGGTCGCAGCGCCACGCAGCCGACGAACGCACCGCCCGCCTCGATCACCCATGTATGGGCCGGGTCGAATCCGTCCCGCAGCCGCTGCCGCACCCGCCGCTCGTCGTACCGCCCGAGCCGTTCCAGATCCGCCCGCAGCACCACGGCACGCAACTCGGCCACTGCCTCGACGTCCGACACCGACGCCGGGCGAATATCCCAGTCCGCCATGATCGCCACCCTAGTGCTGTGGCCGGAAAGGTCTGCCGGAAAGCTCGCGGCGTCCGGTGCGGTGCATCGCACGGCGGAGCGTCGCCCGCGTACCGGATGTACTCGGGCGATGCGACAACGCGGCGAGGTGCCGTGCCGGGCGTCGCGAGCCGGTGAGCCTTTCCGGCCACAGCACTAGGTGCCGGATGCCCCGCCGAGCACCATGATTTCCGCTGCGTCGAACACGACCCCGACCTCGTCCCCGGGCTCCGGGGCCGACCGCAGCGGGCAGGCCGCCTCCAGCGCGGGTGCCCCCTCCGGTTGCAGGCGCACGGCGACGTGGGTGCCGCGGAAGGTGCGGGCGGTCACGGTGCAGCTCAGGCCCTCGGTGGCCGCCGTCAACCCGACGCCCGCGGGTCGGACCAGCAGTGTGCCGGGCCCCTGCGGAGAGCCTTCCGGGACCGGGAGCTTGCCCCACGGAGTGTCCGCGGCCTCGCCGGCGACGGTCGCCTCCACCACGTTGTCGAAGCCGAGGAAGCGCGCCACGAACTCGTTCGCGGGCCGCTGCCACACCTCAAGCGGCGTACCCGACTGGGCGATCCGTCCGTCGCGCATCACCACGACCCGGTCGGCGAGAGCGAAGGCCTCGCCCTGGTCGTGGGTGACGGCGAGCACGGTCGTGCCCAAGCGGCCGAACAGATCGCGCAGTTCGACGACGAGCCGCTCGCGCAGCGACCGGTCGAGCTGGCCCAGCGGCTCGTCCAGCATCAGCAGCCGTGGCCTGGGCGCGAGGGCGCGGGCGAGCGCGACCCGCTGTTGTTCGCCGCCGGAGAGCTCCGACACCGCCCTGCGCGCGGCCCCCGGAAGTCCGACCAGGTCGAGCAACTCCGCGACCCGTGCCTCCCGTTCGACGCGCGGGGCTTTGTGCATGCGCAGCCCGAAGGCGACGTTCCCGCCGACGTCCCGCTGCGGGAACAGCTGATGATCCTGGAACATCAGGCCCACCCCGCGCCGGTGCGCGGGCACCCCTTCCAGGTCACGGTCGTCGAGGAACAGCCGCCCCGCGTCGAGGGGTTGCAGCCCGGCCACCGTTCGCAGCAGCGTCGACTTACCGCTGCCGCTCGGCCCGAGCACGCACACGATCTCCTGCTCGGCGACCTCGAGGTCCACTCGGTCGAGCGCGGCGCGCCCGTCGAAGCGCACGGTCGCGCCCTGCAGCGTGAGCATCGTCAGAACTCCCCCGTCCGATCCGTCCGCAACCTCTCCAGGACGCCCAGCGCCACCGCGCACACCACCATCAGAATCGTCGAAAGGGCCATCGCCTGCCCGTAGTTGAGGTCCCCGGGCCGCGCGAGCAGCCGCGCCACGGCCACCGGCAGTGTCGGGTTGTCGGGCCGCGCGATGAACACGGTCGCCCCGAACTCGCCCAGCGACACGGCGAACGCGAACCCGGCGGCGATCAGCAACGCCCGCCGTACGATCGGCAGATCGACCTCGCGCCACACCCGCCACGGCGACGCCCCGAGCACGGCGGCCGCCTCCCGCAGCCGTTCGTCCACGGCCCGCAGCACCGGCAGCATGGTGCGCACCACGAAGGGGGCGCCCACCAGCGCCTGCGCGAGCGGCACCAGGATCCAGGAGCCGCGCAGGTCCAGCGGCGGTTTGTCGAGCGCGATGAGGAAGCCGAAGCCGACGGTCACCGCGGACACCCCGAGCGGCAGCATCAGCAGGGCGTCGAAGCCCCGTACGAGCCGGCCGGCGTCCCTGCGGGCGAGGGCCGCGGCGGCGAGCGATCCGATCAGTACGGCGATGAGGGTGGCCGCGACGGCGTACTGGAGGGAGTTCGCGATGGCGTCGACGGGCGGGACGAGGAAGGTGCTGTCATCGGTGCGGGTCAGCGCCTTGTAGTAGGCGAACCCGGGCGCGTCGAGCGAGCGCTGGACGAGGACGGCGAGTGGCAGGACGAGCAGGAGGGCGACGGTCGCGAGGACCGCGACGAGCAGCGCCCACTGTGCGGCCCCGCGCGGCCTGCGCGCCGTGCGCGACGGGTCGACCAGCTTCAGCGCGCTCTCCCGGCGGCGCACGGTCCAGGCGTGCACCCCGAGGATCGCGCCCACCGCGGCGAACTGGACGATCGTCAGCACGGCGGCGGTGGACAGGTCGAAGATCTCCGAGGTCTGCCGGTAGATCTCCACTTCGAGAGTGGAGAAGGTGGGGCCGCCGAGGATCTGCACCACGCCGAAGGAGGTGAAGGTGAACAGGAACACCATCAGCGCGGCGGCGGCCACCGCCGGCGCGAGCGCGGGTAGCGTCACCGTCCGCCAGGCCGTGAGCCGGGAGGCGCCGAGCACGCGCGCCGCCGCCTCCTGGCGGGGGTCGAGCTGCGCCCACAGGCCGCCGACCGTGCGGACGACGACGGCGTAGTTGAAGAAGACGTGGGCGAGCAGGATGGCCCACACGGTGGTGTCGAGACGTATGCCCCACAGGTCGTCGAGGAGTCCGCCGCGACCCACCAGCGCCAGGAAGGCGGTGCCGACCACGACCGTGGGCAGCACGAACGGGACGGTGACGACGGCGCGCAGCACCTGCCTGCCCGGGAAGTCGTAGCGCGCGAAGACATACGCGCCGGGCAGCGCGATCAACAGCGTCAGGGCGGTGGAGGCCAGCGCCTGCCAGGTCGTGAACCACAGCACGTGCCGCACGTCCGGCTGGGCGAGCACGTCGGCGATCCGCCCGAGCCGCCAGGCCCCGCCGGCTTTCAGACCGCGTGCGACGATCGCGGCGACGGGGTAGGCGAAGAAGACGGCGAAGAACGCGACGGGCAGGGCCATCAGCCCGAGCCGCGCCGCGTTCCCCCGCCTGCGTGGGGTCACTTCAGTACGAGCGACGTCCACGACTTGACCCACTGGTCACGGTTTGCGGCGATCTTCGTGGGGGCCATGGTCTCGGGGTCCTTGGCCGCGGGCCCGTACTCGGTGAACTCCGCGGGCACCTTCGCGCCCTCGACCACCGGGTAGACGAACATGTTGAGCGGCATGTCCTCCTGGAACCTCCTGCTGATCAGGAAGTCGAGGAACGCCTTGCCGCCCTTGGTGTTGTGCGCGTTGCTCAGCAGACCGGCGAACTCGATCTGGCGGAAGCAGGTGCCGGTGGCGACACCGGTCGGCGCGGTCTTGGGCCGGGGGTCGGCGTAGACGACCTCGGCGGGCGGCGAAGAGGCGTAGGAGACGACGAGCGGCCGGTCGCCCTTGGCCTTCTTTCCGCCGGCGGAGCCGGAGAACTCCTCGTTGTAGGCCTGCTCCCAGCCGTCGACCGCCTTCACACCGTTGGCCTTGAGCCTCTTCCAGTAGTCCTGCCACCCACCGTCGCCGTACTTCGCGGCGGTGCCCAGCAGGAAACCGAGGCCGGGTGAGGAGGTGGAGGCGTTCTCGGTGACGAGGAGGTTCTTGTACTCGGGCTTGACGAGGTCGTCGAAGGAGGCCGGCGGGGTCAGCTTGTGGTCGGCGAAGTACTTCTTGTCGTAGTTGACGCAGATGTCGCCGTAGTCGATGGGCGTGACCCGGTGCTTGTCCCCGTCCAGCCGGTACGGGACGCCGACCTGGTCGAGGCCCTTGGCCTCGTACGGCTGGAAAAGGCCGTTGTCCAGCGCCCTGGACAGCAGTGTGTTGTCGACGCCGAAGAAGACGTCGCCCTGCGGGTTGTCCTTGGTGAGGATCGCCTTGTTGACGGCCTGGCCCGCGTCGCCGTCCTTGAGGACCTTGACCGTGTAGCCGGACTCCTTCTCGAACGCCGCGATGACGCTCTTGGAGGCGGCCCACGAGTCATGGCTGACGAGGGTCACGGTCTTGGAGTCGCCGCTGCCGTTCCCACTTCCCGAACCGGACGACCCGCACGCGGACAGCGTGACCATGCCCAGCCCTACGGCCACGGCCGCGAACTGCTTACCGGTGATGCTCAACTGGATTCCTCCTGGGGGTGACCAGGAAGAGACGCGGCCCTGACCCGGACCTCCGAGGGTCCGGGCAGGGCGCAACAGCTCGAGTGAAGACCGAACTCCCTACCCAGAATGACCTGGGCGAGGTTCAGAGGGTCTGCGGTCGCTACCGCACTCTCAGCGCTGTGGCGCTCCCCTGTCGGAATATGAAGATGTACGTACTGACGGAACAGCCCTCAGACTACCGCTCGGTGGCGGCGAGCTGACCGCACGCCCCGTCGATCTCCTGCCCCCGGGTGTCCCGGATCGTCACCGGCACACCGTGGGCGGCGATCGCCTCGACGAACGCCTTCTCGTCCTCGGGGCGGGAGGCGGTCCACTTGGAGCCGGGCGTCGGGTTCAGCGGGATCAGGTTGACGTGCACCGGCTTGCCCTTGAGGAGCCGGCCCAGCAGATCACCGCGCCACGCCTGGTCGTTGATGTCCCGGATGAGGGCGTACTCGATGGACAACCGGCGTCCGGACTTCTCGACGTAGTCGAACCCGGCGTCGAGGACCTCGCGCACCTTCCACCGCGTGTTGACGGGGACGAGGGTGTCGCGCAGCTCGTCGTCCGGGGCGTGCAGGGAGATGGCGAGACGGCACTTGAAGCCCTCGTCGGCGAACCGGTGGATGGCCGGCACCAGTCCCACGGTGGAGACGGTGATGCCGCGCTGGGAGAGGCCGAGCCCGTCCGGCGCGGGGTCGGTGAGGGCGCGGACGGCGCCGACGACCCGTTTGTAGTTCGCGAGGGGCTCGCCCATGCCCATGAAGACGATGTTGGACAGCCGCGCCGGGCCACCGGGGATCTCGCCGTCGCGCAGCGCCCGCATGCCGTCCACGATCTGGTGCACGATCTCGGCGGTAGACAGGTTGCGGTCCAGGCCCGCCTGGCCGGTGGCGCAGAACGGGCAGTTCATGCCGCAACCCGCCTGCGAGCTGATGCACATGGTGACCCGGTCGGGGTAGCGCATCAGCACGGACTCGACGAGCGTGCCGTCGAACAGCCGCCACAGCGTCTTCCGGGTGGTGCCCTGGTCCGTCGCCAGATGCCGGACGACCGTCATCAGCTCCGGGAACAGCGCCTCCTGGAGCTTGCCGCGGGAGGGCGCGGGAATGTCGGTCCACTGCTCCGGGTCGTGCGCGAACCGCGCGAAGTAGTGCTGCGAGAGCTGCTTGGCACGGAACGGCTTCTCGCCGACCGCGGCGACCGCCTCCTTGCGCTCGGCGGGCGAGAGATCAGCGAGATGCCGCGGCGGCGTCTTGGCTCCGCGCGGCGCGACGAAAGTGAGTTCTCCGGGCTTAGGCATGGCTCAACCAGTGTCGCAGATCCACTCGGGTGACCTGCGGCTGGCGCTCGCCACGACTGTCGTTAGTAGTCGTCACCGGTCCCGCTGAGCGGCTTCGGACGGCCCAGGGACGATCCTCAGCAACTGCCCACCACTCATCTGAGCCGGACCCTGACCTGGGGGTTAGGCGCATGTCGGAAGACCTCGCCCCTGACGCATGTCCGAGGGCCGGGGGGCCACCCCCTGCGGCCTGGCTGTGATCCCCGCCGGCGCTATGACGTTCGGCACGCCGTCTACGTGCGGCAAAGCCGGTGGCAGTGCACACTTCTTCGCCGTGGAGATCCTCAAGGGCGGGCTTCGACGTTTCTCGTGCGAGGTCCGGTTCACCGCCGAGAATCCGGCACGGGTCGTCGCGGATGCCCGTGCTGTGCTGACGTCTGTGGTCGAGCGGACGGATGACTGGCCCGCCTTCGAGCGGTGGGTTGAGGTAGCCACCACCGGTTGGCCATTCGGCAGCGCTTCGCTGTCTTGACTGATCGAGGCCAGCGGTGGCAGGGAACAGCACGGCCACTTCTGACTGTTCCGGGCCGCTGGTGTTCGTCGACGTTGATGTCACTCGTGGATGTCACGGGGTGACGCCCCTCGACCGTTGAGCGCGTCCGCGAGGGCCTGGGCCTGCCCTGGCGTGATACCGAGCGCGAGCGGGACCTGGCGGGGACTATAGGGCGACGAACATACCGCGATCGGGCTGTCGGCAGTCACGGTCCAGCGGGGCCCCTTGCCTGGCTCGCGTTCACCCAACAAGGTTGTCGCCAACTCGCGGGCCGCCTCGGGAGGTATTCCGCAGTGAGTCAGCGCTTGCGCCACAGTGTCGTGGGCTCCGTGGGGTACTTCCGCATCCCCGAGCATCGGAAGGAGGAGCAAGAGGCGCTGTGACCTGTCGGTCAAGCCTGCACCGTGGTCCGGCGTGGGTGCTGCCAGAGCGGTGAGTTCCGTCCAGGACAGCCCCGGGCCGGCGTCGTCGGCGCCACATTGGCCGAGGTAACCGAGCCGTCCCCAGTCAGGGTGGCGGACGAAGAAGTCGACATTGTTCATGTCTTCGAAGTTGGCGTACACGACGTGGGCCGTATGCCCACCAGCGATGGGAGCGCGCAGGACCGACCAAGGCTCTTCAGGGTCGCTGAGGCGCTCAACCATTTCCTCGTAGGCCGATGCGTCCACCCCGTAGCGCTGCGGGTCCTCGGTCGGGTCACCCACGGTCAACAAGAGGTGGGCGAGCCAGAAGGCCGGCTCCCGCGCGAGATCCTCACCAGCTGTCAGTTCGCAGTCCTCGAGGTACTCCGGGATGTGCACAGGAACAGCCATGCGCGGAGACTACTCGGCAGTTGTCGGGTAGCCGGAGACGGGACAGCCCTCAGACCTCCCTCAGACCCACCGCCGAGGGAGGCCGCACCGCGTCGAACGCGAGGGTAGGGGGCTTACTGCGGCCTGACTACCGCCAGTTCTCCGGGACTTGGGCATAGTCCTACCGGTGTCTCGGATCCACTGTGTGGCCCGCGACCGAGGATTCACGAGGCCGCGAAGGCCGGTTCGGTCTCCTGCCGGCGCGGACCGCGTGCTCCGTCAGGTGGCGCGGATGGCCGCGATGTCGAACTGGAGGCGGACCTTCTCGCTCACCATGGCGCCGCCCTCGGCCAGCCTGGCGTTGTAGGTCAGGCCCCAGTCGGAACGGTTGATCGTGGTGGTGCCGTCGAAGCCGACGCGCTCGTAACCGAACGGGTCCGTCACATGACCGATGTAGGTGAGTTCCAGGTCGACGGGACGGGTGGTGTCCTTGATGGTGAGGTCCCCGGTCATGCGGTAGACGTCGTCGCCCGCGAGGTGCACAGCGGTGCTGGTGAAGATCATCCGCGGGTAGGTCGCGGAGTCCAGGAAGTCGCGGCCGACCAGGTGCGCGTCGCGTTGCTCCACACCGGTGTCGACACTGGCGGTGAACAGCGCTATGTCGGCACGGGAGCGGGCCGGGTCGCGGCCGTCGAAGTAGAGGCGGCTGTCGTACTGCGTGAAGGCGCCGCGCACCGTCGTCACCATGGCGTGCCGCACGGAGAACCCGATCCTGCTGTGCGCGGGGTCGATCATCCACTCGCCGGTGAGCGCCTGCAGGGCGGGATCAGGCAGAAGGCCGACACCGGCATGCGCCCGGTCGGCGGGGCTCAGCGGGGCACCGGGGGCCACGGGTGCGGCGGGAGCCGCCGCGCGTCGGAGTGGAGAGCTGCGGCCGAAAAGGTTCATGAGGCATGTAGTTATGTCAGGGCGACCGGCGCCCGCAAGACCTGGTCAGGAAACCCGACCCTTCATCGGCAGACCTTCACAGGTGAGGGCATCTGCTGGGTGGTGACGCGGCAGAGGGGCCCACCGCCCTGTGGACGACGAGCCCCTCTGCACGGACAGCGCAGGTCAGGCCGACCCCACGAAGATCACCATCAGCAGCCACACCACCGGCGCCGTCGGCAGCAAGGAGTCGAGGCGGTCCATGATGCCCCCGTGGCCCGGCAGCAGCGTGCCCATGTCCTTGATGCCCAGGTCTCGTTTGATCATGGACTCGCCGAGGTCGCCGAGGGTGGCGCTGGCCGCGACCGCGAGCCCCAGCAGCAGGCCCTGCCACCAGGAACCGCCGTCGATCAGGAACTGCATGCACAGGGCGCCCGCGCCCATCGCGAAGGTGACCGCTCCTATGAGACCCTCTCGGGTCTTGCCGGGACTGATGCGCGGGGCCAGCTTGTGCCGGCCGAAACGCCAGCCGATCGCGTACGCGCCCGTGTCACTGACGACCGTCAGGAGCAGGAAGGTCAGCACGCGCTGCGGACCGTCGTCGGCCGTGAGCATCATGGCGACGAACGTCGCCAGGAACGGCACGTAGAAGGCTGCGAAGACGCCTGCCGTGACGTCCCGGAGGTAGCCGTCCGGCGGTTCCGTCATGCGCCACACCAGGGCCGCGAGCGCGGTCAGCGCCATCGCCACCCAGGCTCCCTCGGCGCCCCGCACATACCCGGCGACGACCATTGCCGCGCCGCCGACCGCGAGCGGCACCAGCGGCGCCTTGATGCCCTTGCGTTCCTCCAGCCGCTTCGTCAACTCCCACAGGCCCACCACGACGGCGACCGCTACGACGCCGACGAACACGGCCTTGACGATGAACAACGAGGCAACGATCACGACGCCGAGCCCGACGCCGACCCCTATGGCCGCGCCCAGGTCACGGCCCGCACTCTTCTTCTGCGGTGCGGGTGCCGGCTGCGGGGCGTCGGGCATGGGCTCCGGATTCTGCGGCACCGCCCACGGGGACGGCACCTGCGGCGTCTCGTCGCGGAACAAGGGGCCGCGTCGACGGGCGGCGACCCCCCGGTCGTCATCCTGGTCTCCGCCGGGCGCGGGTACCTCGGGCACGATGGGCATGGGGCGAGTCTGCTGGGCGTCATGCGCATCGTACGCGGGACCCGCCGGGCCGACGCCCTGGCCAGGCCCCTGCTCGGTGGGCCCCCAGTACCCGGCCTGTGGCGGCGCCCCCCAGGAAGAGTCGTTCATCAGACCTCGAGCAGCTCCGCTTCCTTGTGCTTGAGCAGCTCGTCCACCTGGGCGACGTACTTCGCGGTGGTGTCGTCGAGCTCCTTCTCCGCACGGCGGCCCTCGTCCTCGCCGACCTCGCCGTCCTTGACGAGCTTGTCGATGGCGTCCTTCGCCTTGCGGCGCACGGAACGGATCGAGACCTTGGCGTCCTCGCCCTTGCCCTTGGCGACCTTGATGTACTCGCGGCGCCGCTCCTCGGTGAGCTCGGGGAACACCACACGGATGATGTTGCCGTCATTGCTCGGGTTGACGCCCAGGTCGGAGTCGCGGATCGCCTGCTCGATGTTGCGCAGCGCGCTCTTGTCGAACGGCGTCACCACGGCCATACGCGGTTCCGGCACCGAGAACGAGGCCAGCTGGTTGATCGGCGTCGGTGCGCCGTAGTAGTCGGCCACGATCTTGTTGAACATCGCCGGGTGCGCACGACCGGTGCGGATCGCGGCGAAGTCCTCCTTGGCGACCACGACGGCCTTCTCCATCTTCTCCTCGGCCTCGAGGAGGGTCTCTTCGATCACCACTTGCTCCTGCGTGTCTTGAGTAGGCCCGGCAACGGTCCTCATCGGTCTGCGGCCGGCTGCGTCGCGTCTTCTTCCTGCACGGTTCCCGACCGGCAGGACATTGTCCATCCCCCGGTCAGGGTCCGTCGCCCGGACGGGGTCCACCCCCGACGGGTCTGCCTCCGGTCACTCCCGGCCGCCTTGGTCACCCACGAGTGTGCCGATCTTCTCACCCTTGACTGCCCGGGCGATATTGCCCTCCGCCAGCAGCTCGAAGACGAGGATGGGCAGCTTGTTGTCCCGGCACAGCGTGATCGCGGTCATGTCGGCGACCTTCAGGTCGCGGGTGATGACCTCGCCGTAGCTGAGCGAGTCGAACTTGACGGCCTCGGGGTTGGTCTTCGGGTCGGAGTCGTAGACCCCGTCCACACCGTTCTTACCCATCAGCAGCGCCTCGGCGTCGATCTCGAGGGCGCGCTGGGCGGCTGTCGTGTCGGTGGAGAAGTACGGCATGCCCATACCGGCACCGAAGATGACCACGCGGCCCTTCTCCAGGTGGCGCACGGCGCGCAGCGGGATGTACGGCTCGGCGACCTGGCCCATGGTGATGGCGGTCTGCACGCGCGAGTCGATGCCCTCCTTCTCCAGGAAGTCCTGGAGAGCGAGGCAGTTCATGACCGTGCCCAGCATGCCCATGTAGTCGGAGCGGGCCCGGTCCATGCCGCGCTGCTGGAGTTCCGCGCCGCGGAAGAAGTTGCCACCGCCGATGACGACGGCGATCTGGGATCCGTCGCGCACCACGGCCGCGATCTCCCGGGCGATGGCGTGCACCACGTCCGGGTCGACGCCCAGTCCGGTGCCGCCGGAGAACGCCTCTCCGGACAGCTTCAGCAGGAACCGGCCGCGAACTTTGCCGTCGTCGCTCTTCTCGGCCTTGGTGGTCATGGAGATCTCCTCGTGGTGCACATACGAAGAAGGCCATTGCCGGTGGGGCGTGTTTCGCATCCCATGCGCGGCAATGGCCTCCTCGTCAGATCTGCTGTCGTCCGCCACACGCGTGTGCGGGTCGGCCTACGCGAGCGCGCAGACGACTGCTTTCGACCCTACCGGGGTCGCGCGTCGATCGCGGTCCGGACTCAGATGCCGACCTTGATGCGCGTGAAGCGCTTCAGGGTGACACCGGCCTCTTCGAGGACCTTCTGGACGGACTTCTTGTTGTCCAGCGCGTAGGGCTGGCCGAGCAGCGTGGCGTCCTTGAAGAAGCCGTTGAGGCGACCCTCGACGATCTTCGGCAGGGCGGCCTCGGGCTTGCCCTCGGCGCGGGTGGTCTCCTCGGCGATGCGGCGCTCGGACTCGACGACCTCGGCCGGGACGTCCTCCTTGGAGAGGTACTTCGGCGCGAAGGCGGCGATGTGCTGGGCGACGCCCTTGGCGACCTCGGCGTTCGGCTTGTCGAGCTCGACGAGCACACCGATCTGGAACGGCAGGTCGGGCATCGTGCGGTGCATGTACGCCGTCACGTAGCCGTCGGCGAACTGCGCGAAGCGGTCGAGGACGATCTTCTCGCCGAGGTTGGCATTGGCCTCGTCGACGAACGCCTGCACGGTCTTGCCGGGCTCGATCTCGGAGGCGAGCAGGGCCTCGAGGTCGGCCGGGGAGGACTTGGCGACGTGCTCGGCGATCGCCTGGGCGACGGACTGGAACTTCTCGCCCTTGGCGACGAAGTCGGTCTCGCACTTCAGCTCGACGAGGACACCGGAGGAGTTGTCGTCGGCGATGATGGAGACCACGGCGCCGTTCTCGGCGGAGCGGCCCTCGCGCTTGGCGACGCCCTTCTGGCCCTTGATGCGGAGCGCCTCGACGGCCTTGTCGACGTTGCCCTCGGCCTCGTCCAGCGCCTTCTTGCAGTCCATCATGCCGGCGCCGGTGAGCTCGCGGAGCTTCTTGACGTCGGCGGCGGTGTAGTTCGCCATGATTTTCGTGAATCTCTTCTCGGAGTTCGAAGTCTCGGAGCGGCGGCCGCCGACCCGGGGACGGTCGGCCGCCGAAGATCTGGGGGCTACGAAGATCTGCCGCCGGTGAAGATCCACCGATGCGAATCCGTCGCCCTCATGCAGATCTAAGGGCTGCGAGTGAACGGCGGGTGGCGCGCACGGCGCCGCCCGCCCTCACATCAGCCGAACGGCCCTGAAGGTCAGGCCTGCTCGCCCTCGGCGGCCGGAGCCTCGGCAGCCGGAGCCTCGGCCGACTTCTCGGCCTCGGCGGCGGAAGCCTCCTCGGCCTTCTTCTCGCCCTCGAGCAGGTCACGCTCCCACTCGGCGAGCGGCTCGCCGGCGGCCTTCTCGCCCTTGCCCTCGGCGGCCACGCCGGAACGGGCGATGAGGCCCTCGGCGACCGCGTCGGCGATCACACGGGTGAGCAGGGTGACGGAGCGGATCGCGTCGTCGTTGCCCGGGATCTTGTAGTCGACCTCGTCGGGGTCGCAGTTGGTGTCGAGGATGGCGACGACCGGAATGTTGAGCTTCCGGGCCTCACCGACCGCGATGTGCTCCTTCTTGGTGTCCACGATCCACACGGCGCTCGGCACCTTCTGCATCTCGCGGATACCGCCGAGGGTCTTCTCCAGCTTGGCCTTCTCGCGGGAGAGGACCAGGAGCTCCTTCTTGGTCAGACCGGAGGACGCGACGTCCTCGAAGTCGATCTGCTCAAGCTCCTTCAGGCGCTGCAGACGCTTGTAGACGGTCGAGAAGTTGGTGAGCATGCCGCCCAGCCAGCGCTGGTTGACGTACGGCATGCCGACGCGGGTGGCCTGCTCGGCGATGGCCTCCTGCGCCTGCTTCTTCGTGCCGACGAACATGACCGTGCCGCCGTGGGCGACGGTCTCCTTGACGAACTCGTAGGCGCGGTCGATGTACGACAGCGACTGGAGCAGGTCGATGATGTAGATGCCGTTGCGCTCGGTGAAGATGAAGCGCTTCATCTTCGGGTTCCAGCGACGGGTCTGGTGACCGAAGTGGACGCCGCTCTCCAGCAGCTCCCGCATCGTGACGACGGCCATGGCCGTTCTCCTTGTGTTTTCTCGGTTGTCCCTGACGCCCGCGTGCGCCGTGCCGCGAAGGACCGAGGAGGCGCTGACACCGGCCCGCGAGGGGCCGTTGTCGGGGCGTGCGAAGTCGACCCGGTGACCCGGATCGCCACAAGAAGTGTACGGGACCGCCGGGGCCGCGGGTGACGCCGCTGTCCACAACCGGGTAGTTGTCCACAGGTCCCGACGGCCCGGGCCCGTCGTCCGGCACGGTACCCCCATGCGAACGAAACGATGTGTGCGGACATGGCCGACGGCACTCCTGCTGGTCATGGCGGGGGTCCCGGTCTCGGCGGCGTGGGCGGGCGGCTGGCCTTCGGCGGCGGCGCCGATGGCGGCCCCGGGGCCGTCGACAGCGGTGCCTGCGGCGGCCCGGGGGCCTTCGCCGGGGACGCCTGCGCCGGACCCTGGCGGTTCGGTGCCGACCGTGGGCCGTCTGTGGCCGGTGGGGGTGCGCCCCACGGTGGTACGGGGCTGGGAACCCCCGGCGACCCCGTACGGCCCGGGCCACCGCGGCGTGGACCTGGCGGCAGCCGCGGGCGATCCGGTACGGGCGGTCGCCGCCGGGCGGGTGACGTTCGCGGGCCGGGTGGCGGGACGCGGCGTTGTCTCGGTCGACCTGACGGGCACCGGCGACCCACCGCTGCGTACGACATACGAGCCGGTGCGCGCCTCCGTACGGGAAGGTGACGAGGTGGCGCCGGGCGACGTCCTGGGCGCGCTGGAACCGTCGACGGCCCACTGCCCGGGCCCCTGCCTGCACTGGGGCCTGCGCCGAGGGGACACGTACCTGGACCCGCTGTCGCTCCTGCCACCGTGGCTGCTGCGTGCGGGACCGTCTCGGTTGCTGGCGGTGGAGGGGGTGCCTGTGCCGGAATCGGTATCTGTGTCGGTGCCGTAGGCGGGGGCTTGGCTTGGGCTTGAGTGGGGGTGGGGGTGGGGGTGGGCGGGGAGGGGGGAGGGGAGGGGCCCCGGGGAGTGAGTTCAGCCCCGGACGCCGCGCAGCGCCATCGCCACCGCCACTTCCGTGATCGCCGCCGGATCCTCCGCCGCGCCCAGTTCGATCCGCCGTACCGCCGCGTCGACCACGCCCTGGAGCAGCATCGCGGCCAGTCTGGGTTCGCGGTGGCCCAGGTCGCGCAGGGCTTCGACGATCATCGCGACGAGTCCGCCGTGCGCCGCCCTGATCTTCTCGCGGGCCCCGGCGTCGAGTTCGCTGGCCGAGATGGCCACCACGGCCCGGTGCCGCCGGTCCCCCACGAGGGCGAGCTGCCGTCGTACGTACGCCTCGATCTTGGCCTCGGGGCCTTCCGCCGCCGCCATCGCGGCCTCGACCTCCGCCGCCCACACGGGGAAGTCGACCGCGCAGAGTTCCTCGACGACGGCCGCGCGGGAGCGGAAGTACTCGTAGACGGAGGAGCGGGCGAGGCCCGTGCGTTCGGCGAGGGCCGGGAAGGTCAGTGCCTCCGTGCCTCCCTCGGACAGCAGGGACCGTGCCGCGTCCAGCAGGGCGGCTCGCTGCATCGACCGGTGCTCGGCCACGGAGGCCGCTCGAATCCTTGGCACGTCCCCCACTGTACGGACGGACTATCGGCGACGGCAGTCACTCGTGCCACACGCGCCGGTGACGGGATTGCGCCTCAGCGGCCGAAGGCGGCCAGCTTGGCGCGCAGCTGCAGGACCGACTTCGTGTGGATCTGGCTCACCCGGCTCTCGGTCACGCCGAGCACGTTGCCGATCTCGGCGAGCGTGAGCCCCTCGTAGTAGTAGAGCGTGACCACGGTCTTCTCCCGCTCGGGCAGCGTGTTGATGGCTCGCGCCAGGAACCTCCGCAGCTCCCGGTCCTCGGCCACCTCGACCGGGTTGTCGGCGGCGGTGTCCTCCAGGGTGTCCATGAAGCTCAGCCCGTCGCCGTCCTCACCGCCCACGTGCAGCAGTTCCTCGAGGGCCACGACGTTCGCGAGTGACAACTGGCTGAAGACGGCATGGAGCTCCTCCACGCCGATGCCCATTTCCGCGGCCACCTCCGCCTCGGTCGGGGTCCGCCTCAGACGCGCCTCCAGGGTCGCGTACGCCCGCTCCACGCTGCGTGCCTTCTGCCGTACCGATCGTGGGATCCAGTCCAGCGCCCGCAGTTCGTCGATCATGGCGCCCCGGATCCGGGTGATCGCGTACGTCTCGAACTTGATCTCCCGGTCGATGTCGAACTTCTCGATCGCGTCGATCAGCCCGAAGACCCCCGATGACACGAAGTCGGCCTGGTCCACGTTGGCCGGCAGGCCCACGCTCACCCGGCCCGCGACGTACTTCACCAACGGCGAGTAGTGCAGGATCAGCTGCTCCCGCAACCGCTCGTCCCCCGTCTCCTTGTACGACCGCCACAACTCGTCGAGCGTCGAGGGAGCGGGCGGGCGCACGCTGCCGCCGTCACGGGCGGCTGGGGGAACCGCCGCCCGGTCGGACCCGGAGGTGTGCTGGGGCATTCGTCGCCTTGTGCCGTTCTGCCGTGAACTGGTGATGCCTGGGTGAGCTGTCGGTCTGGTGCCGAGATGGCCTGTCTGAGTCGGAACCTCGTGAGCGTAGCGTGACTGTGGTGTCGCAGTGTGCGAAGGGCAACGGATCACCCGTGCGCGAATGGGCCGTGTGGAGCGGTTGCCGCGGGTGCGGGGGTAGCGGTCTGTGATCGCCGGAAAGGGTCAACTGCGGGAAACACCAAGGCTGTCGGGGGTCGCCCGGACGGCCGACACACGCTCGGTCAGCACCGGGGGTGATCTTGTCGACCGGCTGTGATGGCCTGGCGTGTCAACTTCCAGCCATCGCCGTGTCGTTCGACGAATCCAAGTGATCGGAGTTCGTACAGTCTCCCGACCGCGTCGTCCTGGGTCGTCTGTGCGTCGCGGGCGATCTCGGCCGGTGACGCTGTGCCGCGTGCGGGCAGGGCGGCCAGGATCCGTCGGGCGGCGGGTTCCAGCAGGTCGCGGGGCAGGACGGGGCCGCGTCGGTCCGGGGCCAGTTCGCCCATGTCGCCGACCAGTTCCACGACGTCCGCTGCGTCGGTGACGAGTAGGGCTTCACCGCGCAGCAGTTCGTGCACGCCGGCCGAGAGTCCGCTGGTGACGGGTCCGGGGACGCCCATGACGAGGCGGCCGAGCCGCGCAGCGGCACGCGCGGTGGCCAGGGAGCCGCTGCGGTGGGCGGCCTCGACGACGACGGTGCCGCGGGTGAGTGCGGCGATGACCCTGTTGCGGACGATGAACCGGCTGGGTGTCGGATGTTCCCCGGGCGGCAGTTCCCCCACGACCAGTCCCTGTTCCGTGATCCTGCCGATCAGCCGGCTGTGGCCGTGTGGGTAGGGCCGGTCGACGCCGCAGGCGAGGACGGCGACGGTGGCACCGCCGGCCCCGAGGGCGCCTCGGTGGGCGGCGCCGTCGACGCCGTAGGCGCCCCCCGACACGACGACCCAGCCGCGTTCGGCGAGGTCGGCGGCGAGGGTGGCGGCGATGTGTGCGCCGTACTCCGTGCAGGCCCGTGCGCCGACGAGCGCGACGGACTTCAGGGCCCACATCCGCAGACTGGGGCGCCCTCGCACCCACAGCCCGATAGGGCGTGCGTCACCGAGGTCGTCGAGCTGGGCAGGCCAATCGGCCGTCCCGGGGCACACGAACCTCATGCCGGCCTCTCGGGCGGCGGCCCAGTCCCGCTCCGGCTCGGCTCGTGCGGCCCGCGCGAGCAGGCCTGCCCACCGTTTGTCGGTCGCGCCCGGCAGCCGCCTGCCGCCTTCGCGCAGTCGTCGGGCGAGCTCTTCGGGGCCGCGTTCCCGCAGCCAGCGGCCGGCCACCTCGTCGCCGGGCTCGATGACCCGGGTGAGGAAGATCCGGGCGCGGGATGCGGCATCGAGGGAGCCGTCCTCGCTCATGCCGATGCTCCGATCGTCATGGGCACGCCCCGCGGAACGCCGGTGCGCAGTTGCAGTGCCAGGGCGACGTCCGTGGCGTTGGGCCGGTCGTGGCCCACGAGGTCGGCGACCGTCCAGGCCACGCGCAGCACGCGGTCGAGTCCCCGGGCGGTGAGCACGCCCCGTTCCAGGTTGCGCTCGGCCTCGTCCATGGCGCCGGGCGCCGCGTGCCAGCGGCTGCGCAGTTCGCGTCCCGGTACTTCGCTGTTGGTCCGCCAGGGGGTGTCCGCCAGGCGTGCCGCCGCTCGCTGCCTGGCGGCGCGGACGCGGTCGGCGACGGTCGCGGTGGTCTCGCCGCGGGCGCCGCGGTCGGTGAGTTCGGCCCGGGTGACGGGGTCGACCTCGACGCGCAGGTCGACCCGGTCGAGGAGGGGGCCGGAGAGCCGGGCCTGGTAGCGGCGGATCGCCGAGGGCGGGCAGTCGCAGTGGGTGTCGCGCTGGGAGAAGCGTCCGCACGGGCAGGGGTTGGCCGCGAGCACCATGAGGAACTTCGCGGGGAACCGTACGACACCGGCGCTGCGGGCGATCACGACGTGCCCGGACTCCAGGGGCTGTCGTAGGGCGTCCAGGGTGTGGCTGCTGAACTCGGGGGTTTCGTCCAGGAAGAGGACCCCTCGGTGGGCGAGTGACACGGCGCCGGGCCGGGCGACGCCGGGGCCGCCTCCGACGAGGGCCTGCATGGTGGCCGAGTGGTGCGGCGCGCAGTAGGGGGCGATGTCGATCAGGGGTTTACCGGGTGGGAGCAGGCCGGCCACCGAGTGCACCGCCGTGACTTCCAGTGATTCCTGCCTGCTGAGCCTGGGCAGGATGGCGGGCAGCCGTTCGGCGAGCATGGTCTTGCCGGCGCCGGGCGGGCCTTCGAGGAAGAGGTGGTGGCCGCCGGCCGCGGCCACCTCGACGGCGGTGCGCGCCGAGTGCTGGCCCACGACGTCGGCGAGGTCGTGGCCGGTGTCGTGCTGTGCGGCGCCGACGCTGTGCATCCCGGTGGCGGCTCCGGTGCCCGGTACGCGCAGGCCGGCGAGGAGGGGATCGGGGCGACCCTGCACGTCCGGCTCCTCGTCGGGTACGGGCTCGTCGGCGAGGACGGCGATCAGTTGCCGCAGGCTGCGGACGCCGAGTACGGACACGCCGGGGACGAGGGTGGCCTCGGCGGCGGCGCATTCCGGCACGACCACCTGTTCGTAGCCTGCGTCCGCGGCGGCCAGGACGGCGGGCAGGATGCCGCGGACCGGCCGGACTCGTCCGTCCAGGCCGAGTTCGCCGATCATGACGATGTCGGCGAGCACCCTGGGGTCGATGCGTTCGGCGGCGCCGAGTACCGCGCAGGCGACGGCGAGGTCGAACCCGCTGCCGGCCTTGGGCACGGAGGCGGGGCTGAGTCCGACGGTGAGTTTCTTCTGGGGCCATTCGCCGCCCGAGTTGACCACCGCGGCCCGGACCCGGTCCCGGCTCTCCGTGAGGCTCTTGTCGGGCAGGCCGACGAGGGTGAATGCCGCGACGCCTGGTTCGAGGTCGGCCTGGACCTCGACGACCACGCCTTCGACGCCTACGAGTGCCACGGAGCAGGTGCGCGCGAAGCCCATGTCAGGCCACCCCCCGTGCGTGCTGGACGGCGGGTGCGCCGCGCTGCGGGAGCAGGACGCCGATCAGGTCGATGCGGACGCCTCCCGGTGGGGCGCCGCCGTGGGCATGGATCCAGCGTTCGGCGAGGTCGCGCAGCCGCTGCGCCTTCTGGGGGGTCACGGCGGCCATCGGGTGCTCGAAGGAGCCGCCCCTGCGGGTCTTCACCTCGCAGACGACCAGCACGTCGCCGTCTCTGGCGACGATGTCGATCTCGCCGCTTCTGCCGTCGCGCCAGTTGCGCTCCAGGATGGTCATTCCGGCGGCCGTGAGGCGCCGGGCGGCCAGGTTCTCTCCGTACCTGCCGAGTGCGTTGCGTGCCTGGTGTGTGTTCATGTCGGCACCACCTCCGGCGCCAACCGTCACGCATCGGGCTCCACCGGTTGGATCTTGGTGGATTACTCGGCGGTTGTGGAAAACTCCGTCACCCACACGGGGTGGTCACGGGCGCGGTGCTCAGCCGCCCGGCAACTCCAGGTCGCTCTTGTTCAGCTCCTCGATGTTCACGTCCTTGAATGTGAGGACTCGTACCTGCTTCACGAAACGGGCGGGGCGGTACATGTCCCACACCCAGGCGTCCGCCATGGACACCTCGAAGAACACCTCGCCCTGGACCGAGTGCACCTGCATCTCGTAGTCGTTGGTGAGGTAGAAGCGCCGTTCGGTCTCGATCACGTACTTGAACAGACCGACGACATCGCGGTACTCCCGGTAGAGCTTGAGCTCCATCTCGGTCTCGTACTTCTCGAGGTCCTCGGCGCTCATGGCATGTTCCCCTTCAGCCGTGCGATCCCCCCATTGTGCGCCACTCCTGTGAGGCCCTAGACGATTTCCGTGTCCAGGGTCACAGGTTCGGCGGGGGGACCTTCGTCGAGCAGTATGCGCAGCAGCTCGGCGAGTCTCTTGGGATACACCGTCTCATGCGCCTCGGCCAGTTCTCCGCACGTCCACCACCGTGCTCCCGCGACACTGCGCTTTTCCAGTTCCGTGAGGTTCGGCGTGGCCGTGGCCGTCTGGGTCGTACGGGCCAGGTAGTACCACTCGTCCTGGTCCCAGCGGCGGCCCGCGAACGGGAACGAGCATCTTCGCCGCCACAGCACGGGGCCCAGCTCGACCTGCGTGATACCGGTTTCTTCGGCCACTTCCCGCAGCGCGGCCTGCTCGCGTGTCTCGTCGCCCTCGACGCCGCCGCCGGGGGTGAACCACCAGTCGTCCGCCGGGTCCTCCGGCTCGTGGCCGTGCAGCAGCAGGATGCGGTCGTCGGGGTCCAGCAGCACCACCCGGGCCACCTTGCGCGGCGCGTCGGCCCCCGGCACCTCCGGCGTCGGGGGCGCGGGCGGGGAGGGCTCAGCGGGCACGGGCAGGCTCCGTCCGCACCGCGGTGCCGCGCCCCCGTCGCGCGAGCCCGGCGATCGGCCCGTAGGCCGCTCCTCCCAGCACCAGCACCGCGCCCGCCACGATCGCGCCGATGATCAGCCGCAGCGGCCCGGGCGACGAGAGGGCGCCCAGTGTCTCGAAGCCCGTCGGGCGGGCCAGCATGCCGTGCATCGGCCACACCACGGCGTCCACACGGGCATCCACCGCGTTGCGCGGCACCGTGCCGTTGAAGGCCTCCGTGAGGTGGGCGGAGGAGTCCAGGGAGCCGCTGCGCTCGTCGCCGAGCACGAACAGCCGGTCCCTGGGGACCGTGATCGTGGGGATCGTCTTGAACTCGGCGGGCTCGCCCTTGGTGAGGTAGGACTCCTCGATCTGCTTTCCGTTGACGGTCAGCTTGCCCGCGGTGCAGCAGCCGACGGTGTCTCCGCCGACCGCCACGACCCGCTTGACCAGCGGCATGTCGCCCCAGGTCGTCTGGCGGAAGACGACGACGTCGCCGCGCTTGACGTCGGTGCCGTCGACGCGCTGGGCGAGGACCCGGTCACCGGCGGCGATGGTGGGCGACATGGAGTTGGTGGGCACGGTGTAGGGCTGGTAGAGGATCGCGCCCCAGACGAATCCGCCGAGGAAGAGCACACAGCCGAGGGCCACGGCCAGCCCCGACAGCCTGCTGCCGAGCCGTCCGCGGCCCTTGTCCGCACGACCAGTCCCGCTCATTCCCACAGCTCCCAGGTCGGAGAATCGATCCCGCGGCCAAGGTCGGGCCGCGGAAGATCGGCGATCTGGGACGGCACCCTACCCGGCGGTACCGCTGCCGGAAACCCGCGGGTTTCCCTCGGTAAGGTGCGCGGTCAGACGGCGCCTGCGCCACAGCACCAGCGGCACGGCGCCGATCAGGCCGAGGCCTGGGGGGGCCACCGTGTTCAGGCCCTGGTCGAAGGTGTCCGGGATGGGCAGCGTGTCCCAGCGGGTGGGCGGCCAGGCGATCACCACGGCGCGGCCCACGACGTTCCCCACGGGCACGAAGCCCCGGTACTTGTCCTGCTGGTGGTAGCGCGAGTCGAGCGAGTTCTGCCGGTGGTCGCCCATGACCCAGATTTTGCCCGGCGGGACCGTGACCTTGAACTGGCCGCCCTGGTCGTCGACGCTGCACGGGGTGTTGCCCGGGTACACGTACGGCTCGTTGAGCGGCTTGCCGTTGACCAGCAGCGGGCCGGTGTTCCTGCACTCGATGGTGTCGCCGGCGACGCCGACGACCCGCTTGATGAGGTCCTTCTCCTCGGCGGACGGCATCAGACCGATCCAGCTCAGCGCCGTCTGCAGGGCGTTCGGCGTGCTGGTGGGCTCCCCGGCCAGCCAGTTGTCCGGGTCGTGGAAGACCACGACCTCGCCACGCGAGGGCTTGGAGCCGAACCACGGGGTCAGCTTGTCGACGAGGACTCGGTCGCCCTGCTGGAGCGTGTTCTGCATCGAGTCCGAGGGGATCGAGAACGCCTGCACCAGGAACGTCTTGATCAGCAGCGCGAGCACCAGCGCGATGCCGATGAGGAGCGGAAGCTCCTTCCAGAAGGAGCGCTGCTTCTTGGGGCCGCCGCCCTGTCCGCCGCTCTCCCGCGCGCCGTGCGCCGGGGAGTCACTCCCGGTGCCGACGTGCTCTTCCGCGGCCGGGGCAGCCGCCTCGTCGGGTCGCTCCGGCCTCTCCTCGGGACCCTCGTGTCCGGACCGTGCGCCGACCGCCAAATCCCCCACATCCACTCCTCACTCCGTACCGCCGCCGGCGCCCCTGTCGACGCAGGCCCACCACTCCCATAACGAGCGGGAGTTCCGCAGGGCTCGGGAGGGGGATCAATCCGTATCGATCCGCGGAGGCCACCCTATGCGACGGACCGAGTGCGCTGGTGGCACCGCCCGGCAGCGACGCGTAAGTGTCCGGCTCCTTCAATCGGGTCCAGTGCCCGATGGGCCAGGCGATAACCATGGCGCGGCCCACGACGGACTCCTCCGAGACAGTACCGCCGTACGGCTCGTTGCGGTGGTAGCGGGAGTCGGCCGAGTTGGCCCGGTGGTCGCCCATCACCCACAGTCGGCCCGGTGGCACGGTCTCCGAGAACGAGAAGTCCGAAGGTTTGTTCCCAGGGTGAATGTACGGCTCATTCAGCGGTACGCCGTTGACCGTGACCCGCCCTTGCGCGTCGCAGCACTTGACGGTGTCTCCGCCGACCGCGACGACCCGTTTGATGAGGTCCTTGTCGTTGTCGGACGGCAGCAGGCCGATCCAGGTGAGCCCTTCCTTGACCTGCTTGACGACGATGGGGTCGTTCTTCTGGGGCGTCTTCTCGCCCGCGAGCCAGTCGCCGGGGTCCCGGAACACAACGACGTCACCGCGCTGCGGCTTGGAGCCGAACCACGGGGTCAGCTTGTCGACGAGGACGCGGTCGCCGATCTGGATCGTGTTCTCCATGGAGCCCGACGGGATGACGAACGCCTGAACGAGGAAGGTCTTCAGAACCAGCGCTATGAGGACGGCGACCCCGACGAGGAGCGGTATCTCCTTGACGGCGGAACGCCTCCTCTTGCGCTTCACCTTGCGCTGGAGCTTGCGCCGCTCGGCACGGCTGCGTCCGGTGGGGGCTGCGCCGGCAGCGCGTCGCGCGCCGGTGGGCAGCAGGTTCTGCGTGGCGGTGTCGGACGGCGCACCGCGTGGCTTGCCGCGGTTACCCATGCGCACCGCCCCCTGCCTTCGGCGCGTTCGTTTCCGGGGCGCTCGCGCCGGGCGCGGGCACGCACGCGTAGGCGCCGGGGCGGGTGATGTGCCTGAAGTGCGCGGAGGGCCAGATCACCCAGTCGGCCCGACCGATCACTGCGCCGACGGGGACCATGCCGCCGCCCGGCGAGCCGAGGTGGTCCCGGGAGTCGCTGGAGTGACTGCGGTGGTCACCGAGGACGAAGAGCGCGCCGTCGGGCACGACGGCGTCGAAGGGGACGTCGGACGGGCCGTTGCCGGGGTACAGAAACGACGACTCGTCGACCGACCGGCCGTTCACCTCGAGCCTCCCGTCCTTGTCGCAGCAGACCACGTGGTCTCCCCCTACACCTACTACCCGTTTGACGTAGTCGGCGTTCCCGAAGTATCCGGTGCCGTCGAACACGACGACATCTCCCCGCTGCGGCTCGGATCCGAAACGGTACGCCAACTTGTTTACGAGAACGCGGTCCCCGATCCTCAATCCGCGCTCCATGGAACCGCTCGGTATGTCGAACGGCTGCATCACAAACGTGCCGAGGGTGAGGAGAAACAGCAGGCAGGCCAGCACGGTGAGGGTGATCCGGCCACCGGGCAGCCAGTCGGCGACCCGCGACAGCAACGCAAAGCGCGACCGCTCCTCCGGCTCCCCTGTGTCCGAGGTCTCCTCGGGCTGAGCGGGGTGGGAGGAGCGGTCGCGCTCCACGTGCTGTGCTTCGGTGTCCATCGGGGCCAGATGCTATCCGGCCCGCTTGTGAACTCCCTCAGGCGCTCAGTTCTCGCGCTTCTCCTTGATCTTCGCGGCCTTGCCGCGCAGGTCGCGCAGGTAGTACAGCTTGGCGCGACGGACGTCACCCTTGGTGACGAGCTCGATCTTCTCGACGATCGGGGTGTGCACCGGGAAGGTGCGCTCGACGCCGACGGAGAAGGAGACCTTGCGGACCGTGAAGGTCTCGCGCACACCGGAGCCCTGGCGGCGGATCACGACGCCCTTGAACTGCTGCACACGAGAGCGGTTGCCCTCAATGACGCGGACGTGGACGTTGACCGTGTCACCGGGACGGAAGGCCGGGATGTCGGAGCGCAGCGACGCGGCGTCGACGGAGTCGAGCAGGTGAGACATTTCGTCTGCTTTCTTCGCCGATGCCACAGGTCATCGGCGGTACGTAGTTTTTCGGTAAGTGAGTGGTGGCCGACGTCGGGGCGGGCGTCGTGTCCCCCTGTGGCAGGGGCGCACGCCGGACGGCGGGCAACAGCGCACTATTCTTCCATGCCGTCCGGCCTGCGCCAAAATCGGCCGTAGGGTTTGCCGTCCGGGTCCGGCGCCCAGCCCAGGATGGAGAGCATCTCGCGGTCCTTCTTGTCGAAGGCGGCGGGGTCGCAGCGCTCGATCAGGTCGGGCCGGTTGGCCGTCGTGCGCTTCAGGGCCTCGTCGCGGCGCCAGCGGGCGATCTTCCCGTGATGGCCGCTGAGCAGCATCTCGGGGATGCCCCGGCCGCGCCAGGCGGGCGGCTTGGTGTAGACGGGGCCTTCGAGGAGGTTGGCCATCGCGCCGGGCGCGAAGGAGTCGTCCCGGTGGGACTCGGCGTTGCCGAGGACGCCGGGCAGTAGCCGGGCCACCGCCTCGGTGATGACGAGGACGGCCGCCTCGCCGCCGGCCAGGACGTAGTCGCCGATGGACACCTCGTACACCGGCATCCGGGTGGCGTACTCGTCGACGACGCGACGGTCGATGCCCTCGTAGCGGGCGGGAGTGAAGATCAGCCACGGGCGCTCGGAGAGTTCGACGGCGAGCTTCTGGGTGAAGGGGCGCCCACTGGGGGTCGGCACGATCAGCGCGGGCTCGTGGGAGCCGGTCTCGTAGCCGTCGGCGAGTATCTCGTCCAGGGCATCGCCCCAGGGCTCGGTCTTCATCACCATGCCGGGGCCGCCACCGTACGGCGTGTCGTCGACGGTGTTGTGCCGGTCGTACGTCCAGGACCGCAGGTCGTGCACATGGACGTCGAGCTGTCCACGCGCGCGTGCCTTGCCGACGAGGGAGACGTTCAGCGGTTCCAGGTACTCGGGGAAGATCGTGACGACGTCGAGCCGCATTACGCCTCTTCTCGGGAGGACACGATCTCGGCCCTGTCGTCGATCAGTCCCGGCGGCGGATCGATGATCGCCCGCTGCTCCTCGAGGTCGATCTCGGTGACGATCTCCGACACGAACGGGATGAGCACCTCGGTCCCGTCCGGACGCTCGACCACGAACAGGTCCTGCGTGGGCAGGTGCGAGATCTCGGTGATGCGGCCGACCTCGACGCCGTCCTCGGTGACCACGTCCAGGTCGATGAGCTGGTGGTCGTAGTACTCGTCCTCGCCCTCGGGCAGTTCGTCGGGGTCGACCTCGGCGATCAGCAGGGTGTTGCGCAGCGCCTCCGCGGCGTTGCGGTCCCTCACTCCCTCGAAACGCAGGAGCAGGCGGCCGCTGTGGACCCGGCCCGTCTCGATGGTCAGCGGTCCGGCCGAGGCGGGGTCGGTGGCCAGTACGGCGCCGGGTGCGAGCCTGAGTTCCGGCTCATCGGTACGGACCTCCACGGTGACCTCGCCCCTGACCCCGTGGGCGCGGCCGATCCGTGCGACTACCAGCTGCACTGTGCTTGATCTCCTGTCATACGACTACGGGCCGGGGACGGCCCAGTGGCCCTCCCCGGCCCGAGCCGGTGCTGCGTTGGTTCAGCGAACGGAGTCCACGTCGACGAGGTCGACCCGGACGCCGCGGCCGCCGATGGCGCCCACGACGGTGCGCAGAGCACGTGCGGTGCGGCCGTTGCGGCCGATCACCTTGCCGAGGTCGTCGGGGTGGACCCGAACCTCGAGCACACGCCCGCGACGCAGGTTGCGCGAGGCCACCTGCACATCGTCAGGGTTGTCGACGATGCCCCTCACGAGGTGCTCGAGAGCCTCCTCGAGCATGCTCAGGCCTCGGTCGACTCAGACGCAGAGGACTCGGCCGGGGCCTCGTCCTTCTTCTCGACCTTCTTCTTCTGGGTGATCGCCTCGCCCTTGCCCTCGTCCTCGCCGCTGACGGCCTCGAACGACGGACGCGCGGCCTTGGTCTCCGGCTGCAGCAGCGGTGCCGGGGCGGGCTCGCCCTTGAACTTCTGCCAGTCGCCGGTCTTCTTGAGGATGGCGAGCACGGGCTCGGTCGGCTGGGCGCCGACACCGAGCCAGTACGCCGCGCGCTCGGCGTCGACCTCGATCACCGACGGGTTGTACGTCGGGTGGTACTTGCCGATCTCCTCGATCGCCCGGCCATCACGGCGGGTGCGGGAGTCGGCGACGACGATGCGGTAGTGAGGCGAACGGATCTTGCCCAGACGCTTCAGCTTGATCTTGACTGCCACGGGAGTGGGTTCTCCTGGATTTGACGTGGTTGGGCACGGCGAAGTGGCCGCGTGGGGTTGCGGTACCCGAGTGCCCGATGGACGCGTCAGCCGGAGGAGAGAGGGGTCCTGTGCGGCTGTCGAGTACAGCTAGCCATTGTGCCATACCCAGCGGGTCGCTCATGGCCGAGGGGGCGGTGTGCACGCGTGCGGACATGCCGAAGAGGCACCCGGCGCCGGGGTCCCCCGGGCGTTGGTCACGCCACCCGGCGCTCACGGATGCCTGCGGGCAAGTGAGGTACGGCCGCCACGAGCAGCCGTCGGCTCAGCTTGCCGCCGCTCCCACCGGCTCCGGGATGCGGAACGGTTTCCCGCAGCCGCCGCACACGATCGGGGCCTGGGCCAGGACGGAGGGCACCACCCGCACATTGCGGCCGCAGTCGCAGACCGCCTTGACACGGACTCCGCCTCCGGAGGAACCGTGGCGGGCGGCCGGGCCCCGGAACGTGCGGGCCGTGTCGGCGGCCGTCGCCTGCGAGTGGGCCTTGAGCGCGCGCTGGAGCCGCTCGATGGTCGGGCGGTAGCGCCGCTTCGCCTCGGGGTTGAGCGTGACCAGGGAGAAGCCGCTGCTCGGGTGCGGCTCCTCGGGGTGGTCCAGGCCCAGCTCCTCGGCGATCGCGAGGAATCTGCGGTTGTGGTAGCGGCCGGCACGGGAGGTGTCGCGTACTCCACGCGCGGCGGCGATGCCGTGGACTGCCTCATGCAGCAGTCGTTCGAAGGAGAGTTCGTGCCCGCAGGCGGACGACGACTCTCCGATCAGTGACTCGGGCGCGGCAAGATCGGGCAGCTCGGGGTGGTACCGCTGAATGTCGGCCCACGCCTGCGCCAGCTCTGCGGCGAGAACAGGTGGTGTCGTGCTCACGTAATGACAACGAGCCTGAGGCCCCCCGTGTTCCTATTCCGGGGCATCCCAAATAATTTGCACGTACCCGTCAGTTGCCGCTGATGCGTCCTGACGAGGGCGGGTGCGCCGAACTGCGGAGAAGTCTCACAGCCCATCCCAAGGTGGTGCGTAGCGACGCCTACGGCCCGGCGCGTAGAGGAACTCCGCACGCCGGCGCTGCTGTGGTCCTCGGATGCGCAAGAGGCGTTTCGGCCGCTCTTGGCCCACCGACCGGTATCTCAGTAAGCGCGCGCCACGACGGCGACGTTACCGGGTGCGTCGTCGGCGTCGGGAACCGACCCGTCCTCGGCGACCAGACACCGCACGGTCACCGCGTGCTCGGCCAGCCCCGCCTCGCCGTCCTCGCCGAGCACGGCCCACGGGATGCGCGCCCAGCCGCCCGCCGTGGCCGCCTCGACGGCCTCCTCGATCGTGGACACGTCCGCCGTGCGGGACTCTCGGCACTCGCGCGACTGCTCCACCAGCAGCGCCTGGTCCTCCTCGAGGACCGGGGGCAGCATCCCGGCGAGCGCGTCGGCCGGGACCGGCTTCTTGCCTCCCGGGATGCGGCGGACCAGCATCGCGGTGCCGCTCTCCAGGTCACGGGGTCCGATCTCGACGCGTACGGGTACGCCCTTGAACTCCCAGTCGACGGCTCGGCGGCCGAAGGGGATGTCGGTGCGGTCGTCGACGTGGACGCGCAGGCCCGCCCGCCGCTCTCAGTCGGTCGCCGGTCTCGCATTTCCCGCCCGGGGGCGGACCAGGGGCGCGCGGACGGCGCACACCGAGTACCCCACGACCCCTGGACGCCACGACGGGCGCGGAGTTTCCTGGCATACGGAGGCCATACGGGGGCCACGGGGGCCGAGTGCGAGGGCACGTCACGGGGGACGGCATCGTCAGACAGCGGCAACTCACGGCGGATTGGGGCGCTTTCGATGACACCTACGCCCGTGCGGCAGCACCTTTCCCACGCGGGCGCGGTTCCTCGCGTGGACCGGGGTGCACGCGCGCGTGACTGGGCGGAGATCCAGGAGCGGATGCTGGTGCCGCTCTACGAGGCCGTCTACGAGCGGCTGGAAGTGGGTTCCGGGACGCGGCTGCTGGGGCTCGGATGCGGTACGGGACTGGCCCTGCTGATGGCCGCCTCCCGGGGCGCGTCGGTCACCGGCGTGGACTGCGGGGCGTGCGAACGGCTGGCGCTCGCGCGCGAGCGGCTGGGGCCCGCGCCGTGGGGCACGCGCGCGTGTGCCGGTGCCCGGATCGTGGCGGGCTCGCCACGGGACGCGGCGCCCGCACCCGATGGGCCGACGTACAACCTGGTGACCGCGTTCGAGCCGATCGGCTGTGTGGCCGGTGACGCCGAGACCCTTGAGGAGCAGTTGGTGGCGGCGGCGCCGTTCACGGAGCACGGGGCGCCCGTGGTGCTCGCCGGATGGGGTCCGCCGGAGCGGTGCAGCACCGCGTCCGTCCTGCGGGTCGCCGCCAAACTGGCCGATCCGGATCGTGACGGGGGCGGTTGGCGGCCGGCCCGGCGCGACGACCTGGAGGAGGCCGCGCAGCGCTGCGGGCTCAGGCCGGACGGGTCGGGACGGGTCGCCTGTCCCTTCGGCTATGCCGACATGGACAGCGCGCTGCGGGGGATGCTGTCGACGGGGTTGTTCGACGCGGCGATCGACGCGACGGACCAGGAGCAGGTCGACAAGGAGCTGGCGGAGGCGCTGCATCCGCACCGGCGTGCGGACGGCACGGTATGGATGCCGAACGTCTTCCGCTACCTGATCGCCCGCATCCCCTAGTGCTGTGGCCGGAAAGGTTCACCGGCCACAGCACTGGACGACGCCGGGGGCGCCCCTCCTCGAAGGGGCGCCCCCGGCGTCGTACGCGTCGAACGCGGGTCAGCCCATGAACTTCTTGAACTCGTCCGGCAGCTCGAACTCCTGGCCGCTCTGCTGCGGCAGGCCGAAGGCGCCCCCGCTCTGCGCCGCGGCGGCGCGGCGTGCGGCCTCCTCCTGTTCCTGCTGCTTGCGCTTCATCGGGTTGCCGGAGCGCTGCTTGCCCTTGGCCTTCTTCTGCTGCTTCTTGGCGCGGCCGGGGCCGCCGCCCATGCCCGGGATCCCCGGCATGCCGGGCATACCGCCGCCCTGGGCCATGCGGGACATCATCTTGCGGGCCTCGAAGAACCGCTCGACGAGGTTCTTCACCGCGCTGACCTCGACACCGGAACCCTTGGCGATACGGGCGCGGCGCGAGCCGTTGATGATCGTCGGATCCTGGCGCTCGCCCGGCGTCATCGACTTGATGATCGCGGCGGTGCGGTCGACGTCCCGCTCGTCGATGTTCTGGATCTGGTCCTTGATCTGGCCCATGCCCGGGAGCATGCCGAGCAGCTTGGAGATGGAGCCCATCTTCCTGACCTGCTCCATCTGGGCCAGGAAGTCGTCGAGGGTGAAGTCCTGGCCCTTCTTGGACGCCAGCTTGGAGGCCATCTTCTCGGCCTCTTCCTGGCTGAACGTCTTCTCCGCCTGCTCGATCAGGGTGAGCAGGTCACCCATGTCGAGGATGCGGGAGGCCATCCGGTCCGGGTGGAAGGCGTCGAAGTCGTCGAGCTTCTCACCGTTCGACGCGAACATGATCGGCTTGCCGGTGATCTGGCGGATCGACAGGGCCGCACCACCACGGGCGTCACCGTCGAGCTTGGAGAGCACCACACCGTCGAAGCCGACGCCGTCGCGGAAGGCCTCCGCGGTGTTCACGGCGTCCTGACCGATCATGGCGTCGACGACGAACAGGATCTCGTCCGGCGAGACCGCGTCCCGGATGTCCGCGGCCTGCTGCATCATCTCCTGGTCGATGCCAAGGCGGCCCGCGGTGTCCACGATCACGATGTCGTGGACCTTCTGCTTGGCGTGGTCGATGGAGTCCTTGGCGACCTTGACCGGGTCGCCGACGCCGTTGCCCGGCTCCGGTGCGTAGACGGCGACGCCGGCGCGCTCGGCGACGACGCTGAGCTGGTTGACCGCGTTCGGGCGCTGGAGGTCGGCGGCGACCAGGAGCGGGGAGTGCCCCTGCTCCTTGAGCCACTTGCCGAGCTTGCCCGCGAGCGTGGTCTTACCGGCGCCCTGCAGACCCGCGAGCATGATCACGGTCGGGGGCTGCTTGGCGAAGCGCAGACGGCGGGTCTCGCCGCCGAGGATGGTGACCAGCTCGTCGTTGACGATCTTGAGGACCTGCTGGGCCGGGTTCAGGGCCCGGGAGACCTCGGCGCCGAGGGCGCGCTCCTTGACGTTCTTGATGAAGGAGCGGACCACGGGCAGGGCCACGTCGGCTTCGAGGAGCGCGATGCGGATCTCACGCGCCGTGGCGTCGATGTCCGCCTCGGAGAGCCTGCCTTTTCCGCGGAGGCTTTTGAAAGTCGCGCTAAGGCGGTCGGAGAGCGTGTCGAACACGGCGGCGTCGGTCCTCGGGGTCGGGGTCGTCTTGGGCTGCCCTCCAGGGTATCCGGCCGCGCGGGGAAAACGTCCCCGCCCGCCGGGGTCAGCCCCGCAGCGTCTCCTCCAGGGCCCGTGCCACCGACACCGCGTCCTGCGTCGGCAACGGCGCGCCCGTGCCCGTCGTCACGTAGAAGGCGTCCACGGCGTTGGCCCCCAGCGTGGAGACGTGGGCGCTGCGCACCCGCACCCCCGCCTTCTCCAGGGCCCGCCCGATCCGGAACAGCAGCCCCGGTGCGTCCTGGGCACGGACCTCGATCACCGTGGCGTGGCTGGAGGCCGCGGGGGCGACCGTCACGCGCGGCGGCGGGGGCACCACGCCCCGGCGGCGCGGGTAGGCCGCGTCGCGTTCCGCGAGGCGGGCAGAGATGTCCAGGGAGCCGTCCAGGGCCCGTACGAGGTCGGCGCGCAGCCGGGCCGCCTGGGGCAGGGAGCCGTACTCCGCCGCGACCCGCCAGTCGAGCAGCAGCACCGAGCCGTCCATGCCGTCCGGCAGGTCCAGGGCGCGCAGCTCGGCGGTGCGGACGGTGAGGCGGTGCATGGCGAGCACCCCGGACACGGCGGGCAGCACGCCCGGCTGGTCCGGTACGGCGATGAGGAGTTCCACGCCGAGGGGTTCGGGTTCGCCGGACGGTTCCTCGGCGGGTGGCTCGGTCTGTGCGCGCAGCGCCAGGACCGGGCCGCCGGTGCGGTACGCCTCGACGGCGAGCCGTTCCTGCTCGGCGGTGGGCGTGGCGGCCTCGGGGTCGGCGGGCTCGTCGCCGGCCAGCACCGCGGAGACCCGTTTCACCAGGTCGGTCACGAGCGCGCTGCGCCAGGTCGACCAGGCCGCGGGCCCGGTGGCGAGCGCGTCGGCCTCGGTGAGGGCGTGCAGCAGTTCCAGGGTGCTCTGCGAGCCGACGGCCTCGGCGACCGAACTGACGGTGGCCGGGTCCTCCAGGTCGCGCCGGGTCGCGGTCTCGACGAGGAGCAGGTGGTGGCGTACGAGGGTGGCGAGGACGGCGACGTCGTCGCGGTCGAAGCCGATGCGTCCGGCCACGTCACGCGCGATGATCTCGCCGGCGAGGGAGTGGTCGCCGGGCCAGCCCTTGCCGATGTCGTGCAGGAGCGCGGCGACCAGGAGGAGGTCGGGGCGGCCCACGCGGCGCGTCAGCTCGGAGGCGCGTACGGCCGTCTCGATCAGGTGCCGGTCGACGGTCCACAGGTGCACGGCGTTGCGTTGCGGGCGGCAGCGCACCCGCTCCCAGTCGGGAAGCAGGCTGGTGATCAGGCCCTCGGCCTCCAGGGCCTCCCAGACCTCGACGGTCGGGCGGCCGGAGCCCAGCAGGGTGACGAGCTGCTCGCGCGCCTCGGCGGGCCACGGCGTGGGCAGGGGACGCACGGAGCCGGCCATGCGCCGCACGGCGTGCAGGGAGAGCGGAAGGCCCGCCTGGGCGGCGGCAGCGGCGGCGCGCAGCGGGAGCACGGGGTCGCGTTCGGGGCGTGCGGCGCGCGCGAGGACGACTTCACCGTCCTGCTCCACCACGCCCTCGGCCAGGGGGGACCGCTCGGCGACCGGCTTGCCGCCGCCCAGCATGGCGCGCAGCCTCGGCCGCACGGCGCGCGAACGCAGCACACGCCCCACTTCGCGCCAGGTGACGTCGCTCGCGTACGAGATGACGCGCGCCGCCTCGTACACCTGCCGCAGCAGCGTGTCGGCGTCCAACAGGCCCAGCTCGGTGGCGACCTGGTCCTGCTCCTGCAGCGCCAGCCGGTCGGTGGCGCGCCCGGTGGTCAGATGCAGCGCGTCGCGTACGTCGAGGAGCCTGCGCCGGGCGTCGGCCAGTCCCTCGCGCGGGGCGTCCGCGAGCCAGGAGGCGGCGACCGCACGCAGGGCCGTTGCGTCGCGCAGCCCGCCCCGGGCCTCCTTGAGGTCCGGTTCCAGCAGGTACTGCAGCTCACCCTGCCGCTCGGCCCGCTCGGCGCACAGCTGCTGGAGTTCGGGGAGACGTTTCGGCGCCTGGTTGCGCCAGTCGGCCAGCACGGCCGTCCTCAGGCCGGCGGTGAGCCCGAGGTCGCCCGCCAGGTGCCGGGCGTCCAGGAGGCCGAGCTGCACCTTGAGGTCCTCGCCGGCGGTCTTGCGGGCCTCCGCCGGAGTGCGCACGGAGTGGTCGAGGGCCAGACCGAGGTCCCACACGGGGTACCAGATGCGGTCGGCGAGGGCCGCGACCGCCTTGCCGTCGCTCCCGTCGTGCAGCAGGAGCAGGTCGAGGTCGCTGCGCGGGGACAGCTCGCCGCGGCCGTACCCGCCGACGGCGACCAGGGACACGCCCCGCACTCCCTCGGCGCCGGCGGCGAACAGCTCCGCGAGCCAGCCGTCCGTCAGGTCGGACAGGGCGGCACGGCGCGGCGGCCCGGACTGCGCCCCCTCCGTGAGGAGGCGCAGCCGGGCCGCCGCGTAGCCGCTGGGTCCCGAGCCCTCTGCTTCCGTACGTACGTCCGTACTCGTCACCCAGCGACTCCTGTTCCGTGCGTGTCTAGAGCGCGTCGGGTCCGCGCTCGCCGGTCCGGACCCGTACGGCCGTCTCGACCGGGATGGACCAGACCTTGCCGTCACCGATCTTGCCGGTGCGGGCCGCCTTGACGATGACCTCGATGAGCTGTTCGGCGTCGTCGTCCTCGGCCAGCACCTCGATACGGATCTTGGGTACCAGGTCGACCGTGTACTCGGCGCCACGGTAGACCTCGGTGTGTCCCCGCTGCCGACCGTAGCCGCTCGCTTCCGTGACCGTCAGGCCATGGACCCCGAAGGCCTGCAGGGCCTCCTTGATCTCGTCGAGCCGGTGCGGCTTGACGACGGCGGTGATGAGCCTCATGCGTCCACCTTCCTGGTCTCCGTGGCGGCCAGGGCCGAGGCGACGGTCCCGATGACACCGCCACCCGCGCCGCTGAAGTCGTATGCGGTCTCGGCGTGCTCGGCCTGGTCGATGCCCGAGACCTCCTCGTCCTCGGTGACCCGCATACCGATCGTCTTGTCGAGGAGGAAGGCGAGAACCGCGGAGACGACCAGGGAGTAGGCGAGGACCGCGCCGACACCGGCGCACTGCTTCCACAGCTGGGTGAAGCTGTGGTCCCCGTAGAAGACGCCCGTGGCGGTGGACTGGCCCTTGCCGGTGGCGAAGAAGCCGATCAGCAGGGAGCCGATGATGCCGCCGACCATGTGGACGCCGACGACATCGAGGGAGTCGTCGTAGCCGAACTTGAACTTCAGGCCCACGGCCGCGGCGCAGGCGGCACCGGCGATGGCACCGACGGCGATCGCGCCGAGCGGGGAGACCGCACCACCGGACGGGGTGATCGCGACCAGACCGGCGACCGCGCCGGAGGCGGCTCCCAGCGTGGTGAACGCGCCGTGGCGGATCTTCTCGTAGGCGAGCCAGGCCAGCATGGCGGCGGCCGTCGCGACCTGCGTGTTGACGAACATCAGCGCGCCGACGCCGTCGTCGTTGCCGAGCCAGGAGCCCGCGTTGAAGCCGAACCAGCCGAACCACAGCAGACCCGCGCCGAGCATGACCAGCGGAAGGCTGTGCGGACGCATCGGGTCCCTCTTGAAGCCGACGCGCTTGCCGATGACGAGGATCACGCCGAGCGCGGCCGCACCGGCGTTGATGTGGACCGCGGTACCACCGGCGAAGTCGATCACACCGAGCTTGAAGGCCCAGCCGTCGGAGCCCCAGACCCAGTGGGCGACCGGGACGTAGACGATCGTGAGCCACAGCGCGATGAAGAGCGACCAGGCCGAGAACTTCACACGGTCCGCGAGGGCGCCGCTTATCAGGGCCGGCGTGATGATCGCGAACATCATCTGGAAGACCATGAACACGAAGATCGGGATCGTGTAGCCGGGCCAGAGCTCCGTCAGACCGATCTTGCGGAGGCCGAACCAGTCCGAGTCCCAGCCGATGAAGCTGTTGTTCGTGCCGAAGGCGAGGGAGAAGCCGTAGAGCACCCACAGAATGGTGACGATGCCCATGCTGATGAAGCTCATCATCAGCATGTTCAGGGTGCTCTTGACGCGGACCATGCCTCCGTAGAAGAAGGCCAGGCCCGGGGTCATGATCAGCACCAGGGCGGAAGCGATGAGCATGAAACCTGTGTTGGCGGACGACAGCTTGGGTGCGTCCGCCGCAAGCATGATGGCGGCTGGTGCCATCGGCGTCTCCTCGTCGGTTGGTACGGCCCCGTGCGGGCGAAGCCGGAGAGCGGTCCGGTCATGAGGGCGTGGGGGTTATGGGCCACGAGATTGACGCAGCGCCGTTTCGGTGGAAGCCCCTCGATGTTTCACCGCAGTGACGAAGGCGCCCGGCGCGTTACGCGTTGATGAACTGCCGGATGTCGGTCCCGCTGATCGTTATCGTGGCGCAACCTTCGATGGTGGGCAGCACGACCATCGGCGGAATCACACAGCAACCATCAATTGATCAACCCCCACGGCGAGCAACCACCTCCGCGAGAGCGGCGCCGGTCTGGGCGCAAAAGACAGTCCGGCCGCGGCGGCCATCCGGTGACCTGGCATGGGGGGAGCCGAGTCGGGCGGTTCGGGATGGCGGCCGCGGCCGGAGTCCTCGGGGCCCTTGGCCCCTGGTGCCCTGGGAGGGTTCAGACCGCTTCGGCGGTCTCGGGCAGGTGGGTGGCGAGGTGGTCGGTGAGTTCGACGATCTCCGTGAGATCACCGAAATCGCGTACAGCCGTGTCGACGGTTTTTCGAATACGAGTGTTGACACGTTCCGAGCGCACCTTTTTGGCGACCTCCAGGGCCCGCTTGGTGAGCACCGCGCTCTGCTCGGGTTCGCGCTGGAGGAGATGCACGGTGGCCATGCCGATCAGATTGAGCGCGTACGACCGCTGATGCTCGGTGTCATCGGCGAACCGGTCGACGGCCTTCCGCATCAGGGGTTCGGCCAGGGAGGCGTAGGTGGGGCTGCGGCCCGCGACATAGGCGAGGTCACGGAAGGAGTGGGAGTTCTCCGCGTACAACTCGGCCTCGGAGAAGAAGCGGATCCAGTCGGGATCCGGCTCGTCCCAGTCCTCGGCGTCGGCGAAGGTGTCCTCGGCCATCCGGACGGCACGCTTGCACCTGCCGGGCTGCCCCATGTTGGCGTAGGAGCGTGCCTCCATCGCATACAGCATCGCCTGGGTGCGCGGGCCCGCGCAGTCACGGCTGCCGTACTGGGCGAGGTGGATGAGCTCCAGGGCGTCCTCGGGCCGGCCCAGGTGGATCATCTGGCGGCTCATGCTGGAGAGGACGTACGAGCCGAGCGGCTTGTCGCCCGCCTCCTTGGCGGCGTGCAGGGCGAGCACGAAGTACTTCTGCGCGGTGGGCTGCAGTCCGACGTCGTAGCTCATCCAGCCGGCCAGTTCGGCCAGCTCGGCGGCGACCTTGAACAGGCGCTTGGCGGTGGCCTCGGGCTGCGGTTCCTGCAGCAGGTCGGTGACCTCGTGCAGCTGGCCGACGACCGCCTTGCGGCGCAGTCCGCCGCCGCACTGGGCGTCCCACTTGCGGAACATCACGGTGGTGGCCTCGAGGAGGTCCAGCTCGGGCTGGGAGAGCCGGCCGCGGGCGCGCCCGGACGGCGAGGAGGGCGGGGTGCTCTCGCGCGGGGAGGCGGGGCTCGGCACCAGCCAGCGCTGCACGGGCTCGATGAGGGACGGGCCCGCGGACAGGACCAGCGAGGTTCCGAGGAAGCCGCGCCGCGCCAGCATCAGGTCGCTGCGCGAGAACTCGCTGATCATGGCCACGGTCTGCGGGCCCGTCCAGGGCAGGTCGATCCCGGACACCGAGGGTGACTGGTGGGCGGGGCGCAGTCCGAGGTCCTCGACGGCGACGACACAGCCGAAGCGCTCGGAGAACAACTCCGACAGGATCCGCGGGATCGGCTCGCGCGGGTTCTCCCCGTCGAGCCAGCGGCGCACCCGGGAGGTGTCCGTGGAGATGTGGTTCGCTCCCAACTGGCGTGCCCGGCGGTTCACTTGACGCGCCAGCTCGCCCTTCGACCAGCCGCTGCGCACGAACCACGAGGTGAGCAGCTCGTTGGGGCGCTTGTCAGCGTTCGTTGCGCTTCCGTCACTGCCGCCCACTGGAACGCCCCCATCCCTCAGACCACTTGTCGCCGTGCGCGCCAAGCACTACCAGAATGCCGCTGCCCACGGTCCCGCGTCCGGCGGTTCTCACCGGTCGGACGGGAACCGACTTGCCTCCGGCATACCCACGAGCGCATGCGTTTCCAGAAACCGTGCACTCAAAGTAGTCCTACGGTCACCCGTCCAGCCATGGCGTACACAGAAACGCCACCATTCGCCACCCCTTCGAATGAACCAAGGGCGGGCCCCGCACGATTCACTTGACACATGACAGCCGGAATCGGGTGGAGGCGTGCACTCGCCGGCGCGCACGGACCGCACACCACCCTGGGATGCAACCGGGCGCTCCCCGGAACCCCGTGGAGACGACCGACGAGTGGGAACTCAGAGTCACGTTCCGCTCTCATGGCGTAACCACCGGCGCGCTGGACCCGTTGGAGGGGGCATGGGCTTCACGATCGGCGGCACGCGGGGCATTCGCGACATCCGCTCCGGTGCGAGGCGCCGGGGCCGCTCGTCGGAGTGCACGGCCGTGGCCGAGTACACCGGGCTGTGGGGCTGGGACGTGGTGCCCGGCGCACGGGCGGTCGCCGGGCGGTGCTCCTGCGGCAAGGCGGACTGTGGCGCGCCCGGCGCGCACCCACTGGACTTCGCGCCCGTCGTGGGCGCCGGCGCGACACTCGACGAGGTGACCGAGGCCTGGGCCGAGGTGCCGGGCGCCGCGGTGATGCTGCCGGTCGGCCGGGCGTTCGACGTGATCGAGGTCGCCGAGTCGGCGGGGCGGCGCGCCCTGGTCCGGCTGGAGCGCATGGGCCTGCCGCTCGGCCCCGTGACGGCGACGCCGGAGGGCCGAGCGCACTTCTTCGTCGCCCCGGGGTCCGCCGCCGAGCTGCCCGACCTGCTGTACCGGATGGCGTGGGACGACACCGCCCTCGACCTGCACGCCCTGGGCCCCGGCGTGTACATCACGGCCCCGCCCTCGGACCGCGGCGGCCTCGGCCCGGTCCGCTGGCTCCGCTCCCCCGCCCTGGATTCGGCGACGAGACCCCCGGCGGCGCGCCTGCTGATCGGCACGCTGGCGTATGTGGCGCATCGCTCACGCGTCTAGTGCTGTGGCCGGAAAGGTCTGCCGGACAGCTCGCGGCGTCCGGTGCGGTGCATCGCACGGCGGAGCGTCGCCCGCGTACCGGATGTACTCGGGCGATGCGACAACGCGGCGAGGTGCCGTGCCGGGCGTCGCGAGCCGGTGAACCTTTCCGGCCACAGCACCAGGTCGGCCGATTCGAGCGGGGCTGGCTCCACCGACACGGGGAAACCGTTACGGACAAGAGGGGCTCCACCCAAACGGAAGGGCCCCGTTCCAGCTGCACCATGGAACGGGGCCCTTCTTCCGTACGGTCACGCACGCACCGCGTGCGTCGGCGCGCTCAGTCCCCGATAAGCGCATCCACGAACGCTTCCGGCTCGAACGGCGCCAGGTCGTCGGCACCCTCGCCGAGGCCGACCAGCTTCACCGGTACGCCCAGCTCCCGCTGGACCGCCACCACGATGCCGCCCTTGGCCGTGCCGTCGAGCTTGGTGAGCACGATGCCGGTGATGTCCACGACCTCGGCGAAGACGCGGGCCTGGACGAGACCGTTCTGCCCGGTCGTGGCGTCCAGGACGAGCAGCACCTCGTCGAGCGGGGCGTGCTTCTCGACGACGCGCTTGACCTTGCCCAGCTCGTCCATGAGGCCGGTCTTGGTGTGCAGGCGGCCGGCGGTGTCGATGAGCACGACGTCGTAGCCCATCTCCTTGCCTTCCTTCACCGCGTCGAAGGCCACGGAGGCCGGGTCGCCGCCCTCCGGCCCGCGCACGGTGTAGGCGCCGACCCGCTCGCCCCAGGTCTGCAGCTGGTCGGCGGCGGCGGCGCGGAAGGTGTCGGCGGCGCCGAGGACGACGGTGCGACCGTCGGCCACCAGGACCCGGGCCAGCTTGCCGGTGGTGGTGGTCTTGCCGGTGCCGTTGACGCCCACGACCATCACGATGCCGGGCTTGCTGGACTCGGGCTCGGTGCGGACGGTGCGGTCCATGTCCGTGCCGACCAGCGTGAGCAGCTCCTCGCGCAGCAGACCGCGCAGCTCCTGGGGCGTGCGGGTGCCGAGCACCTTCACGCGCTCACGCAGCCGCTCGACCAGCTCCTGGGTGGGCTGCACGCCGACGTCGGCGGTGAGCAGTGTGTCCTCGATCTCCTCCCAGGTCTCGTCGTCGAGGTGTTCCCGGGACAGGAGGGTGAGGAGTCCCTTGCCGAGCGCGTTCTGCGAACGGGACAGACGGGCGCGCAGGCGGATCAGGCGGCCGGCGGTGGGCTCGGGGATCTCGATCGGGGGCGCCTCGACGACGGGCGGCTCCTCGACGGCGACGGGAGCCCCACCGCCCGGAAGATCCACCTCCTCTATCGTCCGGCGCTCCTCGTCGCGCGGCGTCTCGGCCTCGTCGCCGACGTGCGGCTCGGCCGGAGGGGCGGTGATGTCGGGCGTCGTAGGGGGCGGCGGGGGCAGCGGCTTGCGGCGCCGGCTGCCGACGATGAGCCCGCCGAGCGCGCCGAGCACGACCACGGCGATGACTACAGCAAGGATGACGGTTTCCATAACGGGTCCAGTATGCGCGACCGGGCACCGCCCCGTTCGGCGGCGGCTCCGGGGCCGCACACCCCTGGTCGTCTGACGCTCCCTCAGCTAACGTCCCCCCGCGCACCCGTCCGGCGAAGGCGAAGGGGGCCCTGTCATGGCCGTCACGGTCGTACGGTTCAACCTCGTCGAGCCCGGGGCGACCCCGGCCTCGCTGGGTGCCCGATACCGGGCCGCGGTGGAGATGGCCGCGTACGCCGACGACCGGGGGATCACCACCGTGCAGACGGAGGAGCACCACGGGGCGGTGAACAACTGGCTGCCGTCGCCGTTCGTCTTCGCCGGTGCCGTGCTCGGCGCGACCCGGCGGCTCGCGGTCACCGTCTCGGCGGTGATCGGGCCGCTGCACGACCCGCTGCGGCTCGCCGAGGACATCGCCGTCCTGGACCTGGTCAGCGGCGGCCGGCTGGTGACCGTCGCCGGGGTCGGCTACCGGCCCGAGGAGTACGCCTTCCTCGGTGTCGACTTCGAGCGGCGCGGAAGGCTCCAGGACGAGCTGCTGGAGACGGTGCTGAGGGCGTGGACCGGCGAGGAGTTCGCCTATCGGGGCCGTACCGTACGGGTCACCCCGCGCCCGTACACCCAGCCGCACCCCCTGTTACTGGTCGGCGGCTCCTCGAAGGCGGCCGCCCGCCGAGCCGCCCGGCTGGGCCTGCCGTTCTTCCCGAGCGCGCACCTGCCGGAGCTGGAGGCCTACTACAGGCAGCGGCTGGCGGAGTACGGCAGGGAGGGCTGGACGATGATGCCCGCCGAGAGGACGCCGCTGCTGCACCTCGCGGAGGATCCGGACCGGGCGTGGGCCAGGTACGGGAAGCACTTCCTGCACGAGGCGCGGACGTACGCGTCCTGGCAGTCCGGCGGCCGTGGCGTCCGCTCGGCGGTCAGGTCGGCGGCCGCGACGGTGGAGGAACTGCGGGCGGAGGGCGTGTACCGGATCGTGACACCCGAGGAGTGCCTGGGCCTGGGCCTGGACACCCACGTCCTGCATCCGCTGACCGGCGGCATGCCGGTGGACGAGGGCTGGCGCAGCCTGCATCTGTTCTGCGAGAGGGTGCTCCCCGGGCTGGAGAGCTGAGCCTCGTACACAGGAGGCCGGCAGAAGACCGCCGCCCGGCTCGGGCAGTGGCCGAGCCGGGCGGCGGCAGGGTCCGAGGAGAGGGGCAGCGGGGACTTGGCCCTTCTCCTCGAGTTTGAGGAGCCTTTGTCAGGCTCAGCCCATCTCCTCCAGCGCCTTGCCCTTCGTCTCCTTCACGAACTTCAGGACGAACGGGATGGAGAGCGCGGCGAAGACCGCGTAGATCACGTAGGTGCCGGACAGGTTCCAGTCGGCCAGCGAGGGGAAGCTCGCGGTGATGGCCCAGTTGGCGATCCACTGCGCGGCGGCGGCCACGCCCAGCGCGGCGGCGCGGATCCGGTTCGGGAACATCTCGCCGAGCATGACCCAGACGACCACGCCCCAGGACAGGGCGAAGAAGAGGACGAACACGTGGGCGGCGATCAGGGCGATCCAGCCCTGGGTGCTCGGCAGCTTGCCGTCGACCAGGTGGAACGAGAACGCCCAGGCCTCCAGTGCGAGGCCGACGGCCATGCCGATGGAGCCGATGAGCGCGAGCGGCTTGCGGCCGACGCGGTCCACGAAGATCATCGCGATCACGGTGCCGACGATGTTGATGATCGAGGTGGTGAAGGAGTAGAAGAACGAGTCCGTCGGGTCGACGCCGACCGACTGCCACAGCGTCGAGGAGTAGTAGAACGCGACGTTGATGCCGACGAACTGCTGGAAGACCGACAGGCCGATGCCGATCCAGACGATCGGCTTGAAGAAGAAGCCGCCGCCGAGCAGGTCCTTGAAGCTGGACCTGTGCTCGCTCTTCATGGCGTGCTCGATCTCGGTGACGCGGGCGTCGAGGTCCGTGCCCTGGCCCTCGACCTCGGCGAGGATCTCCCGGGCGCGCTCACGCTTGCCGACGGAGATCAGGAAGCGGGGGGACTCGGGGATGGCGAAGGAGAGCAGGCCGTACAGGACGGCCGGGACGACCATGACGCCGAGCATGACCTGCCATGCCTCCAGGCCCATCAGCTTGCCGCGCTGGTCGCCGCCGGCGGCGTTGAGCAGGCCCCAGTTGACCAGCTGGGAGATGGCGATGCCGACGACGATCGCGGCCTGCTGGAAGGAACCGAGCCGGCCGCGGTAGGCCGGCGGGGCGACCTCGGCGATGTAGGCGGGGCCGATCACGGAGGCCATGCCGATGGCGAAGCCGCCGATGACGCGCCAGAGGGCGAAGTCCCACAGCGCGAAAGGCAGAGCGGAGCCGACCGAGCTGACGACGAAGAGAACCGCCGCGATCTGCATCACCCGGATGCGGCCGAGGCGGTCGGCTATGCGCCCGGCGGTGGCGGCGCCGACGGCACAGCCGATCAGGGCGATGGCGATGACCTGGGCCAGCGCTGCGGAGCCGATGTCGTAGCGGTCCCGGATGGCCTCGACGGCGCCGTTGATCACGGAGCTGTCGTAGCCGAAGAGGAAGCCGCCCATCGCGGCGGCCGCCGCGATGAAGATGACGTGCCCGAGATGATCGGGGTGAGCCGTACCGGCTCCTGTCCTGGATGCCTGCGCTGTGCTGGTCAACGTGTACTCCTCGGGCCACCGGCAACGCTGCCGGGGGTGGGCTGGGCCCTTTCGGGTATGGGTGGCGTGTCAAGTACCCGGGGAGCACTCGTTAACGCCGCTCATATCTGAAGGTAAAAGCAACGTTGCAGAGACTATGCCTTCAAGTATCGAAGTCAATACCGGGCCCCTGTGACCTTCGAGGCATGCGAACGAGTGGTTATGTTCAAGTGTTGAAGATGTGAAAACATGCAGCTAGCAACTGGTGTAGAGAGCAGTCGCCTAGCGGAGCCGCTGCGAGATGACTTTCGACACACCGTCGCCCTGCATGGAGACGCCGTACAGCGCGTCGGCGACCTCCATCGTCCGCTTCTGGTGCGTGATCACGATGAGCTGCGAGGCCTCCTGCAGCTCCTGCATGATGCGGATCAACCGCTGCAGGTTCGTGTCGTCGAGCGCCGCCTCGACCTCGTCCATCACGTAGAACGGGCTGGGCCGGGCCTTGAAGATCGACACCAGCAGGGCGACGGCCGTCAGTGACCGCTCGCCGCCGGAGAGCAGGGAGAGCCGCTTGACCTTCTTGCCCGGAGGCCGCGCCTCGACGTCCACGCCCGTGGTGAGCATGTTGTCCGGGTCGGTCAGGACCAGGCGGCCCTCGCCGCCGGGGAACAGCCTGCTGAAGACGCCCTCGAACTCGCGGGCCGTGTCCCGATAGGCTTCGGTGAACACCTGCTCGACGCGCTCATCGACCTCCTTCACCACCTGAAGCAGGTCGGCGCGGGTCTTCTTCAGGTCGTCGAGCTGCTCACTGAGGAACTTGTGGCGCTCCTCCAGCGCGGCGAACTCCTCCAGGGCGAGCGGGTTGACCTTGCCGAGCTGCTGATAGGCGCGTTCGGCGGCCTTGAGCCGCTTCTCCTGCTCGGCGCGCACGAAGGGGCGGGGCTGGTTGCGCGGATGCTCAGGGTCCTCGGGCAGCTGTTCGCCCTCGGCGGGCGGGGACGGCGGTACGAGCTGGTCGGGGCCGTACTCGGCGACCAGGACCGTCGGCTCGAGGCCCAGCTCCTCCAGCGCCCTGGTCTCCAGCTGCTCTATGCGCAGCCGCTTCTCGGCGCCGAGCACCTCGCCGCGGTGGACGGAGTCGGTGAGCTTGTCCAGCTCGGCCTTGAGGTCGCGGCCGTGCGTGCGGGCCGCCGCCAGTTCCTCCTCCCGGCGTGCCTTGACCGCCTCGGCGGCGGCGCGCTCGGCCTCCGCCCGGCTCAGGGAGACCTCGACATGGGCGAGGAGCTGCCGGGCGCCGGAGGCGACGGCCTCGGCGACGGCCGCCTCGTGGCGCAGCCGGGCCCGCCGCTGCTCGGCACGCGCGCGCGCCTCACGTTCGGCGCGGGCGGCCCGGTCCAGGGAGTCGGCGCGTCCGGCCAGTCCCTTGACGCGTTCCTCGTGGGTGCGGACCTGGAGGCGGGCCTCCATCTCGGTCTGCCGCGCGTTGGCGCCGTCGGCGGCGAGGCGGTCACGTACGGAGGTGTCGGGCTCCTCCTCGACCGGCATCTCCTCGGCGACGGCGAGCCGCTCGGCGAGTTCCTCGACCTCCTGCAGGGCCTTGTCGAGCGCCTCCTGGGCGCGCGCGGCGGCGGCGACACTGCGCTCGGCCTCTCCGGCGGCCCCCCGCGCCTGCCCGGCGAGCCGGCCCAGCTGCTGGGCGACCTGGGACTTCTCCCGCTCGGCCGCCCGACGCCCCTCTCCCAGCTCCTCGACGAGCGCGGCACACTCCTTGCGGCGCTCCCCCGCGAGCCGCTGCGCCTCGGCCAACTCCTCGCACCGCGCGGCGAGTTCCTCCAGCTCGGCGGCGGCCTCGTCGACGGAGGCCTGAACCTCGAGCAGGCTGGGCGCCCCGGCGGACCCCCCGTGCGCGAAGTGCGCTGCGAGGAGATCGCCCTCGGCGGTGACTGCGGTCAGCTCGGGGCGCGCCCCGACCAGCTCCTCGGCGTCCTCGAGGGTGCCCACGACGACGATGCCGCGCAGCAGCCGACGTACGGCGGGCATCAGGTCGGCGGGGCCGCGGACGAGGTCGGCGGCGAAGGGATGCCCGTCGGCACCGCCGCTGTCGCGCACGCCCGCCGGCTCCTCAGGCGCCCCCGCCACCAGCAGCGCCGCCCGTCCCCCGTCCTGCTTGCGCAGCAGGCGAAGCGCGTCGGCCGCCGAGGCCGGGTCCGTCACCGCCAGGGCGTCCGCGGCCGTACCGAAGGCCGCCGCGAGGGCGGCCTCGTGGCCCGGGGTCACCGTCAGCAGTTTTGCTGCCGGACCGAGCAGGCCGGCCAGGCGGTCCTTCGCCTCCAACAGGGCGCCCGTGCCGTCCTTGCGGCGCAGGCCCATGGCCAGGGCCTCGTGGCGGGCCTGGGTGGCGGCGCGCCCTCGTTCGGCCGCCGTGACCGCATCGCGTGCGGCCGTGAGGGCGGCCTCCGCCTCGGCGAGCGCGGCCTTGGCCGTCTCGTGCCGTTCTGCGAGGTCCGCGTCGCCCGCGTCCAGCCCGTCGACCTCGGCCTTGAGGGTCTCGTACTCCTCCTGGGCGGCGACGGCGCGCTGCTGTGCCTCGTCGCGCGCGGCGGCCAGCCGGTCGATCTCGGCCTGGGCGGCGGCCGCGCGCGAACGGGCGGCGCCCACCTGCCCGCCCAGCCGGGCGAGCCCTTCACGCCGGTCCGCGATGGCGCGCGCCACGTCCTTCAGGCGCCGTTCCTCGAGCGCCAGTTCGCGCTCCAGCTCGGCCCGGTGCGCGACCGTGTCCTCCAGCGCGCGCTCGGCGGCCTCCAGGGCCGCCTCCAGCTCGGCCTCCTGCTCACGGATGCGGGCGGCCTCGCGCTCCATGTCCTCCGGATCGCGTCCGCGCCGCTCCTCCGGCGGCTGGGAGGTGGCGCTCTTGACCCGGGCGTCGGCCAGCGAGATGGTGCCGCGCACCCGCTCCGCGAGCTGTGACAGCTCGTACCAGGTCTGCTGGGCCCGTTGCAGACGCGGCGTCAGCCGGCGTACCTCGTCCTCCAGGAGCGCCTCACGCTGCAGTGCCCTCTTCAGCTCGGCCTCGGCGGTCTCCTTGCGTTCCTTGAGCGCGGCCTCGTCGGCGATCTCGGCCTTGAGGGCCTCCCGGAACCGTACGAGGTCGTCGGCCAGCAGGCGCAGTCGCGCATCGCGCAGGTCCGCCTGGATCACGGCCGCCCGGCGGGCCACCGCCGCCTGCCGACCCAGCGGTTTCAGCTGGCGGCGCAGCTCGTCGGTGAGGTCCTGGACGCGGGCGAGGTTCGCCTGCATGGCGTCCAGCTTCCTGAGCGCCTTCTCCTTGCGCTTGCGGTGCTTGAGGACGCCCGCGGCCTCCTCGATGAAGGCGCGGCGGCCCATGGGGTCGGCGTGCAGCACGGAGTCGAGCTGGCCCTGGCCCACGATCACGTGCATCTCGCGGCCGATGCCGGAGTCGGACAGGAGTTCCTGGATGTCGAGCAGGCGGCAGGTATCGCCGTTGATCTGGTACTCGCTGCCGCCGTTGCGGAACATGATCCGCGTGATGGTGACCTCGGAGTACTCGATCGGGAGGGCACCGTCGGAGTTGTCGATGGTCAGGGACACCTCGGCGCGGCCGAGCGGCGGGCGGCCGGTGGTGCCGGCGAAGATGACGTCCTCCATCTTGCCGCCGCGCAGCGACTTGGCTCCCTGCTCGCCCATGACCCAGCTGAGCGCGTCCACGACATTGGACTTGCCCGAGCCGTTCGGGCCGACGACGCACGTGATGCCCGGCTCGAACCGGAGCGTGGTCGCCGAGGCGAACGACTTGAAGCCGCGGAGGGTCAGGGCCTTGAGGTGCACGCCGCTGGACTCTACCGTCCGCCTCTGTCTCACTCCATGAACCCGCGGTTTCACCCCTGAACGGGCAGGGCACACCATCCGTTAAAGACAGCGAAGGGGTGCGCGGGGGCGCGGACGATCGCGGGGGGGCAAGAAAGAAGGGACGCCGAAGCGTCCCTTGCAACTCTGACAACTTCAGCGGTGGGTACGAGCAGCCCAACCACTGCTGGTGCCGTGGCGTGATGCAGTGATCAGGTGAGCGCAGGCTCCGCCTGGTGTGCGTCGACGCTCTCCATGAGCCTTTCGTGAGCGGCAGCCGTCGACAGCGCGTCGTTCTCCGCCTGGATCCGTACCAGCTCGGCTTCGAGTTCCTGGACGCGCTGCTGAAGCCGTCGCATCTCGGAGAGGAGTCGCGGGTCGGAGCCGCCGACGTAACCGAGAAGCGCCTTTGCCATGATGGATGGTCCTCCACACTGAGTGACCGACCGATGCGGTGTGGGTCGTGAGGGATTTTCGCACCCGCGGTGCCCGGCATGGTGAGTTCTACGCCGTTCTTCCATGCCAAACAGCTAAGGTGCGCGGGGCTTTCAGCGTCTCACCAAAAAGTTTGACGGTCAACACGATCACGCCCCGCGGTGGCGGGCAACCCGGGGGCGCGCGGCCCTGAGCGGGCGGCGTTGTGGCTCCTGCGGGTCCCTGCGGGCGTGGAGATCATCCTTCCCCGCGGAGCCTGCCACGGCAAGCCGGTTCTTGGCAACCACCAGCACCTTTCCGCTCGGGGCAGATGCCGGTGGCACGTCCCTGCCCTTCGCGGCGGGGGCCTTCGGTGTCCGGCTCAGCGGATCGCGAAGCCGTCGTAGCCGCCGCGGGGCGTGTCCCAAATCTCAGTGACTCCGTCCACATGCCCGGGTGTGTCGTTGCCCCGCAGCCACTCCAGCAGGCGCTCGCACCCCTTCCGGGGCCCCTCGGCGACCACCTGGACCCGTCCGTCGTCCAGATTCAGAGCAAAACCACTCAGGTCGCCGATCTCCAGCGCCTTGGCCCGGGTGAACCAGCGGAAACCCACCCCCTGGACACGTCCGCGCACCCACGCGACCAGCCGTGCGTCGTCGTTCATGGGTGCACGCTAACCGGCCAATGTCCCTCCCGGCACATCCGTCCCGTGCGCGATGCGGTACCGTCCCCACCCATAACTCTCACGTGAAACTCACACGATCGTGTGAGTTGCGCCGACCGCAAGACCAGGAAGGCCAGCAATGGGACGCCACCGACGCTCCGCCGCCGGACGCGCCGCCACGGGGGGCCGCGCCAAGAGGGTCACAGAGAGCTACGACACTCCGCCGGAGCGCTACGGCCCGGAGAACCTCTACGGCTTCGCCGTGGTCCTGGAGGCCGAGCGGCGCGCGACCCGCTCGCACCGCAGGAAGAAGGCCCCGACGCCGGTGCGCACTGGCCTGCTGGGCGTCTCCGCCGCCGTGGCGCTGGGCACCGTGGCGGTCGCCACCGGGGTACTGCCCGGCGGCAACCACTTCTCGGTGAGCGGTGACCCCGGTGATGTGCAGGCCGGCGGCACCACCCCGTCGGGCTTCGCCACCCAGCAGGGCGGCACGAGCGGCACCGCGGACTCCCGCGGGTCCTCGTCCACCAGCCGTGACGCCGACCGCTCGCCCACGCCGGCCGCGACCGCGACCCCCTCCACCCCCTCGGGGTCCTCGGCGGCGCCGACGGTCCAGCCCACCCGGACACCGTCCCCCACCGCGACGGACAGCACGGCGACGGCCGCGCCGCCGGCGCAGCAGCCCACGAAGACGCCGGTGACGATCCCGGCCCAGAAGGTGACCTCCGAGGCCGCCGCCGAGGCCGAGGTGATCAAGCTGGTCAACCGGGAGCGGGCCAAGGTGGGCTGCTCACCGGTGACCCCGAACGGCCCGCTGCGCAAGCTGGCGGAGGCGTTCAGCGAGGACATGGCCGCGCGGAACTTCTTCGACCACACCGACCCCGACGGCAAGGACCCGTGGCAGCGGGCGGCCGTGCTCGGCATAACGGACCTGGGCGGCGAGAACATAGCCCGCGGGCAGGCGACCCCGCAGGACGTCATGGACGCCTGGATGAACAGCCCCGGCCACCGGGCGAACATACTGAACTGCGACTTCACGACGCTGGGCGTCGGAGTGCACTTCGGCTCCGGCGGCCCCTGGTGGACGCAGGACTTCGGCTACTGAGATAACCGCAGGTCAGGGCCCTAGGAACCTTCCTGGGCCGTCTCCGGGCCGTCATCCGCAGCTTCGTCCTCCTGGAAGGCGCGATCAACGGCGGCCCGGGTCCGGGTCTCGCTCGACGGCATCAGGTGCGTGTAGGTGCGCAGCGTGAAGCCGGGATCGTGGTGGCCCAGGTACTCGCTGAGGGCCTTGCTGCTCTCCCCCGCGTCAAGCCCCGGCTGCGCTCCGCTCCGCCGGGCGTGCTCCCGGCTCCGCTGCGGGCGCCGCTCCTGCCTCCGGCCCGCTCCGCCCGCGCTGCGCCGAGGCGCGCCCACTGGTGGATAGGGCCAGTGGCCATGAGTCGATCACCGCGTACGCGACGGTCAGAACAATGCCTCCGGCGGGGGATCGGCCGGCACCGGGATGGAGGGGGCACCGTCGCCGACTGCGGGTCCGTCGTGGCGGATGCTGGGAGCTCCCATCCCGCATACCATCGACCCAGGCAAAGCCGAGCACTCGACCCACAGCTCTGAGGCCCCCGGACGCCCGCCCCATTCAGACGAAACGAGCAGACCCCCACTGTTCGAGGACACCCCGGTCTACAGCCGTCTCATCGTCGAGCAGGGCGACGTCCTCGCCTTGGTGCGGGGTGAAGCCGACCGCATACACCGCCACCTGGCACAGACGATGGCCTGTCCCCGTTCGCGTCCGCGTTGCCGCTTCGGTGGCCCTCGCCTCACCAGAAAACGAGCGCAAGCACCGCGCCGAGCACGACGCATGCCAGGCCGGGGATCCAGAAGACCTTCACGTAGAACCACTCTTCGGCCACCTCAATGTCTGCGAGCATGCCCGTTCTGGCCCGTTTCGGCTTCCTCCGGTCATACACCACCGGCACGACGGTGCCCACCGGCCCCCGCGGCTCCACGCCGACCTCGATGAAACTGGTCAGGGGACTACCCTCGGGCAGTTTGAGGTCGTAATAGACGCGATGCCCTTTGCTGATCCATTCCTGAAGCGTGGAGACGGCTTCCCCTTCTACGCCGTGTAGTTGCAGGTTCCGCAGTTTCAGGAAAAGTAGTAGACCGCCTGAATTGGCGAAACAGATAAGCCCGCCGAGAATCATCAGGATAATGCCCGTGACCGCGATGCCACTCATATTCCCCCCTTCGTGCGGCAATTGGTGCCGAGGTTATCAACGGGTGACCGCCGCGTCAATCCTCGAACCCCACCCAGAGTTTTTTCATGTCGGACGCCAAAGAAGACGAAATCCCGACAAAGGTCGGAGAAGTCCAGCGGGGCGTCGACGACGTCAAGACCGCGGATTCTCCGTCCACTGCCGCCACGAGAAAGCAACTCGAGGACAAAACCAGTTCGATCCTGAAGGCCATCAAAGAGGACACTGAAACCAATAAGGGTATGCTCGAGTAATTCTTCGAATCCCTTGGCATCAAGGATCTGTTCGCTGCCGTCAAGGACGGGGGTAGTGGTACAGCAAGGTCACACTCGCACTCGGCCACCTCGTCGAACGCCCCGAAGCCCACGCAGCCTGAACAACCTCACCAGTTCCACCGATCCTGGCAACTACTCCGCCGTCATCTGATGGGATGCGCGCGATGACGGGTGTGGGTGCTCGACCGCTTCCTCGACGAGGTGGCCGGGCTCGGGGCACAGTCGAACTGAGTCAGTCGGCCGCTTCGACGTACGACGCCAGGTTGGCCAGCGAGGAGGCGATCCCGGCCTCGTGGTCCGCTTGGTCGATGCCGGGTGGCACGTCCGTGGCGGTGACGGTCACCTCGGTCCCGTCACCGGCGGCGGTGAGGTGCCAAGTCATCGTCATGGTGCCCGCGTACGACGGATCGTCAGCCTCGAACACAGCCCGCTGTACCACGCGCTCCGGTGGCACCAGGGCGGCAAACCCGACGTCGACGACATCCGTCGCATCTGATGTCTTGCCGGGACTGTCGGCGGGGTCGAGGTAGGTGAGGACCATCCGGAACCCGCCACCAGGCCGGGGGTCCCACCGCTCGACCCGCCCGCGCATGCCGTCCGGCGGCAGCCAGGCCTCGAGGGACTCCCGGTCGAGGAGGGCGCCGTAGACGGTCTCGGGTGGTGCCGCGATCACCCGGCTGGCGCGGTCGGTCCTTCCCATGGCCCGATTCTAGGACTGAGGTTCCACCAGGCCCATCCTCCTCAACCAACCCGCGGAAGAGGCCGACCCGGAACCAGGAGGCACCCAGCAAGTCGCATGACACGCCGCTCCACAGGTCTTGACTATTCCTCGGCGGCCGGGCCGATCTCTGGACTACGCCGTTCTGACATCCGCGAGTGACATCAACGGCGCCGGACGCCAGCACTCCTAGGCGGTCTGGCACGGCCCGCGTGGCCCGGCGACTCCCCGGCAGTACCGCGCAGCGGTCACAGTGCCTGAGTGTGCCCGGGGCGTCGCGCACAGCTCCAGGACTCAAAGGGCCAGGGCTGCTGTGGGACGCCGTTCCCTTGACCTCGGTTACCCGCGGGAGGAAGATCCGTCTGCCGATCAAGGAGATGTGATGCTGCGGTTCATGGACTGGTCCGTGGTCGCGATGGGGTGCGCGCTAGTCCTCGTGAGTATCGGCAGCCGGTGGTGGGAGCGGACCAAGGTTCGAAAGGGAGCGAGTCCCGATCAGACCATGCGATTCTTTCGGGCATGGTTCCCCCTCCTCGTGGGCCTGGGGATGATCGGCGGCAAGGTGCCGAGGCTGTTGCTCGCGCCCTACTCCGTCGTCATGATCGTGGACACTCTCAACCTCGTGCTGGCGGTCACGGTGGTGGCCTTGACCCTACGGGCGGGGCGTCGCTCCTTTCGGAAACGCGGTCTTCACACCGTCGAATGACAACAAGACGGCCTGTGCCTTGTGAAGCCTGTCCATGACGACGACTGGTACATGGGCAGCCTGTACGACGACGGGAGGCCGCAGGTCAGAGACCCGGCCCGTCACTTCTTCGGCCACTGACGCCCTCCTGTACTGCCGCACCCGTACGCGCGTGCCCCCGCCCCGGGGTCTCCGGGGCGGGGGCACGGCCGTGTCCGGGCGGCTCAGGCGGCCGCGCGGCCGAGCGTGAAGACGCGTGCCGCCTCCGCGACGCGGCGGCCGAGGTGCCGGGCGGTGGCGATGTCGGCCTTGTGGACGGCCTCCGGGCCCTGGTCGTTGTTGGTCTGTGCGGCGGCACCGGCGAAGACGCCGAGGCGGTTGAGGTCGTGCTCGGAGCCGGTGCTGACGTTCCAGCCGGGGTGCAGACCGAGGTTGACCCAGTTCATCCCGTGCTGCGCGGCCAGGATCTGGAAGAACTGCAGGGTGTGCAGCTTGTCGCCGCTCTTGGACCCGGAGTTGGTGAAGCCGGCGGCCAGCTTGTCCTTCCAGTCCTGCCCGAACCACCGCTTCGAGGACGCCTCTGCGAAGACGTGGAAGGCGCCGGACGCGGTGCCCATGTAGGTCGGCGAGCCGAAGACGACGGCGTCCGAGGCGTCGAGGGTCGCCCACTGCTCCTCGGTGATCTCGTCGACCTTGATCAGGTGGACCTGGGCGCCGGCGTCGGCGGCGCCGTCCCGTACGGCCTCGGCGAGGACGGCGGTGTGGCCGTAGCCGGAGTGGTAGGCGATGGAGACAACAGGGGTGGTCACGGTTCGCTCTCCTCAGAGGTCATGAAACGGCAGCCACAGCAAAGGCGTGCAGCTCACCGGCGGCAACCAAAGGAAAGCACTAACTTTTGGTTAGTGCAACCTGGTGGTTAGCGCTGCGCTCGCGTACGCTTGGGGCATGAACGGCACCCAGGAGCGCACGGAGGAACAGGACCTCGCCTACAACGTGTTCGCCAAGGCATGCCCCTCGCGCGGCACGCTGGAGCACGTCACCGGCCGCTGGGGCGGACTCACGCTCGGAGCGCTGTACGAGGGCTCGATGCGCTTCAACGAGCTGCGCCGCCGGGTCGACGGCGTGAGCGAGAAGATGTTGTCCCAGACCCTGCACGCGCTGGAGCGCGACGGCCTGGTGCACCGCGAGGCCCAGCCGACCAACCCGCCGCGGGTGGACTACGAACTGACCCCCGTCGGCCGCGAGGTCGCCGAGCGCCTGCTGGCCCTCATCCACTGTGTGGAGGGCCGTATGGACGACGTCCTTGCGGCCCGCGAGCGTTACGACGAGACGCGCGGCGCCCTCTGACAGCTCGGGCAGAAGTAGCTGGAGCGGTTCATCCAGGGGCGGCGGCGCATGGGCGTGGTGCAGCGCCGACAGGGCTCGCCCTCGCGGCCGTACGCGTCCAGGGACCGGTCGAAGTAGCCCGACTCCCCGTTGACGTTGACGTAGAGGCTGTCGAAGCTGGTGCCGCCGACGGCGAGCGCCGCGTTCATCACATCCCTGATGTGACCGAGGAGTTCAGTGGTACGGGGGCGCGTGAAGTGGGCGGTGGGGCGTTCGTAGTGGATACGGGAGCGCCACAGCGCCTCGTCCGCGTAGATGTTGCCGACGCCGCTGATCAGCGACTGGTCGAGCAGGGCCCGTTTGATGGTGCTGCGCTTGCGGCGCAGTGCCTGGTGGAAGGCCTCGTCGTCGAAGACCGGGTCGAGCGGGTCGCGGGCGATGTGCGCGATGACGTCGGGCAGCCCGTCGGGGGCGGTCTCGTGCAGGGAGAGGCCGCCGAAGGTGCGCTGATCGACGAAGCGCAGCTCGGTGGCGAGGGCGTCGTCGAAGCGGACCCGGATCCTGAGGTGCTTCTCGTCCGGCGCCCGGTGCGGCTGGACGAGGAGCTGGCCGCTCATACCGAGGTGGGCGAGGATCGCCGTGCCGGTGGTCTCGACGGGGATCCAGAGGTACTTCCCGCGGCGGCTGGGGGTGCCGATGCGCTGCCCCTTCAGCCGGTGCGCGAAGTCGTCCCCGCCGGCCAGGTGACGGCGGACGGACCGCGGGTGCAGCACCTCCACCTCGGCGACCGTCCGGTGGGCCACCCAGCGCTCCAGCCCGCGCCGCACGACTTCGACCTCGGGCAACTCGGGCACGGACTCCTCCGGAAGGGTGAACAGGGGGCGACGTCCGCAGCGTACCTCTTGGTCCGGAACGGGTGACGCCCCGTCCGGAACGGCGGGCCGAAGCGCACCGACGGCCGGTGCGTACCGGCACGGAAGGACCGGCGGGCGCGCAAGGGAGCGGACGCCGGCCGCACCGACCGCCCGGCGTGGCATCGCCGCAGCGCTCCGGGCGCGACGGAGCGGACGTCGTCGAAGCGTCTGCGGGCGTCTCAGCACGCCTTGAGCCCGGGTCGTTCCATGAAACGGCCCCTGCCCCGGCAACAGGTGCCGGGGCAGGGGCCGTGATGAAGGAATCAGGCCGTGGCCGTGTCGCTGGCCGGGGCCGTGGCAGCGGTCTCGGTGGTCCCGTCGGGGGCCCCCGCCTCGGCCGCCGCCTTGGCGCGCTCGTCCGCGGCGTCGCGGATGGAGCGCCAGGCCGACTCCGCGGCCTGCTGCTCCGCCTCCTTCTTGCTGCGGCCGGTGCCGGTGCCGTACGAGACGCCTCCGACGCGGGCGGCAGCAGTAAAGGTCTTCTCGTGGTCCGGGCCGGTCTCCGTGACCAGGTACTCGGGAACGCCGAGCCCCTCGGTCGCGGTCAGCTCCTGGAGGCTGGTCTTCCAGTCCAGGCCGGCGCCGAGATTCGAGGACTTCTCGATCAGCGGGTCGAACAGGCGGTGCACCAGCTCCGCCGCCGATTCCAGCCCCTGGTCGAGATAGACAGCACCGATCACCGCTTCGAGGGTGTCGGCGAGGATGGACGCCTTGTCCCGGCCGCCCGTGCCCTCCTCGCCCCGGCCGAGCCGGACGAAGGAGCCGAGGTCGAGCCCGCGGCCCACCTCCGCCAGCGCACGCGAGTTGACCACCGCGGCCCGCAGCTTGGCCAGCTGGCCCTCGGGCAGGTCGGGGTGGGTGCGGTACAGCGTGTCGGTGACGACGAGGCCGAGCACGGAGTCCCCGAGGAACTCCAGGCGCTCGTTCGTCGGCAGACCGCCGTTCTCGTACGCGTAGGAGCGGTGGGTCAGCGCACGCACCAGAAGGGCGGACTCGACCTTGTAGCCGAGCCGCCCTTCCAGAAGCGTGTGGGACGAGGCTGTGTTGTCCGCCTTCTTCCTGGCGTTTGGGTCCGCCTTGGCGTCAGACATCAGACCTCTCACCAGCCGCTCAGACCTCGAGGACCTGGCGCTTGTTGTAGGTGCCGCACGACGGGCACGCGATGTGCTGCTGCTTGGGCTCGTGGCAGCGCTCGCACGCGACCAGGGTGGGGACCGCAGCCTTCCACTGCGACCGGCGGTGGCGCGTGTTGCTGCGCGACATCTTCCGCTTCGGAACAGCCACGGCTACTTCTCCTGCTTCTCGTCGACGCCCGCTTCGGCGCCGCTCGTCTCGTCCTTGTCACCGCTCGTGAGTGAGTCGGCGACTCCCTGCAGTGCCGCCCAACGGATGTCGACGGCGTCGTGGTGGTGGTCCGGGTCGTCCGCGAGCCGCGCACCGCACTCGGCGCACAGGCCCGGACAGTCTTCCTGGCACACCGGCTGCATCGGCAGTGCGAGCACCACCGCATCGCGCAGCAGAGGTTCGAGGTCGAAGAGTCCGTCCTCGAGGAAGAACCGGTCCTCGTCGTCCTCGGCGTCGTCGCCCGGTTCCGCGATCACACGGCCCCGGTCGTCGGCGTCAGGGTACGAGAACAGTTCCTGGAAGTCCGCTTCGAGCTCCAGCTCGACCGGCTCCAGACACCTTACGCACTCCCCCTCGGCCCGGGCACGGGCGGTGCCCGTGACGAGCACCCCTTCCATGACCGACTCCATGCGGAGTTCGAGCTCCACCGGCGCGCCTTCCGGCACTCCGATGACCCCGCGGATACCGAAGTCCTTGGGGGCGTCGACCGTGCGGGTCAGGCGCTGCAGCGCACCAGGCCGCCGACCCAGCTCGTGCGTGTCGAACACGAGGGGGTTGCGGTGGTCGAGGCGGGCGTTCAGGGCCATTCCTGCTTTCGGTCTTCGAAGCTCGGGGAAACGCTGCCCTCCGGTGTTCCCGGGCAGCGGTGATCGCGGACGTCTACGAAACAGCGTGTGCGTACGCGCGACCGAAGAGCCAGGATACTGGACCTTCCGCTCTCGGCCCAATCCGGTCCGCCCGAAGGGTCCCGGAACGCGTGCGCCAGGGCGCTCAGTGACGGCCGCGTTCCTGTTCGTAGGCCCGCAACTGCTCGGCGCTGATCATGCTGGTGTCGAAGAGGCTGGTCTCGTCGAGGGCGTTTGCCCCGCCGTATCCCTGCTGGCTCTGCCCCTGGTCGTACGCGGCCTGCTGGTGTTGGTCGTAGGCCCCGGCCTGGGGATAGGCGGCGTACGGGTCGGCCTGCTGGTAGCCGTAGGCGTCCTGCTGGGCGTACGTCTGCTGGTAACCGTACTGGTCGGGCTGCTGGTAGCCGTACGGGTCCTGCCCTTGCGCGTAGGCCGGCTCCGTCTGCTGGGCCGGGATCGCGGGCGCCGGGTCCGGGGTTTCGGCGAGGGCCGCGAGGTCGGCGAGGTAGTCGGCGTCGCTGGTGTGCTGGACGGTGGTGGTGTCGCCGGCGAGGGCACCGAGGTCGTCGGTGGCGATGCGGCCGTGCAGCTTCTGGCGGCCCTTGCCGACGGCGTCCAGGGTCTTGGCGAGGACGGCCTCGAAGGCGCCGAGCTTGGCGTCCACGTACGCGTCGGCGTCGCGGCGCAGGGTCTCCGGGTCGTGGCTGCGCTCGGGGGCGTCCTCGTCCTCGTAGCCGTTCTCGTCGAGGCCGGGGCCGGTGCCGAGGAGCTTCTCGCGGCCGCGGCCGACCGAGCCGAGCGTCTTGGTGAGGACGACCTCGAAGTTGGCGAGCTTGGAGTCGACGTAGTCGTCGGCCTCGGCGCGGATCTCCTCGGCCTCCTGGCGGGCCTCGGCGAGGATCCGGTCGGCCTCGGCCTGGGAGCGGCGGGCGACCTCGGTGTCGGAGATCAGGGAGCCGCGCTGGGCGTGCGCGCTCTCGATGATCCGCTCGGCCTCCTGGCGGGCGCGTTCGACCATCTGTTCCCGGTCGCCGATGAGCTCCTGGGCCTCGGCCAGGGAGTCGGGCAGCGCCTGGCGCAGCTCCTCGAGCATCGAGAGCAGCTGGGCGCGGTTGACCACGCACGACGCCGACATGGGCATGGACCGGGCGCTGGAGACCACCGCGACGATCTCGTCGAGCTTCTTCTGCACGTCCACCGTGTGCTCGCCACTCTCTACGGATGTGTTGGAGACGGACGGATCGACTGTACGGCCACTGCCGCACCACCCGACACCGAGTGACGGGCTGTCAGGTTCTCGGGGGCCCCGCCGGGGGCCGCTCAGTCCTTCTTCAGGCGCTGGTCGAGGGCTTCGAGGACGATCGGGGGCACCAGGTGGGAGACGTCCCCGCCCCAGGCCGCGACTTCCTTGACGAGCGAGGAGGACAGGAAGCTGTAGGTGGGGTTCGTGGGGACGAAGAGGGTCTCGACGCCGGAGAGGCCGTTGTTCATCTGGGCCATCTGCAGCTCGTAGTCGAAGTCGCTGACGGCGCGCAGGCCCTTGACGATGGCAGGGATGTCGCGCTGCTTGCAGAAGTCGACGAGGAGGCCGTGGAAGGACTCCACCGTGACGTTCCCGAACTCGGCGGTGACCTGGCGGATCAGGTCGATCCGCTCGTCGATCTCGAACAGGCCCTTCTTGGCCTTGTTGATCATCACCGCCACGTACACCTCGTCGTACAGCTTGGAGGCGCGGGCGATGATGTCGAGGTGTCCGTTGGTGATCGGGTCGAACGACCCGGGACAGACGGCGCGGCGCACTTGTGATCCCTCGCTCTCCGGTCCGGTCATCGTGCGTCTTCGCACGTAGAGGCGGCGCGACCGTACCAAAACGTGCCCTCGCCGTAGCGACGGGCCCGGATCGCGTCGAAGCCGTCCGGCCACCGGAATTCCCCGCCTCTGGTGCTGCGCTCCACGGTGACGAGGGCGTCGGCCGCGAGCCAGCCCCCTGAGCGGAGTGTGAGCAGAATCTCGCGAAGATCGTCGTCGGACACGGCGTACGGGGGGTCGAGGAAGACGATGTCGTACGGGTCCCCCGGCACCGACGTCCGGATGATCTGTTCCGCTTTGCCCGCCCTGACTTCCGCGCCGGGCAGGCCGAGCGCCCTGACGTTCTCACGGACGGTGCGGGCGGCGCGGGCGTCGGCCTCCACGAGGAGAGTGTGGCCGGCCCCGCGGGACAGGGCCTCCAGGCCGACGGCGCCCGAGCCGGCGTAGAGGTCGAGCACCCGTTCGCCGTCCAGCGGACCGCCGAGGAGGGCCTGCCAGGTCGAGAAGAGGCCCTCGCGCGCCCGGTCGGAGGTGGGGCGGGTCCCGTGCCCGGGCGGAACGGCGAGCCGGCGCCCGCCGGCGCGACCGGCGATCACGCGGGTCATCTCTTCGGTCCTTGTCGGTCTTGTCGGTCTGCGTGCGGTGACGTCTTCAGTCTCTCAGCCACGTCCGGCCCCGAGCACGCCCGCCCTGAGAGCGACGGGGTCACCCCTTCTCCAGGTACTGCTCCCTCTCGTCGTCCAGCAGGGCCTGCAGCGCCGTGCGCAGCCCGGGCAGGTGTTCCAGGTCCGGGTCGGCCGCCACCACCGCCGCGGCCTCCTCGCGGGCCTGGGTGATGATCTCCTCGTCGTCGATGACGGCGAGCATGCGCAGGGAGGTGCGGGCGCCGGACTGGGCCTGGCCGAGGACGTCGCCCTCGCGCCGCTGCTCGAGGTCGAGCCGGGAGAGTTCGAAGCCGTCGAGCGTGGACGCGACCGCGGTCAGCCGCTGGCGGGCCGCGCTCGCCTCCGGCATCTCGGAGACCAGGAGGCACAGCCCGGGCGCGGATCCCCGTCCGACCCGGCCGCGCAGCTGGTGGAGCTGTGAGACCCCGAAGCGGTCCGCGTCCATGATCACCATCACGGTGGCGTTCGGGACGTTGACGCCGACCTCGATGACCGTCGTCGCGACCAGGACGTCGGTCTCGCCGGCGGCGAACCGGCGCATCACCGCGTCCTTGTCGTCGGGCTGCATCCTGCCGTGCAGCACCTCCACCCGAAGGCCCTTCAGCGGCCCCTCGGCGAGTTGGGCGGCCACGTCGAGCACCGCGAGCGGCGGACGCTTCTCCGCCTCGTCCTCGGGCGACTTGCGCGCCTTCCTGGGGTCTTCCTCCTCGTCGCCGATCCGCGGACACACCACGTACGCCTGATGTCCGCCCGCCACCTCCTCCCGGACCCGCTCCCAGGCGCGCGCCAGGAAGTGCGGCTTGTCCGCGGCGGGCACCACATGGCTGGCGATCGGCGACCGCCCGGCCGGAAGCTGATCGAGCACGGAGGTCTCCAGGTCGCCGAAGACGGTCATGGCGACGGTCCGGGGAATCGGCGTGGCGGTCATCACCAGCAGGTGCGGTGGCTGCTTTCCCTTGCCGCGCAGTGCGTCGCGCTGCTCCACACCGAACCGGTGCTGCTCGTCCACCACCACCAGCCCGAGGTCGCGGAACTGCACCTTGTCCTCGATCAGGGCATGGGTGCCGATCACGATCCCGGCCTCCCCGGTGGCGAGATCGAGCAGCGCCTGCCGTCGTGCGGCCGCCCCCATGGACCCGGTGAGCAGCACCACCTTGGTGGCCTGCTCGGCCCCGCCGAGCATCCCCGACTCGGCCAGCTCGCCCATCATCTCGACGATCGAGCGGTGGTGCTGCTGGGCGAGGACTTCCGTGGGCGCGAGCATGGCGGCCTGCCCGCCCGCGTCGACGACGGCGAGCATGGCGCGCAGGGCGACCAGGGTCTTGCCGCTGCCGACCTCGCCCTGGAGCAGCCGGTGCATCGGGTGTTCCGTCGCCAGGTCGGCGAAGATCTCCTTCGAGACCTTCTGCTGGCCTTCCGTGAGCGTGAAGGGCAGGCGCTCGTCGAAGGCCGCCAGGAGGCCGTCCGGCTTCGGTCTGCGGGCCACCGCCGGGAGTTGGGTGTCCGCGTGGCGGCGGCGGGCCAGGGCGACCTGGAGGACGAACGCCTCGTCCCACTTCAGGCGGGAGCGGGCGTCGGCGATGTCCGCCTTCGTGTGCGGGCGGTGGATCTTCAGCAGGGCCTCGGGGAGGGGGATCAGGCCTCGGCCCGCACGCAGGGACCCCGGGAGGGGATCGATGGCCTCCTGGGCGCTGGGCAGCACCGTCTGCACCGCCTTGGCGATCTTCCAGGACTCCAGCTTGGCCGTGGCCGGGTAGAGCGGGATCAGGGCGCCCGCCCAGCTGTCCACCGCTTCGGCCACATCGTCGCCGCGCAGCAGTTCGTAGGCCGGATGGGCGAGTTGGAGCCTGCGGTTGAAGACCGAGACCTTGCCCGCGAACAGCGCGCGGGTGCCCGGCAGGAGTTCCTTGTGGGGCTTGTGCACGCCGTTGCCGAAGAAGACGAGTTGGAGGCGGCCACTGCCGTCGGTGATGGTCACCTCCAGGCGCTGGCCCTTGCCACGGGGGGCCTTGGCCGAGGCGAACGTGTGCAGGCGGGCGTCGGCGACCTGGGCGACCACCGTGACGTGCTCGTCCATGGGGAGGTCGGCGAGGTGGGTGAGCTGTCCGCGCTCCTCGTATCTGCGCGGGTAGTGGTGGAGCAGGTCGCCGACGGTGTGCAGGCCGAGGTGCTCGGCCATCACCTTCGCGGTGGCGGGGCCGAGCACTGACTTCAGAGGTTGTTTCGGTGGTTCTTGCAGTGCGGGCACGAGATCCATTGCACACCACGGCACTGACAATGCCGTATACGTCTTGCAAAAGCGCTGGTCAGCGGGGTGGTTTCGGGCCTACGATGGCCCACCCCCGGCTCGCTCCGCGGTCACCGCCCCACCGGGACCGCCCGACCCCGCGCCGTCGAACGTCCCCCACCCGCGGCGCCGTGACGATGGATTCCCAGACCTCACAGTCCTCACAGGCCTCACAGTCACCCACGTCGGCCCATACCTTCCAGGTCGACCTGCGTGGCCTGGTGGACCTGCTCTCCCATCACCTCTACTCCAGCCCCAAGGTCTATCTGCGCGAGCTGCTGCAGAACGCGGTGGACGCGATCACCGCCCGCCGTGCCGAGCAGCCCGGTGCGCCCGCCACGGTCCGGCTGTACGCGGACGGCGGCGCGCTGCGCGTGGAGGACTCGGGCATCGGGCTCACCGAGTCCGATGTGCACAACCTCCTCGCCACCATCGGGCGCAGCTCCAAGCGGGCCGACTCGGCCGCAGGGCTGCAGGAGGCGCGCTCCGACTTCCTCGGGCAGTTCGGCATCGGACTGCTGGCGTGTTTCGTCGTGGCCGAGCGCATACGGGTCGTCAGCCGCAGCGCCCGTACGCCGGATGCGCCGCCCGTGGAGTGGACGGCCGCCGACGACGGTTCGTACATCGTGCGCACCCTGCCGTCGGACGCCCGGCCCGAACCCGGCACCACCGTGCACCTGGTGGCGCGCCCGGGTGCCGGTGACTGGCTCTCCGCGGACCGGGTGCGGTCCCTGGCACGGGACTTCGGTTCGCTGCTGCCGTACGACGTCCGGGTCGGCGACGAGCCGGTCACGGATCTGCCGGCGCCCTGGGACCGCGCCCACCCCTCCCCCGCGGCCCGCAGGGTGGCCCTGGCGCGCCACTGTCACGACCTGTTCGGGTTCGCCCCGCTGGACTCCATCGACCTGGATGTGCCGCTCGCGGGCATCCGGGGTGTGGCGTACGTGCTGCCGACCGCGGTGAGCCCGGCGCAGCGGGCGGGTCACCGGGTGCACCTGAAGGGCATGCTGCTGACGGAGCGGGCCGAACAGCTGCTGCCGGACTGGGCGTTCTTCGTACGCTGTGTGCTCGACACGGACAGCCTGCGGCCCACGGCGTCGCGCGAGTCGCTGTACGAGGACGAGACCCTCGCGGCCGTGCGCGACGCCCTCGGGGAGCGCATCCGGTCCTGGCTGACCTCTCTCGCCGCCGGTGACCCCGAGCGGCTCGCCGCCTTCCTGTCGGTGCACTACCTGGGCGTGAAGTCGCTGGCGCGGCACGACAAGGAGATGCTGCGCACGATGCTGCCGTGGCTGCCCTTCGAGACGACCGACGGGCGGCTGTCCCTGGAGGAGTTCGCGCAGCGGCACCCGGTCGTGCACTTCACGCGGACGGTGGAGGAGTACCGCCAGGTGGCGCCGATCGCGTCCGCGCAGGGTGTCGGGGTGGTCAACGGCGGCTACACGTACGACAGCGAGCTGATCGAGGCGCTGCCGTCGGTGCGCCCGGGCACGGTGGTCGCCGAACTGGACGCGGACACGGTGACCGCGCACCTGGACGCGGTCGACCCGGCCGAGGAGCTGGCGCTGTCCGCCTTCCTGGCGGCGGCGCGCGCCAGGCTCGACGCGCTGGGCTGCGACGTCGTGCTGCGCGCGTTCCATCCGCTGTCCGTGCCGGCGCTGCACCTGGACGACCGTCAGGCTCGCCACGAGCAGGCACGCGCGGAGGCCGAGGAGCAGGCCGACGAGCTGTGGGCGGGCATCCTGGGCTCGCTGCGGGGCAGTGCTCCACGCGCGCGTCTGGTGCTCAACCACCTCAATCCGCTGGTCCGCAGGATCAGTTCCCTGAAGGAACCGGAGTTGATCGGCACGGCCACCGAGTCGCTGTACGGGCAGGCCCTGCTGATGGCCCAGCGGCCGCTCAGGCCCGCGGACTCCGCGCTGCTGAACCGTGCCTTCATCGGTCTTCTGGAATGGGCCACCCACACCGACTCGCCCAAGGACGGCTTCCGATGAGCCAGGTCACGGACTTCGACTCGCTGCGCCGGGCGATGGCGGACAACTACGAGCAGCCGGAGGGCCCGGCGCGCAACGCGCGCGCGGAGCAGCTGTTGGTGGAGGCCGAGAAGCTGGGCATCCCGCTGGCCGTGATCGAGGCGCTCGGACACCAGCTGAAGGTCTACAACTACAGCTTGGAGAAGGACAAGATGTTCGTCCCGTTCGCGCGGCTGCTGCGCATGTGGGACGAGCGCCCGGAGGACTTCGACGAGTACGAGTCCCATTCGCTGCACTGGGTCTTCAAGTGGATGTCGGCGGGCATGCTGGGCCAGCCGCACATTCCGCTCGCCTCCATGGAGAAGTGGCTCGGCGAGATGGAGCACCGCTACCGGCTGGCCGGGTACTCCGAACGGGCCGTGCGCAGCGCCGAGTTCAACATCGCCGCACACGTCGGGGACCTGGCGCGGGCGGAGCGGGCGTACGCGGCGTGGCTGGCCGCCGACCGGGACGCGATGGCCGACTGCCATGCGTGCGAGCTGCACGACCAGGGCTGGTGGCAGTCCCGCAAGGGCGAGGACGAGCAGGCGCTGGAGCTGTGGCGGCCGGTCCTGGAGGGCGAGCACGTCTGCGCGCACGAGCCGCACGCCGTGCTGGCCTCCTCCCTGCTGCCGCTGCTGCGGCTGGGCCGCCCGGACGAGGCACGGGCGCACCACCTGCGCGGGCTGCGGCTGGTGCGGGCCATGGAGAGCATGCGCTCCTCGTACGCGGACCACGTGGAGTTCTGCGCGCTGACCGGCAACGAAGCGCGCGGCCTGGAACTGCTGGCCGAGCGGCCGGCGTACTTCACGGACTCCGGTGAGCCGCGCAGCAAGCTGGACTTCCTCGCCGTGGTGGCCCTGCTGATGGACCGGCTGGTCGAGCGCGGGCTCGGTGACCAGGTGGTGCCGGGGCCGGCGGGCCGGGAGTGGACCGCCCGGGATCTCGCCATCCACGCGCGCGGGGAGGCGCTGGCGCTGGCCGCCCGCTTCGACGCGCGCAACGGCACGCCGTACGTCGGTGAGCGCGCCCGGGAGCGCATGGACCGCCGCCCGCTGGTGGACCGGCTGCCGCTCGGCGTGCGCACCACCCGCCCGGCACCGGCGGCGCCGACCCCGCCCGCCCCGCGGACCGAGGAGCGGGACTTCGCGGACCTGCTCGCCGAGGCGCGGCGGCTCGCGGACGCCCTGGACCCGGCCGCCATGGACGCCTGGGCGGCGGTGGCGCGTGCCGCTCAGGGCCGGGAGCTGGACCCCCGCGACCAGGCGGACCTCGTCGACCACGAGGCGATGAGCCGGGGCCCGGAGGGCATCGAACTGTTCGAGCGGGCGGCCGAGTTGTACGTGGCCGCGGGCGACCCCGGTGAGGCGCTGGCGGCACGCGCGCGTGCGGCCTTCGTCCGCTCCCTGACGGGCCGGCCGGACGAGGCGCTTCAGACGGTCACCGCGCTGCGCCAGGAGGCGCTCGCGCTGTTCGAGGCGGGCGGGACGGGGGTGCGGCAGACGGCGTCCGTGCTCGTCGGGCGGGCCCGCGTCCTGATGAACCGGCTGCACGAGGAAGGCGGCGACGCCGGGGCCGCCGAGGCTGCCGCCCGGGAGCTGCTGGCGTTCGCCGGGCCGCACACCGCCGATCGGCACCTGGCGTATCGGGCCGCCGAAGCCAAGGCCGTGCTCGGGGAACTGGCGCTGCACGCCGGGGACCCGCGGGCCGGGGCGGAGCTGCTGGCGCGGGCGGCGGAGGAGTACGTGGCGGCGGGCCTGCCGTGGTTCGCGGTGGAGTACGAGGCGCGGCTCGCCGGGGTCGCCCGGCAGCTCGGCGACGCGGAGTCGGCCGAGCGTGCGGCCCGTGCGGCGCTGGAGCACGGCCGGGGGCACCTGGAGCCGGTCGGGCAGGCGCAGCTGCACCTTCAGGTGGCGGAGGCGCTGGCGGCGTCGGGGCGGTTCCCTCAGGCCGCCGGGCACGCCCTGGAGGCGGCGCACTGGGCCGACGAGGCGGGCGAGGGTCCCACGCTGGGCGCCTGGGCGCGGCACCAGCTGGGCGGGTTCCTGCTGCGGCAGGGACGGTTCGCGGAGGCGGCGGAGGTGCTGGAGTCGGCGCTGCCCGACCTGACCGCCGAGACGCACGGCGAAGAGGCGATCGTGCAGACCCAGTGCTGGCTCGGCGACTGCCACACGCAGCTGGGCGAGCACCGGGAGGCGGCCGAGCGCCGGCTGCGGGCCGCGGAGATCGCCCGGCACTGGCCGGACCAGCGGGACCACGCCATGCTGGCGCACCTGGCCGCCGAGGCGCTGGGCCGCGCGGATCTGCCGGCGGAGGCGGACCGTGCGTACGCGCGCGCCGGTGACCTGTGGCGCGAGCTGGGCGACACGCCGGGCCTGGTACGCGCGCTGCGTGCCCGTGCGTGGCTCGCGGCGGGCGGGGAGGCGGGCCTGGACGCGGGGCGGGAGCTGATGGCCGAGGCGGCGTGGGAGTGCTCGGCGGCGGCGGACGCCGCGGCGGACGACGACGCGCGCGCCCGGCTGATCATCGAACTCGGCCACACCCGGCGTCAGTTCGGCGAGCTGGTCGCCCGGTCGGTCGGCGACGGCGCGGACGCGGAGGCGACGCAGGCGGCGTTCGAGGAGGCGCTGACGCACCTCGCGGAGGCGATCGCCGCCTTCGCGTCCCTCGGCGCGGGCGCCCTCGGCTCGCGGACCGCAGCCGAACTGGCCGCGGGATGGCTGGAGGCCGACCTCGGGCGCCCGGACGAGGCGTCGGCACGCGCGCGTACGGTGCTCGCGGCCTACGAGGACGCGGACGCCGACGCGGAGACGGCCGAGGCCCGGCGGGCCGAGGCGGAACGTCTGCTGGACGTGGTGGCGGCCCGGCAGGGCGGGTGACGGTCGTCGCCGGGCGCCCGCCTCCTCGGGGAGGGGCGCCCGGCGGCGCTCCGGATCACTCCACGCCGATCAGCAGCAGCGGCCCCTGACGGCCGCCCCGGTACACCACCGTGTCCACCGCCAGGTACGACTCGCGCACCCGCGCCTCCAAGTGCTCCGCGACGGCTTCCGGGGCCTCGTCGGCGAGGACCAGGGTGACCATCTCGCCGCCCGCCGCGAGCATGCGGTCAAGGACCGTCTCGGCCGTCACCGTGACGTCGGAGCCGATGACCGCGACATCGCCGTCGATGAGGCCGAGGACGTCCCCGGCCTGGCAGATGCCGGCCATCGTCCAGGACCGCTCCGCCGCCACGGTCACCTCGGCGTACCGGGTCGCCCCGGCCGCCGACGTCATCGCCACGACGTCCTCGTCGAAGCGCCGCTCCGGCTCGTGCACGGCCAGCGCCGCGATGCCCTGCACCGCGGACCGGGTCGGGATCAGCGCCACCCGGACGCCCTCGGTGCGGGCCTGCTCGGCCGCGGCTGCCGCGGTGTGGCGCAGGTCGGCGTCGTTGGGCAGGAGCACGACCTCGCGCGCGTGCGCCCGCCGTACCGCCTCCACCAGCTCCCCGCTCGCCGGGGGCTCCCCCGGGCGGGCGAGCACGGTGGTCGCCCCGGCCTCCTGGTAGAGCCCGGCCAGGCCCTCGCCCGGCACCACGGCCACCACCGCCCGCTGCACCCGCTCGCGCGGCGGTCGCCCGGCGCCCGCGGTGTGCGCGTCATCGGCGCCGAAGTGGGTGATCCGGATGCGGTGCGGCCGCCCGGCCTCGATGCCCGCCTCCACGGCGGCGCCCGCGTCGTCGGCGTGCACATGGACGTTCCACAGCCCGTCCCCGCCGACCACGACGAGTGAGTCCCCGAGCGCGTCGAGCCGCTCCCGCAGCCGCGCCACGGCCGTGTCGTCGGCCTCCAGGAGGTAGATCACCTCGTACGCGGGCCCACCCCCGTCGGCGGAGCAGTCCCCGGACCCCTGGCGGGGCACGGTGATCCTGGGGTCCGGCACGCGCGCGCGGCCGTCGGAGGCGGCGGCCGGCGCCTCCACGGCCACCCGGGGCGTCTCGCCGGTGAGCGTCTCCACCAGCGCCGCGAGCACCGCCACCAGCCCCCGGCCGCCCGCGTCGACGACTCCGGCGCGCTCCAGGACCGCCAATTGCCCGGGCGTCGCCGCCAGGGCCGCCCGCGCTCCCTCGAACGCCGCCCGTGCGACGCTGCCGCAGTCGCCCTCGGCGCCGGTGACCGCGTCGGCGGCAGCCGAGGCGACGCTCAGCACGGTGCCCTCCACGGGGTGCGCGACGGCCTGGCGAGCGGAGTCGGCGGCCTGCCTCAGGGCGAGCCGCAGCCCCTGCGCATCGGCATGGGCCGTCTCACCGTCGGCGGCGAGCACCTGTGCCATGCCGCGCAGCAGCTGCGCGAGGATCGTCCCGGAGTTGCCGCGGGCCCCGATCAGCGCGCCGTGCGCCATGGCCCGTACGGCGTCGGCGAGCGCCGGCCGCCCCTCGCTGCCGGCGGCGCCCGTCTCGTAGCCGGCGAATACCGCCTCGACTGCCGCCGCCGCCGACTCCACGGTCAGATACAGGTTCGTGCCGGTGTCCCCGTCGGCGACGGGGTAGACGTTGATCGCGTCGATCTCCTCGCGCGCCCGCCCCAGCGCCTGAAGGGCGAGAGAGCACCAGGTGCGCACCGCGAGAGCATCCAAGGGCTGCGGCACCTGCGCCACCTGCGCCTCCTTCAGCTGCTGGACGTGGGAGGCAGCGTAGACCCACAAGGGGTCCGGGCCGGAAGAGGGCCGGGGCCGCCGGTGGTCGGGCCGCCCACGGGGCCGCGACGAGGTGCGGCGCGACCGTGGTAGTTTCGTTCTACGGGCGCAGCCGATGTATGCTGCTCCGGTTGCCCGATCCAGGTCGGGCGTTTTCCCCCGGCAGCGCCACTCAGATCCTGCGATCTCGATCCCGGCATGCCGGGACCACAACCGTAAGTGCATCTGAAGTCTTTGGAGTGACCCGTGGCTGCCAACTGCGACGTCTGCGGCAAGGGGCCGGGCTTCGGCAACAACATCTCGCACTCGCACCGCCGTACGTCCCGTCGCTGGAACCCGAACATCCAGCGTGTACGTACTGTGGTGGGCGGGACGCCGAAGCGCGTGAACGCTTGCACCTCGTGCATCAAGGCCGGCAAGGTCTCGCGCTGACGCCCAGTTAAGCGCGCGGCCACCGCTGGTTCGCTGCACTGAGCCGGTCCACCTCGGTGGGCCGGCTTTTTGCTGTGCCCGCGCGGGCGTGGCCTGCCAGGATCCGCCGCATACGCTTCGGCATCCTCGGCCCCTCGACGTCCGCACCGAGGAGGGCACCCCGCTCGGCGCCGACGGCCCCGCCCCCGGGCACTCCTCACCCTGCTCCTCCTCGACGTCGGGCGGACGGTGTCCACCGAGCGCCTCACCGACGGCCTGTACGGCGACGAGCCGCCCGCGGGAGCCGCGGGCGCCCTCCAGCCGCAGATCTCCCGGCTGTGCAGGCGGCGGGGCCCCACTCGGAGATCGAGGCCGCCCCACCGGCTACCGCCTCGCCGTCTCCGCAGCGCCCTGGTGGCGTACGAGGCGAGGATCCGGGACTTCGCCCAGGGCTGCCAGAAGATCTCCGGCAACGCGGGCCCGTTCTTCGCACCGGCCGCCGAGCGGCGGATCGGCATGGGATTCGGATGTACCGGCCGCTGGGCTCCCGGCCTCTCGCGGGGTTCTTCAAACGGCTGACGGAGAAGGCGGCGACGGCCATCGGGCTGCCGGAGTACCCGTTGTGAGACCCCGGCTGCTACTCGATGTCCGAGAAGTGGTCCCAGCCGCCCTTGCTGGTCCACGGCGCCCCGTCGACCGTCACCTGGGGCAGCGCCGACGGGTTGAGGACCTCGCCGATCACCTTCCAGCGGGCCGGGAGTTTCACATCCGGCGGGAAGGTGGCGACGATCGCGTGGTCCTCACCGCCCGTGAGCACCCACTGCAGGGGGTCCACGCCCACGGCCTGCCCGATGTCGTTCATCTGGGAGGGGATGTCGATGGCGCCGGAGCGGATGTCGATCCGCACCTTGCTCGCCTCCGCGATGTGCCCGAGGTCGGCGATGAGCCCGTCGCTGACGTCGCACATCGCGGTGGCGCCGAGCCCCGCGGCCGCCGGACCGGCGTGGTACGGCGGCTCGGGGCGCCGATGGGCCTCCACGAACGCGCGCGGCGAGCGGAAGCCGCGGGAGAGCACCGCGTACCCGGCCGCGGACCAGCCGAGCCAGCCGGTGACGGCGACCACGTCGCCGGGCTGGGCGCCGGCCCGGGTGACCGGCTCCTGGTTGCGCAGGTCGCCGAGCGCGGTGATCGAGATCATGATGGTGTCACCGCGTACGACGTCGCCGCCGACCACCGCCGCGCCCGCGACCTGGCACTCGTCGCGCAGGCCGTCCATCAGCTCGGTGGGCCAGGTGGCGGGCAGTTCGGCGGGGACGACCAGACCGAGCAGCATCGCGGTCGGCACGGCGCCCATGGCGGCGATGTCCGCGAGGTTCTGCGCGGCCGCCTTGCGGCCGACGTCGTAGGCCGTCGACCAGTCGCGGCGGAAGTGCCGGCCCTCCAGCAGGATGTCGGTGCTCGCCACCACCCTGCGGTCGGGCGCGGCGACCACCGCGGCGTCGTCGCCGGGGCCGACCCGGACCGCCGGGGTGGTGGTGAGCCGGGAGGTGAGCTCCCTGATGAGCCCGAACTCGCCCAGCTCGCCCACGGTGCCCTTCATCGTCGTACGTCCCCTTCTCTTGCCTTCCGCGCCCGGTCGCGAGCCCTCATCGTCCTCGGTACGGTCGTCTCGACCGTCACCTTGCATCGCCGGTGTTGCCCGGCGCTCACGCCACAGCCCCCGCAGGTCTCCCCTCGGTGAGCGACGACGCGGTACCGTGGCGTCCCTTCTCTCCACATGATCCTCGTGGCCGCCCTGGAGGTTCCGTGGTACAGGCGTACATCCTGATCCAGACGGAGGTCGGCAAGGCGTCGACCGTCGCCGAGACGATCAGCAAGATCCCTGGGGTGATCCAGGCCGAGGACGTGACGGGCCCGTACGACGTCATCGTGCGCGCCCAGGCCGACACCGTCGACGAACTCGGCCGCATGGTGGTCGCGAAGGTCCAGCAAGTGGACGGCATCACCCGCACCCTGACCTGCCCGGTGGTGCACCTGTAGCCCCCGTCTACGCTTGCCCGGTGAACAACCTGCGTCACCGGCTGCTCGGTCTGCCCGCCCTCGCCCTGCTGATCGCCGCCGTGGGCTGCTCCTCGAGCGACGCGCACCCCTCGGCCGCGGTTCCCAGCCCGGACGCGAAAGTCGCGAAGCTGTGCCGGAACCTGGACGAGATGCTGCCGCGGAAGGTGGGCGGCCAGGGCCGGAACGACCCCGAGCCCCGGTCCGCGCTGACGGCGGGCTGGGGAAGCCCGGCGATCATACTGCGCTGCGGGGTGGCGCGGCCCGCGGAGATGTCGGACCCGGACGCCGACGGTGTGGAGGTCAACGGGGTGGGCTGGCTGCTGCAGAAGGAGAACGACGGGTCGTTCCGGTTCACGACGACGCTGCGGCAGGCGTATGTCGAGGTGAGCATTCCGAAGGCGCGTACCGCCGGCGGCATGGCGCCGCTCGTCGATGTCGCCCCGGCCATCAAGAAGGCGATCCCCGAGGGGATCGCCTCCTGAGAACGGATGTGGCACGGGCTCCGAGCCGTACGGTCCTCAGCGCAGCCCGGTGGAGCGGTTCAGCGCCGCCTGGATCAGGCGGTCGACCAGCTCGCCGTAGGAGATCCCGCTCGCCTGCCACATCTGCGGGTACATCGAAATGGGCGTGAACCCGGGCATCGTGTTGATCTCGTTGATCACGAACTCGCCCTCCTCCGTCAGGAAGAAGTCGGCGCGGACCAGCCCTTCGCAGGACGCGGCCTCGAACGCCGCCACCGCGAGCCGCTGCACCTCGGCGGTCTGCTCGTCGGTCAGCGGAGCGGGCACGATGCCGGGCGTGGAGTCGATGTACTTCGCCTCGAAGTCGTAGTAGGCGTGCGTGTCCGGCGGCGGGATCTCGGCCGGTACGGAGGCGCCCGGACCGGCCTCGAACTCCAGGACGCCGCACTCGATCTCCCGGCCCCGCACCGCCGCCTCGACGATGATCTTCGGGTCGTGGCGCTGAGCCTCGGCGATCGCCTCGTCGAGGCCGGAGAGGTCCTCGACCTTGGTGATGCCGATCGACGAACCCGCCCGTGCCGGCTTCACGAACAGCGGCCAGCCGTGCTCGCCGGCGAAGTCGACGATCTTCTTGCGGGCGGCGGACTCGTCGCGCTGCCACTCACGCGGCCGGATCACCACGTAGGGGCCGACCTTGAGCCCGGACGAGGCGAACACCCGCTTCATGTACTCCTTGTCCTGGCCGACGGCCGAGGCGAGCACGCCCGAACCCACATACGGGACGCCGGACAGCTCCAGGAGACCCTGGAGGGTGCCGTCCTCCCCGTAGGGGCCGTGCAGCACGGGGAAGACCACGTCGACCTCGCCCAGCGCCTTGGGTACCGAACCGGGCTCGCTGTAGACGACTTCGCGGCTCGCCGGGTCGACGGGCAGGACGACGCCGCCCTCCTGCGATTCCGCGAGGTCCTCGACGCTGGGCGTGCGGCGTTCGGTGATCGCCATGCGCTCCGGCGCATCGGCGGTGAGCGCCCAACGGCCTTCCTGGGTGATGCCGATCGGCAGGACGTCGTACTTCGTCCGGTCGATGGCGCGCAGCACCGCGCCGGCGGTGACCACGGAGATCCCGTGTTCGGAGCTGCGGCCGCCGAAGACGACGGCGACACGCGGCTTGCGGGGCGGCTGCCCAGGGCTCTGGGGGAGGTTCTCGGTGCTCATATCGCGATGAGAGTACCCGTAGGCAGTGCCCTGGGTCAGCGTGCGCCCCGCAGGCGAACGATCAAAACGGGGCGGGATCGCTCAGCGTCGTTCGGGTTTCGCGCTGCGCGACATCAGTTCCTTCAGGGCGACCACCGGGGGCTTGCCCTCGTGGACGATGCCGACGACCGTCTCCGTGATCGGCATGTCGACTCCGTGTCGGCGGGCCAGATCCAGCACGGACTCACAGGACTTGACCCCCTCGGCGGTCTGCCGGGTGACAGCGATGGTCTCCTCCAGCGTCATGCCCTTGCCGAGATTGGTGCCGAAGGTGTGGTTGCGCGACAGCGGCGAGGAGCAGGTCGCGACCAGGTCGCCCAGCCCGGCCAGTCCCGAGAACGTCAGTGGGTCGGCGCCCATGGCGAGCCCGAGCCGGGTCGTCTCCGCGAGCCCGCGGGTGATGAGCGAGCCCTTGGCGTTGTCGCCGAGGCCCATGCCGTCCGCGATGCCGACCGCCAGGCCGATGACGTTCTTGACCGCGCCGCCGAGTTCGCAGCCGACGACGTCCGTGTTGGTGTACGGGCGGAAGTACGGCGTGTGGCAGACGGTCTGCAGCCGCTGTGCGACGGCCTCGTCGGTGCAGGCGACCACGGCGGCGGCGGGCATGCGCGCGGCGATCTCACGGGCCAGGTTGGGCCCGGTGACGACGGCGACGCGTTCCGGGACGACCTTGGCGACGTCCTCGATGACCTCGCTCATCCGCATGGCGGAGCCGAGTTCGACGCCCTTCATCAGGGAGACGAGGATCGTGTGGGGCGCGAGCAGCGGCGCCCACTCGGCGAGGTTCCCACGCAGGGTCTGGGAGGGGATCGCGAGTATCGCGAAGTCGGCGTCGCGCGCGGCCTCGGCGGGGTCCGTGGTGGCGCGCAGGTTCCCGGGGAGTTCCACGCCCGGCAGGTAGTCCGGGTTCGTACGGGTGGAGTTGACCGCCTCGACGAGTTCGGCGCGGCGCGCCCAGAGGGCGACCTCGCACCCGGCGTCGGCGAGCACCATGCCGAATGCCGTCCCCCACGATCCCGTTCCGAACACGGCCGCCTTGACCGGCTTGCTCACTGGCCCTGCCCCTCCTTCTCCCGTGCCTTCTGCTGTGCGGCGGACCGGCGGCGCTGCTGGATGCGCACCTCGCGCGGGTCGTACGGCTTCTCGGGCGCCTTCTCGCCGCGGATCTCCTCCAGCTGGCGCGTGATGGCGGCCATGATGACCTCCGTCGCCTCCTTCAGGACGTCGGGGGACATCTCCTTGCCGTAGAAGCGCGTGAGGTCCACGGGCGGGCCGGCGAGCACGTGGTGCGTCTTGCGCGGAAAGAGGTTGGGCTTCTTGGCGTAGGGCGGCAGCAGCTCGTTGGCGCCCCACTGGGCGACGGGGATGACCGGGCACCTGGTCTGCAGGGCGACGCGGGCGGCACCGGTCTTGCCGGTCATGGGCCAGCCGTTCGGGTCGCGGGTGAGGGTGCCCTCGGGGTAGAAGGCGACGCACTCGCCTCGGTCCACGGCGTCGATGGCGGCCCGGAAGGCGCTGAGCGCGTCCGTGGACTCGCGGTAGACGGGGATCTGGCCGGTGCCGCGCATCGCGGCACCGACGAATCCCTTCTTGAAAAGGCCGCTCTTCGCGAGGAATCGGGGAACGCGCCCGGTGTTGTACTGAAAGTGGGCGTAGGCGAAGGGGTCCACATGGGAATTGTGGTTCACCACGGTGATAAATCCACCTTCGGCCGGAATGTTCTCCATTCCGCGCCAGTCCCGCTTGAGCAGAACCACCAGCGGCGGTTTGCAGAGGACCGCTGCGAAGCGGTACCAGAAGCCGATTCTGCGGCGGGGCACGCGGACACCTTCCTCTAGAGACCCGGCACGAGGGGCCTGGCGCTTGGCTGTGGGCCGCACAAGTGTCGCCCCAGGCCGCCCGTCTGTCGAGAACACCGTACGCCCGCCTGTCTCCGACGACCGCGCTGCGTGCGGCTTCGCACATGTTCTCCATGGGGGCGGGTGACAATGGGCGCGACGAGGACAGGGACGGAGCGCTCGTGCAGTGGACTGTGGTCGTACCCCTGAAGGCCCTGGCGCAGGCCAAGAGCAGACTCTCGGACACCGCGGCGGACGCGGTGCGTCCGGGGCTGGCGCTCGCCTTCGCGCAGGACACGGTGGCCGCGGCGCTGGCGTGTGCCGCGGTGCGTGATGTGGCGGTCGTCACGGACGACCCAGCGGCCGGGCGGGAGCTGGCGGCCCTGGGTGCCCGGATCGTCCCGGACGAGCCGGCGGGCGGGCTGAACGCCGCGCTCGCGCACGGTGCGGCCGCCGTACGGGCGCTACGCCCGCTCGGTGCGGTGGCGGCGCTCAACGCGGATCTTCCGGCGCTGCGGCCCGTGGAATTGGCCCGGGTCCTGGACGCGGCCGCGGAATTCCCGCGCGCTTTTCTGCCGGACGCCGCCGGAATCGGGACGACGCTGCTGGCCGCGACACCCGGCGGTGAATTGCGGCCGTCGTTCGGCCCTGATTCCCGGGCACGTCATCGCGCGTCGGGAGCGGTGGAACTCGACCTCGACGAGGTGCCTTCGGTACGCCAGGACGTGGACACCGGCGACGACCTGCGTGCGGCCCTGTCCCTGGGCGTGGGCCCGCACACCACGGCGGCTACGGCCCGGCTGCTGATTCCCGGGCAGCCGGGGGGCTGACGGACGCCTCCGGCGAGTGCCCGGTACGGCGGGCCCGTGACCGGGTGCGACCGGCCGACAGCCGCCGCCCGGTACGCGCGGCCGGCGCTCGTGCGACGCACGGAGGCGGATGGTGAGCCGGAGAGGGGCCACGACTCCCTCCGCGGACGGTACCGACTGCCGACAGTGCGTGCGGGCCGCCGCCAGGCGGCCCCGGGCACCGTGGCGCCACCTCGACGGGCCTCCAGGTCCCGTCTGCGCACGGTCCCGCCTCCGAGCCCCTGCCGCCGGGCTCGCCGCCCGCCGGCGCCGATAGGCTGCGGTCATGCAGGCGACCGCGTACACCTACGACCCCGACAGCCGCACCGGGCAGGTGCTGCTCGACGACGGCACCCCCGTCCCCTTCGACGCGGCGGCGTTCGACGCGGGCGGGCTGCGCCTGCTGCGGCCGGGACAGCGGGTGCGGGTCGACATGGAGGGCGAGGGTGAGGGCCGGCGGATCACGCTGGTGACCCTGTACACGTTCTGAACACACCGCGGGCCGGGCTCCTGACGGGAGCCCGGCCCGGCGCGTGAGTGCCCGTGCGCCCCGGTTACCTGCGGGCGGTGGTCTTCTTGGCGGTGGTCTTCCGTGCCGTCGACTTCTTGGCCGGAGCCTTCTTGGCCGGGGCCTTCTTCGCCGCCTTCTTCGTGGTGGTCTTCTTGGCGGTGGTCTTCTTGGCGGCCGCCGTGGTCTTGGCGGGCGCCTTCTTCGCCGCGGCCTTCTTGGCCGCCGCCGTGGTCTTCTTGGCGGGCGCCTTCTTCGCCGCGGCCTTCTTCGCGGCCGGTGCCGCCTTCTTGGCGGCGGCCTTCTTGCCGGCAGCCTTGGCGATGGTGGGCGGCGGGCCGGACAGGCTGCCCTTGGGCGCCTTCTTGACGGCGACCTCACCGCCGCGCGGGAGCTTCTTCGTGCCGCTCACCAGGTCCTTGAAGCCCTGGCCCGCGCGGAAGCGCGGCACGGAGGTCTTCCTGACCCGAACCCTCTCGCCGGTCTGGGGGTTGCGGGCGTAACGGGCCGGACGCTCGACCTTCTCGAACGAACCGAAGCCGGTGACCGAGACCCGCTCGCCCGCGACGACAGCGCGGACGATGGCGTCCAGGACATGATCGACAGCATCGGCGGCCTGCTGGCGGCCACCCAACTTGTCGGCAATCGCTTCTACGAGCTGCGCCTTGTTCACGTCTTCCCCTTCGGAGACATCGCCGGAACGAAAGTGTTCAAGCTTTTCGCACGTTAGGCAGATATATACCGCAAATCAAACACGAAACGGGCTTATCACCCTTGTGCCGCAACAGACTCGGCCGCCTCAGACTTCCTCTTCGGGGATGCGCTCCTCGTCGAGGTCGCCCATGAACCGCTCCAGACGCCGGGCCGCTTCGGCGGGATCGTGCTTGGCCGCGGCCGTGATGACCAGCAGCTTCCGGGTCAGCGCCATCCGTACGCCCTCCGGGACTTGCAGTGCGCGCACCCTTGCGTGCGCTTCCTTGAGTTGGCCCGCGACCGCCGTATAGAGCTGGAGTTGGCCGTCGTTGTCCATGCACAGATTGTGCCATCTGGGGCGAGTTGTCGCCCCCGCTGGGGGCAACTGCCGCGCCCTGGAAGCCCTCCGGGCGCCTCGGCACATCAGGGTGTCAAGATGCGGGTACCCAGGCAATGACCTCTGTAACTGCGGTAGTTGATGACCATCGCGGCGCCCCGCGGACCCTTCCGGGGGCGGATACGGCTGTACCCCCAACCGTCCACGATTGGGGGTACAGAGCAGTGCTGCGTTGGCCGAAACCAGCTCTTGCGCGAGGGCCGGGTGTCGGACCTGCGTCAGACCTGGAGCGTCCGCGGCTTGTAGGAGGGGCGGCGGGCCTCGTACGCGGCGATGTCGGCCTCGTTCTGGAGCGTGATGGAGATGTCGTCGAGGCCGTTCAGCAGCCGCCAGCGGGAGTTCTCGTCCAGTTCGAAGGCGGCGGTGATGCCCTCGGCGCGAACCTCACGAGCCTCAAGGTCCACAGTGACCTCAGCAGTGGGGTCCTTGTCCGTGAGCTCCCAGAGCGCGTCCACGATCTTCTGCTCGAGGACGACCGTGAGCAGCCCGTTCTTGAGCGAGTTGCCGCGGAAGATGTCGGCGAAGCGGGAGGAGATGACCGCCTTGAAACCGTAGTTCTGCAGCGCCCAGACGGCGTGCTCACGCGAGGAGCCGGTGCCGAAGTCGGGGCCGGCGACCAGCACCGTGGCGCCCTGCCGCTCGGGGCGGTTGAGCACGAACTCCGGGTCCTTGCGCCAGGCCTCGAACAGCCCGTCCTCGAACCCGTCGCGCGTGACCTTCTTGAGCCAGTGGGCGGGGATGATCTGGTCGGTGTCGACGTTGCTGCGGCGCAGCGGGACGGCCCGGCCGGTGTGCGTGGTGAATGCTTCCATGACTCTCAGACTCCAGCGGGCGTACGAGTGTCGGCGTCGGACAGGTCGGCGGGGGACGCCAGGTGACCGAGGACGGCCGTGGCGGCGGCGACCTGCGGCGAGACCAGGTGCGTCCGGCCGCCCTTGCCCTGCCGGCCCTCGAAGTTGCGGTTGGAGGTGGACGCGGAGCGCTCGCCCGGGGCCAGCTGGTCGGGGTTCATGCCGAGGCACATCGAGCAGCCCGCGTGCCGCCATTCGGCGCCGGCCTCCTTGAAGACCACGTCCAGGCCCTCGGAGACGGCCTGCAGACCCACGCGCGCGGAGCCCGGCACGACGAGCATCCGTACGCCGTCGGCGACTTTGCGGTCCTTGAGGATCGAGGCGGCGGCGCGCAGGTCCTCGATACGGCCGTTGGTGCAGGAGCCTACGAAGACGGTGTCCACCTTGATGGAGCGCAGCGGCTGCCCGGCATCCAACCCCATGTACTCCAGGGCCTTTTCGGCGGCCAGGCGCTCCGAAGCGTCCTCGTACGAAGCCGGGTCGGGGACGGACGCCGAAAGCGGCGCACCCTGGCCCGGGTTGGTGCCCCAGGTGACGAACGGCGAGAGCGCGGAGGCGTCGATGTGGACCTCGGCGTCGAATTCGGCGTCGTCGTCGGTCCGCAGCGTCTTCCAGTACTCGACGGCGGCGTCCCAGTCGGCCCCCTCGGGGGCGTGCGGGCGGCCCTTGAGGTACGCGAAGGTGGTCTCGTCCGGGGCGATCATGCCCGCGCGGGCGCCGGCCTCGATCGACATGTTGCAGATGGTCATCCGGGCCTCCATCGAGAGCTTCTCGATGGCCGAGCCGCGGTACTCCAGGATGTAGCCCTGGCCCCCGCCGGTACCGATCTTCGCGATGATCGCGAGGATCAGGTCCTTGGCGGTGACGCCCTCGGGCAGCTCGCCGTCGACCGTGATCGCCATGGTCTTCGGGCGGGCCAGCGGCAGCGTCTGGGTGGCCAGCACGTGCTCGACCTGCGAGGTGCCGATGCCGAAGGCCAGCGCACCGAAGGCGCCGTGCGTGGAGGTGTGCGAGTCGCCGCAGACGACCGTCGTGCCGGGCTGGGTCAGGCCCAGCTGGGGGCCGACGACGTGCACGACGCCCTGCTCGACGTCGCCCAGCGGGTGCAGGCGGACGCCGAACTCCGCGCAGTTCTTGCGCAGCGTCTCCAGCTGGGCGCGGGAGACGGGGTCCGCGATGGGCTTGTCGATGTCGAGGGTCGGGGTGTTGTGGTCCTCGGTCGCGATGGTGAGGTCGAGCCTGCGCACCTGGCGGCCGCTCTTGCGCAGCCCGTCGAAGGCCTGCGGGCTGGTCACCTCGTGCAGCAGGTGCAGATCGATGTAGAGGAGGTCGGGCTCGCCCTCGGCGCGCCGGACGACATGGTCGTCCCAGACCTTCTCCGCGAGTGTCCTACCCATCGCTTTCCCTCCGGTCGGCAAAGAGTGCACCGACCCAACTAGAGATCTTGGGGTGGCGGCGCCCGTACCCCTGGTTTCCGGGTGTGTGCCGCCGGGCCCGATGGTCCGCGGGCCGCCGTGACATCAAGGGTGGCGCGTTCCACGAAAAATTGAACTTGCGTTTCACAGAGTGAGACGTGAGTATCGTTGCATGGACAACAGTAGCGGCGTCGGCGTTCTGGACAAGGCGGCCCTCGTCCTGAGCGCTCTGGAGTCCGGTCCGGCCACCCTCGCGGGCCTGGTCGGCGCCACCGGACTGGCACGACCCACGGCGCACCGCCTCGCCGTGGCGCTTGAGCACCACCGCATGGTGGCGCGCGACATGCAGGGCCGTTTCATTCTCGGCCCCAGGCTGGCCGAGCTGGCCGCGGCGGCGGGCGAGGACCGCCTGCTGGCGACGGCGGGCCCGGTGCTGACCCACCTCCGCGACATCACGGGCGAGAGCGCGCAGCTCTACCGGCGCCAGGGTGACATGCGCATCTGTGTGGCCGCGGCGGAACGCCTGTCCGGCCTCAGGGACACGGTCCCGGTCGGCTCGACACTCACCATGAAGGCGGGCTCCTCGGCACAGATCCTGCTGGCCTGGGAGGAGCCCGAGCGACTGCACCGCGGACTGCAGGGCGCCCGCTTCACGGCGACGGCCCTGTCGGGCGTGCGGCGCCGCGGCTGGGCCCAGTCCATCGGCGAGCGCGAGCCGGGCGTGGCGTCCGTCTCGGCGCCCGTACGGGGCCCCTCCAACCGCGTCGTGGCCGCGGTGTCCGTCTCCGGTCCCATCGAGCGCCTGACCCGCCACCCGGGCCGTATGCACGCCCAGGCGGTCATCGACGCGGCCGCCCGGCTCTCCGAGGCGCTGCGCCGCTCGGGCTGATCCGGCAGAAGTCAGCGAGGGGGCCGGCCTCAACGCCGCGGCAGGCCCCTCCCGCTCCCCTTCGACGCGCGAACGACGCCCTCGGGAGATCCGCATCCGGTCAGCGGCCCGGTCGTCCCGGCGGACGACCGGCACCACACCCGTGGCCCTGCCCAGGCCGAACTCGGGCATGTCCATGTAGATCGACTCATGCGACCCGGCCGGCACGACGTACGTCTCGTGGCAGAAGCCGACCTTTCCCTTCCCCTCGCGCAGCCGCCGGTTGAAGGCGGCCCAGGCCGGCCGGTGGTTCCTGTCCGGGGCGGCGGCGTAGGCGAGGAGTTTCTCCTTCGACTCCCAGTACTGGACCAGTACGGCTCCCGCACCCCGCTCAACCGGGACTTGTAGCCGAGCAGTCCGCTGTCCTCGTCCCGTGCGAGCTCCGCGAGCATGGCGCGCTTCTGGACCGGCTCGGCTGGAGCTACATTGCCACGCCCGGCCCGTCCGGAGAGCCTGCCTCACCCGCGTACGGGATGCCGGTGACCGCGGTCACCGCGCTGTCCCGACTCGGTTGTCCCTGCGCCCTCGAGGACTTGGAGCCCTAGCCCGGGCGATGGAGCGGATCGCGGTCACCGACCTGGACCTGGTGGAGCGCCACGCGACGCCGAACGAACAGGTGGAGGCAGCCGTGGCACGACAGTGCTGTACGACCCGGTGCTTGCTGAGTCTGCGACGGCTGGCGGAGGCGGAGGAGTCACGCCGCCGGTTCGGCGGGAAGTGACCCACGAACAAGGGCCCTCCCGAGGGAGGGCCCTGTCGACTGCGTACCCCCGACCGGATTCGAACCGGCGCTACCGCCTTGAGAGGGCGGCGTGCTAGGCCGCTACACAACGGGGGCGTGGATCATGCGTTTCCGCAGATCAGCTGGTCTACCTGGACTCGAACCAAGACTAACTGAACCAGAATCAGTCGTGCTGCCAATTACACCATAGACCAAAGGTGGTTTAGACCTTTCAGTACCCCCGACCGGATTCGAACCGGCGCTACCGCCTTGAGAGGGCGGCGTGCTAGGCCGCTACACAACGGGGGCCCATGTGATCCTGGAAGGATCCGTACCCCCGACCGGATTCGAACCGGCGCTACTGCCTTGAGAGGGCAGCGTGCTAGGCCGCTACACAACGGGGGCTTGCGGATGAGATCCGCGGGTGCAGATGAGCTCTGCGAGCTGGCCTACCTGGACTCGAACCAAGACTAACTGAACCAGAATCAGTCGTGCTGCCAATTACACCATAGGCCACTGGAACGCAAGCCCCTGAGGGGATCTTGTTCTAGTTCTGCGCTTGGAGATTCCGGCCTTCCGGCCCGCTCCCCGCGGCGCAGGAAGAACATTACCTGAAGGTGGACGGCGCTCCAAAACGGGTATCGGCGCGGAGGATCGCGGGGAGTTCGGCGAGGGACGAGATCCGGTGGGGGCCCTCGGTGGCGTCGCCGCTGATGAGCGCGGTGTCACGGCAGATCCAGACCGACAGCAGACCCGCCTCGGCGGCGCCCCGCCCGTCGATCTCCGGATGGTCGCCGACGTACGCCACCTGGTGGGGGGCGAGCCCCAGGGCGTCGCAGGCGGCACGGAAGGCCCGGGCGTCCGGCTTGGAGACGCCCAGCTCGGCGGCGCACAGCACAGCCTCGAAGCGGTCACGGACGCCGAGGGTGCGGAGCTTGTGCTCCTGGACGTGGACGCTGGAGTTGGACAGCACGGCGTGTCGGTGGCTGGCGGCGAGGGCGTCGAGGACGGGCAGGACGTCCGGGAAGAGCGCCCAGGCGGCCTCGTAGTGGGTCAGGTAGCGCTGGAACCAGGCGTCGGCCTCGTCGTCGGGCAGGCCCCTCCCCAGAAAGACCCGGACCCGGTCGCGGCGCTGCCCCTCGAAGGAGACCTCCCCGGCCGCGTACCGCGCCCACTGGGCGTCGGTGATCTCCCGCCAGCGGGCGATGGCCTGCTCGACGGTCGCGAAGCCGTCCAGCAGGCCCTCGGCCGTGAGATGTGCCCGCATGCCGGCCCGGTCGGCGGTGGTGTAGTCGAAAAGGGTGTCGTCGACGTCCCATACGACAGCTCTGATGCCCATGACAGGACGGTACCGGCAGACCGGCCGGGGGTTCCGCGGGCTGCGGAGTCAGGCGCACCCGAGCCCCGGAGCCCCGGACACGCCGAGGGGCGGCACCCGGTCGCGGGTGCCGCCCCTCGGCGTACGTGCGGACAGGTCAGGCCGCGAGCCTCGCCAGCGCCGAGTCGATGCGCGCGATCGTCTTCTCCTTGCCCAGGACCTGCAGGGACTCGAAGAGGGGCAGGCCGACCGTACGGCCGGTGACGGCCACGCGGACCGGGGCCTGGGCCTTGCCGAGCTTGAGGCCGTGCTCCTCGCCGGCCGCCAGCACGGCGTCCTTCAGCGACTCCGGGCTGCTGAAGTCGGCCTGGAAGAGCTTGGCGCGGGCCGTGGTCAGCAGGGCGTCGGAGCCCTCCTTCATCGCCTTCGTCCAGCTCGCCTCGTCGAAGACCGGCTCCGGGAGGAACAGGAAGTCGACGTTGTCGGTGATCTCGGACAGGACCTTGACGCGGGTCTGCGCGTGCGGCGCGATCGCCTGCCACTTCGCCTCGTCGAAGTCCTCGGGCGCCCACGGGGCGAACGGGGCCTTCAGCCACGGCCGGCAGCGCTCGGTGAAGTCCTTCACGTCGAGCAGCCGGATGTGGTCGGCGTTGATCGACTCGGCCTTCTTCAGGTCGAAGCGGGCCGGGTTGGGGTTCACGTCCGCGATGTCGAAGGCGGCGACCATCTCGTCGATCGAGAAGATGTCGCGGTCGGGTGCCAGCGACCAGCCCAGCAGGGAGAGGTAGTTGAGCAGGCCCTCGGGCAGGAAGCCCCGCTCGCGGTAGAGGTTCAGCGACGACTGCGGGTCGCGCTTCGACAGCTTCTTGTTGCCCTCGCCCATCACGTACGGCAGGTGGCCGAACTCGGGCACGGCCTTGGCGATGCCCAGCTCGATCAGCGCCTTGTACAGGGCGATCTGCCGCGGCGTGGAGGAGAGCAGGTCCTCGCCGCGCAGGACGTGGGTGATCTCCATCAGGGCGTCGTCGACCGGGTTGACGAGCGTGTAGAGGGAGGCGCCGTTGGCGCGGACGATGCCGTAGTCCGGCACGTTCTCCGGCGTGAAGGTCAGCTCGCCGCGGACCAGGTCGGTGAAGGTGATCGGCTCGTCGGGCATACGGAAGCGGACGATGGGCGTGCGGCCCTCGGCCTCGTACGCCGCCACCTGCTCGGCGGTCAGGTCCCGGCAGTGCCCGTCGTACCCGGACGGCTTCCCCGCGGCGCGCGCGGCGTCACGTCGGGCGTCCAGTTCCTCCGTGGTGCAGTAGCAGTGGTAGGCGTACCCGCCGTCCAGGAGCTTCCTCGCGACGTCCTTGTAGAGGTCCATCCGCTGGGACTGGCGGTACGGCGCGTGGGGGCCGCCGACCTCGGGGCCCTCGTCCCAGTCGAAGCCCAGCCAGCGCAGCGAGTCCAGAAGCTGGACGTAGGACTCCTCGGAGTCGCGGGCCGCGTCCGTGTCCTCGATCCGGAAGACGAACGTGCCGCCGGTGTGGCGGGCGAACGCCCAGTTGAACAGGGCGGTGCGGACCAGGCCCACGTGGGGGTTGCCGGTCGGGGACGGACAGAAACGTACGCGGACGGAGCCGTTAGCCACGCTTGATCACCTTGTTGGTGAGAGTGCCGATGCCTTCGATGGTGACGGCGACCTCGTCGCCGACGTTGAGAGGGCCGACCCCCGCGGGGGTGCCCGTGAGGATCACGTCGCCGGGGAGCAGCGTCATGGCCTCGGAGATGTTGACGATCAGATCCTCGATCGGGTGGATCATCTCGCTCGTGCGGCCGAGCTGGCGCTGTTCGCCGTTGACCGTGAGCTGGATGGTGAGGTCGCCCGGGTCGACGTCGGTCTCCACCCAGGGACCGAGCGGGCAGGAGGTGTCGAAGCCCTTGGCCCGGGCCCACTGCTTCTCGCGGCGCTGGACGTCGCGCGCGGTGACGTCGTTGGCGCAGGTGTAGCCGAGGATCACGTCCTTGACGCGCTCGCGCGGGACCTCGCGGCACATGCGGCCGATCACCACGGCCAGCTCGGCCTCGTGGTGCAGTTCCTGGGAGAAGGAGGGGTAGGCGATCTCGTCGCCGGGGCCGATCACCGAGGTGGACGGCTTGAAGAAGGCGAACGGGGCCTCGGGGACCTCGTTGCCCAGCTCGCGCGCGTGCTCCGCGTAGTTGCGGCCGAAGGCGACGACCTTGTTGGGGAGCACCGGCGGCAGCAGCCTGACCTTGCTCAGCGGGACCTTGGTGCCGGAGAGCTCGAAGTCCGCGAACGGGATGCCCTTGATGATGTCGAGGACGAGCTCGTCCGGCTTGTCACCCTCGACCACGCCGAAGGCGACGTTCCCGTCGATGGAGAATCTGGCGATGCGCACGGGATCCTTGCGCCCCTTAACTGAGCTGGCTGGAGTCTGACGCTCCAGGCTAACGCGGCAGGGGGCGCGCACCTCGCGGTTTACGGGCGCCGAGGGTCCCATATGGCATCGGAGGGGCACCTACGGCGCACGGCTCGGGGGGCGCCGGCAGGCCGTACAGGTCGGCGGGACGCCACCAGCCCGGTGCCTGATGGGCGCCGACGCCACCAGCCCTGTGCCGTCGGCGGAACACCATCGGATCCGCCCGGACCGGCGGAACACCATCGGCCCCTTTCCGGACCGGCGGGCACCGCCGGACCCGTGCGTCATCGGCGGGGCACCGCCGGACCCGTGCGTGATCCGCGGTACGCGTCGGGAGTACGGTCATCCGTTGACCCTTGGTGAGCGGCCGGCCACCAGCGCCACTGGATCCGGCACGGCATACGCGGCGCCCCACGGCCGCCTCGACCCGTTGAGCGTGCGGCACCCGATGTGCGTACTACTGCGCGACGGAGGCCTGGACCGGGACCTCCATGAGGACGGTGCGCTTGGGATTGGCGGTCTGGGTGGGAAGGTCGACGGAGTGTTCCGGGGTCGCCGGCGCCTGCAGCTCCTCGGCGTCGGTGAGGTGCACCAGCGTCGTCCGCCGCGGGTTCGCTATGGTGCGGAACATCATCGTGGTCTTCACTGTTGTCGTCGACCTCGTCGTTGCGGGCGCCGGGCGGGCCTCAAGGGCCGTCGCCGGGGCGCAGGTTGTCGGATTGGCCATCCCTGTAAAGCGTCAGGCTAAACATCCAATTCCCGCGCAAAGCCCTGAAGAGGGTCTGATCACCGTGTGAGTTTGCTCACTGACCGACGGACAAAAAAGGGCAATCGGCACCAGCAACCCCCTTCAGCGAAACGGACATTGTTTCACTGAAGCCCTCATTCCGCTCCTGATCATGGCGACTGGGACACCGGACATCCGTCAACACTTCGCCCGTATGCGCCCGTTATGTACGGGATCAGTTTCTACGTCCGGTGACGCGCCCCTCACAAGGCGTCACGGTAGTCACACGCTCGCCCGTTGGCCTTGTTGGAGATCCGGCACTGTGCTGGAATTCCACGGACCGCCGCGGGATCGCACCGGCGCACAGGGGGCGCAACGCAGCGCCGAAGAGCGGCGGGAAGGGGGAGCCAGCGCCGGTCACTCACGACCACCCGGGGAGCGTATTCAGGGCGCTCCCCACAACGCCGACACCGTCCCACCGCTCGCGCGGAGGGGCGCCTGGTCCAGAGGTTGCGACGCTAGTGCAGGGACGTTTCAAGAGGGATGGCAGCGCTTCGGCGGAGCCGGAGCCGCACGGCGGGACCGACCGCGGTTCCTCGCCCCAGCACGCCCAGAACCCGGGACCGGCACCGGCCGCCGGCGGCCCCGATCGACCCGGGCGTACCGGCGCGCCCAAGCTCGGCACGCCGCCCCCGGCGCCCCCGGCACCCAAGGGCAGCGCTCCCCCGGTCGACGCCGGTTCACGCCTGGCGCTGCGCAACTGGCGCATCTCCACGCGCCTGGTGTCACTGCTGGCGCTCCCCGTGGTCGCGGCGACCTCGCTCGGTGCCCTGCGCATCAGCGACAACGTCGACCAGATCCAGCAGCTCGACAACATGAAGCTGCTGACGGACATGACCCGGCAGGCGACACAGCTCGCGGAGGCGCTCCAGGACGAGCGCGACCAGTCCGCCGGCCCGCTCGCCCACGGCGCGAGCGCGAGCGACTACACGGTCAAGGGCGTCCGCGACAAGACCAACCGCGCCCGCTCCGCCTTCCTGGAGGGCACCCAGGAGATCGGCGACGCCTCCGGCAGCGGCCAGCTCTCGGGTGTGCGCGACAGCATCGTCGGCATCGCGAGCGAGCTGAACAACCTCAGCGCGGTACGCGCCAACGCCTACAAGGACTCGCAGAACTCCACCCAGACGGTCGAGGCCTACCACCGTCTGATCACCGGACTGCTCAGCCTGTCCCAGGACATGGCACAGGCCACCAGCAACCCGGAGATGATCCAGCGCACCCGCGCCCTGGCGGCCTTCTCCACCGCCAAGGAGTACGCGTCGATGCAGCGCGCGGTGATCGCGGCGGCCCTGCCCGCGAGCAACACCACGTTCGGCCATCTCTCCGAGAACGACCGTCAGTACGCCCTCTCCGCCCTGGAGAGCCAGGACTCCGAGCTGGACAGCTTCCGCAGCATCTACGGTGACGGCGCCGAGGACCTGACGAAGCCGATCGACCAGGGCAGCCCGACGATCGAGGCCGCCGACCAGTACGCCGGCCGCGTGCTGAAGAGCTCCAACGGCCTGCAGTCGCAGGACAAGCGCTCGTACAAGGACTGGATCGACGACGACTCGACCAAGATCCAGCAGATGAAGAGCATCGAGGGCACGCTCCTGGAGCAGATGGAGCAGAAGGCCCGCGAGCTGAAGAACGTCTCGCAGCGCGAGGCGATCATCTCCGGTGCGCTGATCCTCCTCGTCCTCGGTGTCTCCCTCGTCGGCGCCTTCGTCGTGGCCCGCTCCATGATCCGCTCGCTGCGCCGACTGCAGGAGACCGCGACCAAGGTCGCCCAGGAACGCCTGCCCGAGCTGGTCAAGCAGCTGTCCGAGGCCGACCCGCAGGACGTCGACACGTCCGTGCAGTCGGTCGGTGTGCACTCCCGGGACGAGATCGGCCAGGTGGCCGCGGCCTTCGACGACGTGCACCGCGAGGCGGTCCGCCTCGCCGCCGAGCAGGCCCTGCTGCGGGGCAACGTCAACGCGATGTTCACCAACCTCTCGCGCCGCTCCCAGGGTCTGATCCAGCGCCAGCTGTCGCTGATCTCCGAACTCGAGTCCCGCGAGGCCGACCCGGACCAGCTGTCCTCGCTGTTCAAGCTCGACCACCTCGCGACGCGTATGCGCCGTAACGGTGAGAACCTCCTCGTCCTCGCCGGTGAGGAGCCGGGCCGCCGCTGGACCCGCCCGGTCCCGCTGGTCGACGTGCTCCGCGCCGCCGCCTCCGAGGTGGAGCAGTACGAGCGCATCGAGCTGGCCGCCGTGCCGACGACCGAGGTCGCCGGCCGCGTCGTCAACGACCTCGTGCACCTGCTCGCCGAGCTCCTGGAGAACGCCACCTCGTTCTCCTCGCCGCAGACCAAGGTCAAGGTCACCGGTCACGCGCTGCCCGACGGCCGCGTCCTGATCGAGATCCACGACACCGGTATCGGTCTGTCGCCCGAGGACCTCGCGGCGATCAACGAGCGGCTCGCCTCGCCGCCCACCGTGGACGTCTCCGTCTCCCGCCGCATGGGCCTCTTCGTGGTCGGTCGTCTGTCGCAGCGCCACGGCATCCGCATCCAGCTGCGCCCGTCCGACTCCGGTGGTACGACCGCGCTGGTCATGCTCCCGGTCGACGTGGCCCAGGGCGGCAAGAAGCCCGCCCCGGGCAAGCCGGGCCAGGGCGCCCCGCACAGCGGTGGCCCGGCCGCCGCTCAGGCCGCCGCCGGCGCGGCCGCGGCCCGACGCCAGGCGCAGCAGGGCAACCGGTCCGCCGGTGGCCCCGGACTCGACGCCGCCGCGGAGCGTGGACAGGTGGGTGCCGGTCAGGGCCCGCGCACCGCGCTGCCCGGCGCCTTCCCCGGTGGCCGCCCCGGCGGACCCGGCGGTCCGCAGGCCCCCGTCTCCCCGCAGGGCCGTCCGGCCCCGGCGGGCGCGGGAGCGGGCGCCGGTGCCTTCGGGCAGAGCGGCCCGCAGGGACTGCAGGCGGCCCAGCCCTTCCAGGCGCCCGGTTCCCGGCAGGGCGGCTTCGGTGACGGCGGCCCGGGTCTGCGCCCGGCCGGGTTCGGCGACAGCGCCCCCGTACCGCCGCAGCAGCCTCAGCAGCAGCAGCAGTCGCAGCAGCCCAAGGAGCGCGGTGGCCGTCGCCGTCCGCAGCTGCCGGGGCGTGGCGGTCCGCGGCCGGAGCTGCCCGGTGCCGGCGCGCAGCAGCGCACGCCGAGCTGGAGCGACGAGAACGCGCAGCCGCCGGTGCCGCGCGCCTCGCTGGACGCCCCGCGCGGCCACGAGGAGCCGGACGCGCTGACCTCGACCTCGCCCATGCCGCGGATCGACGACCGTCAGGGCCCCGGTGCGACGGCGGAGTTCCCGCGGATCGACGACCGCCAGGAGTTCCCGCGGATCGACGACCGACAGGGCCCCGGCTCCACTTCCGATTTCCCTCGGCCGGACTTCAACGCCCCGCGCCCCGCCGCCGATGCCGCGGACAACGGGCAGTTCGTCCGCTCCGACGTCTTCGGCGCCCCAGGTGCGGGCGGCCCGACGGGCCAGTTCCCGGCGGCCGGACAGGGCCAGGACACGGGCCGCTTCCCGGCGCCCGGCCGCGCCCAGGGCCCGGCCACGGGCCAGTTCGCCCCGCAGGGCTACGACGGCTCCAGCACGGGCCAGTTCGCGTCCCCGGGCTTCGGCAACCGCCAGGACCCGTCGTCCACCGGGCAGTTCGAGCGTCCGCAGACGGGCGGTGACGCCTACGGCGCGCCCCGGCCGCCGGCCCCGCAGCAGCCTCAGCGTCGCCAGGAGCCCGAGGCCCTGCCGCCGGCGGCGGGCCCCGGCGACGGGCGCACGCCGCTGTACGACACGCTCGAGACCAACTGGTTCCGCGAGCGGCAGCAGGGCGACGCCCCCGCGCCGCCGCAGGCCGCCCCCCAGGCCCAGCCCTCCCCGGGTCCCCAGCGTCCGGCCGGTTCGGCCTGGCGGACCTCCCCGAACGACGAGCTCGTCCGCCAGGCCGAGCGCGTGCGGCAGCCCGCCTCCGGCGGGGTCACCACCTCCGGCCTGCCGCGCCGGGTCCCGCGCGCGAACCTCGTGCCGGGCACGGCCCAGCAGCAACAGCACCACAGCGGTCCGCAGGTCTCGCGTGCGCCCGACGACGTGCGCGGTCGGCTGACCAATCTCCGACGGGGCATCGCCCAGGGTCGCCAGGCCGGTACCGGCCCCCAGACCGGCAGCTTCCCCAGCCCCACTCACCAGCAGGAGCGTTAGTTGAGCCCGATGAGCCAGGCGGCACAGAACCTCAACTGGTTGATCACCAACTTCGTGGACAACACCCCCGGGGTGTCCCACACCGTCGTCGTGTCCGCCGACGGTCTCCTGCTGGCGCTGTCGGAGGGCTTCCCGCGTGACCGCGCCGACCAGCTCGCGGCCGTGGCCTCCGGGCTCACGTCCCTGACGGCAGGAGCCTCCCGGATCTTCGAGGGCGGCACCGTGGCACAGACCGTCGTCGAGATGGAACGCGGCTTCTTGTTCCTGATGTCCATCTCGGACGGCTCGTCCCTCGCCGTGCTCGCTCACCCGGAGTGCGACATCGGCCTGGTCGGCTACGAGATGGCGCTCCTGGTCGACCGCGCGGGCGCGGTACTCACCCCCGACCTGCGCGCCGAACTCCAGGGCAGTCTGCTCCACTGACCGGCCCCGGTACCACCCACCTCACGAAATCACCGTCAGGCCGCCACAGTCCCCCCACCGGCCCCGTCAGACGGCTAGCCCGACCGACTTGCTGTCCCGCCCGGAGGATTCATGACCCCGCCCACCGCCTCTCACGATCCGTACGCCGAGCCGTACGGGGACGAGGGCGACCAGCCGCTGGTCCGTCCGTATGCGATGACGGGCGGCCGGACCCGGCCGCGCTATCAGCTCGCCATCGAAGCGCTGATCAGCACCACGGCCGACCCGGCCCAGCTGATGGGACTGCTGCCGGAGCACCAGCGGATCTGCCACCTGTGCCGCGAGGTGAAGTCGGTGGCCGAGGTGTCGGCGCTGCTGGCCATGCCGCTCGGTGTGGCCCGGATTCTCGTCGCGGACCTCGCCGAGGCCGGACTCGTCGCGATCCACCAGCCGGGTGGCGACGAGAACAACGGCGGCGCGCCGGACGTGACACTGCTCGAAAGGGTGCTCAGTGGACTTCGCAAGCTCTGACGGAGGGCGGGCGACCACCTCCGCGAAGATCGTGGTGGCGGGCGGCTTCGGCGTCGGCAAGACCACGTTCGTGGGCGCCGTCTCGGAGATCAACCCGCTGCGCACGGAGGCCGTCATGACCTCGGCGTCCGCGGGCATCGACGACCTCACCCACACCGGGGACAAGACCACCACCACGGTGGCGATGGACTTCGGCCGTATCACCCTCGACCAGGACCTGATCCTCTACCTCTTCGGTACGCCGGGTCAGGACCGCTTCTGGTTCATGTGGGACGACCTGGTCCGCGGCGCGATCGGCGCGGTGGTGCTCGTGGACACCCGGCGCCTGGCCGACTGCTTCCCCGCGGTCGACTACTTCGAGAACTCGGGTCTCCCCTTCGTGATCGCCCTCAACGGTTTCGACGGGCACCAGCCGTACACGCCCGACGAAGTGCGGGAAGCGCTGCAGATCGGCCCGGACACCCCGATCATCACGACGGACGCCCGGCACCGGGCGGACGCGAAGAGTGCGCTGATCACGCTGGTGGAGCACGCGCTCATGGCCCGCCTGCGGTAGATCAAGTCGGCGGCACCATACGGCAGTTGTTCTGGATCACCGGGCGCCGGCTGTGGCGTTTGACACGGTCGGCCCCGGTGTTCATAACGTTTCGACAGAGAAATTCGGTGGTACCGACACACCGCGCGGTCGGTCGGTACCGCTGCGCTCACAAAAGCCCCGCCTTTTGGCGGGGCTCGCTCTTTATGACCGTTTTATCTAGGGCATCCAGCCTTCGGAATCCTCGATTCCGAGTGTTTGGAATCGCGCAGGCTGACGTGCTGGAATGCCTGAACTGCCCATGGGTCAAAGACGTACAAGTCTCGGACAGGGCTCTGGAGACACCGCGGCACGACGCAGGTGCCGTCGCCGAGAGGTTGTTGGTCGAGTGAGGCGAAGCAAGAACGGTCCCGAGCCGTCGGCACGGGGCAACTTCACCCCGCCGCCGCGCGGAGCGGCACCCGCACAAGTGCCCGGCCCGGAGCCGACGGCTCTCCCGCCCAGCGGCAGCCGCTTCTCCCCGCGCAACTGGCGCGTGCCGACCAGGCTGAACGCGATCCTGCTCATACCCGTGCTGGTCGGCCTGGTGATGGGCGGCTTCCAGGTGAAGAGCTCGATCGACACCTGGCGGCAGGCGCGGGACGCGGAGAACACGGCCCGTCTCGTCCAGGCCTCCCTGACCTACGCCAACGCGCTCGTCACCGAGCGCGACGTCAGCGCCGCACCCCTCCTCCAGGGCAAGGGCCAGAACGACTCGACGGTCGTCCAGGCACGCGGTGCCACCGACCAGGCAGCCAAGGCCTTCGACCAGGCGGCCCAGAACATGCCTCACACGGCCGGCCTGGAGCGCCGCCTCTCCATCTTCCGCAAGGCAGAGACCAAGCTGCCGGCGCTGCGCCAGGGCTCCTACACCTCCGCCCTGAGCGGGGTGCAGACCGAAGAGGGCTACGTCCAGGTCCAGCACCCGCTGATGGAGTTCGCCAACGAGCTCGGTCTGGGCACCGGCAACATCACCAGCTACGGCCGGACCGTCTACGCCATCTCGCTCACAAAGGCCGCTCTGTCCCTGGAGCGCTCGATCGGTATGCACATGCTGATCAAGCCCGGCACCTCGGACACCAGCCTCGCCAAGCAGCGCGTCGCGCTGTCCTCGTACGCCTACCTCGAGGGCATCGCCGTCGAGGAGTACATCGGCGGCGGTACCCAGGCGGACGCCGACAAGCTCACGGTCCTCCAGAAGAAGATCCAGTCCGACGGCGCGGCGATGGCCCAGCAGGCCAAGGCCAAGGACCCGAGCTACGTGCCCCCGCCGTCCGACCCGACCAAGATGGTCGCGGCTCTCGCCTCGCTGCAGTCCACCGACACCACCGCCCGCGCCGCGCTCGCGCAGCAGGGCGTCACGCCGCAGAACTGGTGGGCGGTCAACACCCTCAAGTTCAACGCGTACCGCCAGATCGAGTCGGACATGGCCGACAAGGCCGTGGCGGACGCCTCGGCCATCGCCGACAACGCCAAACAGTCCGCGTTCGTCACCGGCGCCATCGTCGTCGTCGCCCTGCTCGCCGCGTTCATCATCGCCGGTCTCATGGCCCGCCAGATGAGCCGCTCGATGCGCCAGCTGCGCAACGCGGCCTTCGGCGTCGCCGAGCAGCGCCTGCCGATGCTGGTCGACCAGCTCTCGCGCACCGACCCCGGCCGTGTCGACACCCGGGTCGCGCCCATCCCGATCTCCTCCACGGACGAGATCGGCGAGGTCGCCCGCGCCTTCGACCAGGTCCACCGCGAGGCCGTCCGGCTCGCCGCCGAGCAAGCCCTGCTGCGGGGCAACATCAACGCGATCTTCACCAACCTCTCGCGCCGCAACCAGTCGCTGATCGAGGGCCAGCTGACCCTGATCACCGAGCTGGAGAACAACGAGGCCGACCCGGACCAGCTGGAGAACCTGTTCAGGCTGGACCACCTCGCGACCCGTATGCGCCGCAACGGCGAGAACCTCCTCGTCCTCGCCGGCGAGGAGCCCGGCCGCCGCTGGGACCAGCCGGTCCCGCTGGTCGACGTGCTGCGCGCCGCCTCCTCCGAGGTGGAGCAGTACGAGCGCATCGAGCTGTCCGGCGTCCCGGAGGCCGAGATCCACGGCCGCGCCGTGACCGACCTCGTGCACCTGCTCGCCGAGCTGCTGGAGAACGCCACGACGTTCTCCTCACCGCAGACCAAGGTCCGCGTCACCGCGACCCGTCTCCCCGACGGCCGCATCATGATCGAGATCCACGACAAGGGCATCGGCCTGACCGCCGAGGACTTCGCGGACATCAACCACAAGCTGGCCAACCCGCCGACGGTGGACGCCGCGATCTCACAGCGCATGGGCCTGTTCGTGGTCGGCCGGCTGTCCGACCGGCACGGCATCCGGGTCCAGCTGCGTCCCTCGGGCGAACAGGCCGGCACCACCTCGCTGGTCATGCTGCCCGACGCCATCACCCACGGCGGTGGCGGCGAACAGCCGCTGGAGCGCGACGAGTTCACCGTCTCCCAGATCATTCCCGAGCAGTATCCCTTCCAGGGCGAGAACTTCGACGGGCAGCCGCTGCGGACGGCGGCGGAGCTGGGCTTCGACGACAGCCGCTACACCGAGGTCCCGAACGACATACGCGAGTTGAACCCCGTCGGCCGCTCGCTGATGCGCGAGGAGCGCCGTGCGGCCCTGGAGGCTCAGGTCCAGGGCACGAACCGGCAGCAGGAGCCGCAGGAGAGCGATCGGACCGCTCCCTCGTACCAGGACGGCTACGAGACGCGGCAGCCCGCGTACGGCGACGGACAGCACGCGTACGACAACGGTCAGTCCCCGTACGACAACGGGCAGCACGCGTACGAGGAGCAGCAGGCCGCGTACGACCAGCAGACGGCGTACGCGGAGCCCCAGCAGACTGCGTACCAGGATCCGTACTTCTCCCAGAACGGCGGCCTGCCGCAGAACGACGGCTTCCCGTCCGGTGGCGGCTACCCGGAGCCCGCGTATGCGGAGCAGGCGCCGGAGGGCCGTATGGCGGACCGGTCCGGTCCGGCGGAGACGTTCTCCGCCCTCGAGGAGGCGTCGTACCAGGACGACTGGCCCCAGCAGGACGACTTCCAGAGCGGCTACCGCTCCGAGTACGCTCCCGAAGCGGAATCCGCGCAGGCCGGTGACGTAAGTGAGCGGGACCGCGTAGGCTTCGACCGTCCGGGACCGTCTCCCTCCGCCGGCCACGAGCTGACCGATGCCGGACTGCCCCGCCGCGGCTCCACCGCGAACGGCACCGCCGGCCGGCCCCAGCCCGTGACGCAGGATCCGCCGGCGGCCAAGGAGACGGGCGGCGACTGGCGCTCCGCGAACGACGAGCGGTGGCAGCAGGCAGCGCAGCTCCGGAAACCCAAGGCGGGCGGGGTCACCGCTTCCGGTCTGCCTCGACGGGTACCCAAGGCGAACCTGATCGAGGGCGCCGCGGAGGCGACCCCGCAGGGAGGCCCCCAGGTCTCCCGTGCCCCCGAGGACGTCAGGGGCAGGCTGAGCAACCTGCGCCGAGGCGTCCAGCGGGGACGCCGAGCAGGCAGTGAAACGAACGGCCAGGGCTTCGGTCCTGACAGCACCTACAACCAGGAGCGTTAGTGTGAGCCCGATGAGCCAGGCGGCACAGAACCTGAACTGGTTGATCACCAACTTCGTGGACAACACCCCCGGGGTGTCCCACACGGTGGTGGTCTCCGCCGACGGACTCCTTCTGGCGATGTCCGAAGGCTTTCCGCGCGATCGCGCCGACCAGCTGGCGGCCGTCGCCTCCGGTCTGACCTCGCTGACCGCGGGCGCCTCCCGCATCTTCGAGGGCGGCAGTGTGAACCAGACGGTTGTGGAGATGGAGCGGGGATTCCTCTTCATCATGTCCATCTCCGACGGTTCGTCGCTCGCGGTACTCGCACACCCGGAGGCGGACATCGGCCTCATTGGGTACGAGATGGCGCTCCTGGTGGATCGTGCCGGTACGGTCCTGACTCCGGACCTTCGTGCGGAGCTCCAGGGCAGCCTTCTCAACTAGAAGACGGACGGTGCGTTTGAGCGTCCCGGGGCCGTAAGGTTTCGGGACGCGGCTTCCACAGGGATGGGTGCCCGGCGCAGTCGGAGGAGGAGAGAACGTGGCAACACCCCCAGGCGGTTCGCCTACCGGCAACTGGTCCTACGGCCCCGGTCAGGGCCCGGGCCAGGGTGACCAGAACCGGTACGACTTCCCCTCCGCGCCGGGCCAGTGGCGGCAGCCGTACGCGCCGCGGGGCCCCCAGGGCCCGGGTCCGTCTCCGTACGACCAGCCGCCGGCGCCGCGTATCCAGCCCGTGCAGCCGCAGCGCCGCTCGCCCGAGCCGGCGCCCGCCGGGTCCTCGAACAACCCTCTGGTGCGCCCGTACGCCATGACGGGTGGCCGCACCAGGCCGCGCTACCAGCTCGCCATCGAGGCGCTGGTGCACACCACCGCGCAACCGCACCAGATGCAGGGCCAGTTGCCCGAGCATCAGCGGATCTGCAACCTGTGCCGGGAAATCAAGTCGGTGGCCGAGATCTCGGCCCTCCTCACGATCCCTCTCGGCGTGGCCAGGATCCTCGTCGCCGACTTGGCGGAGGCGGGCCTGGTCGCCATCCATCAGCCCGGCGGCGACGAGAACGCCGGCGGCCAGCCAGACGTGACACTGCTCGAAAGGGTGCTCAGTGGACTTCGCAAGCTCTAGCGGCGGTCCTTCCCGCTCCACCACCTCCGCGAAGATCGTGGTGGCGGGCGGCTTCGGCGTGGGCAAGACCACGTTCGTCGGCGCCGTCTCGGAGATCAACCCGCTGCGCACGGAGGCCGTCATGACGTCTGCTTCGGCGGGCATCGACGACCTCACCCACACCGGGGACAAGACCACCACCACGGTGGCGATGGACTTCGGCCGTATCACCCTCGACCAGGACCTGATCCTCTACCTCTTCGGTACGCCGGGCCAGGACCGCTTCTGGTTCATGTGGGACGACCTGGTCCGCGGCGCGATCGGCGCGATCGTCCTGGTGGACACCCGGCGCCTGGCCGACTGCTTCCCCGCGGTCGACTACTTCGAGAACTCGGGTCTCCCGTTCGTCATCGCACTCAACGGTTTCGACGGGCACCAGCCCTACACGCCCGATGAGGTGCGCGAGGCGCTGCAGATCGGCCCGGACACCCCGATCATCACGACGGACGCCCGGCACCGGGCGGACGCGAAGAGTGCGCTGATCACCCTCGTGGAGCACGCGCTCATGGCCCGGCTTCGCTAGTTTCGGCCACCGGGCTGCGCCAGCCGGTCGTACGCCGACTGCGGGTGGTTCGTCGTTGCTCGCGCCCACGCTGCGGAACCGCAGGTCGATACAGCCCTGCGCCCCTCGAGGGGCCCACCGGGGGCCCCTTCTCATGGAGGGGCCCTTACTCGTCCTCGGCCGTATCCGCCCGCGTACCCGGCCGGAACCCCCTTCATGCCTGCGCAGCAAGAAGGGCCCCTCCCGAGCGGAGGGGCCCTTCAGGAACGGCTCGGGCAGCGCGGCTACGCGTGCCAGCTGTGCGGGGCGCGGAAGCCCGGTTCGCGCTCGAGGCGGCGCCAGCCTGCCTTGGCGCGGCCCCGGTGGGACACGGTCGTGGCAGGGGTCTGGGCCGCGGCGCGGGCCAGGAGAACGGCCGTGATGGCGGCCACTTCCTCGGGCTCGGCGTGGCCCTTCTCGACGCGGATGTCAGGGTTGCTCATGGGTGTCAGTCTCCGTGAGAGAGGGGTCCGCGGGGTTGCCGCGGTGGGTCCGCCCGGTTACTGCGGGGGGTTGCCGTGCTTGCGGGACGGCAGGTCGGCGTGCTTCGCGTGCAGCATCGCCAGGGACCTGATCAGGACCTCGCGGGTCTCGGCCGGGTCGATGACGTCGTCCACCAGGCCCCGCTCGGCCGCGTAGTACGGGTGCATCAGCTCGGACTTGTACTCCTTGACCATCCGCGCCCGCATGGCCTCGGGGTCCTCAGCCCCTGCGATCTGACGGCGGAAGATGACGTTGGCCGCGCCCTCCGCGCCCATCACGGCGATCTCGTTGGTCGGCCAGGCGTAGGTGAGGTCCGCCCCGATGGACTGGCTGTCCATCACGATGTACGCACCTCCGTACGCCTTGCGCAGGATCAGCGAGATCCGCGGCACGGTCGCGTTGCAGTACGCGTACAGCAGCTTCGCCCCGTGCCGGATGATGCCGCCGTGCTCCTGGTCGACACCCGGAAGGAACCCGGGAACGTCCAGGAACGTCACCAACGGGATGTTAAAAGCGTCACACATCTGCACAAAACGCGCAGCTTTTTCACTGGCCTCGATGTCGAGCACACCGGCGAGCGTCTGCGGCTGGTTGGCGATGATGCCGACCACCTGGCCGTCCAGCCGGCCCAGCGCGCAGATGATGTTCCGCGCCCAGCGCTCGTGGACCTCGAGGTACTCGCCGTCGTCGACGATCTCCTCGATCACCTTGGCCATGTCGTACGGCCGGTTGCCGTCCGCCGGCACCAGGTCGAGCAGGACCTCCGAGCGGCGGTCGACGGGGTCGGCGCACTCCACCCGCGGCGGGTTCTCCCGGTTGTTCTGCGGGAGCAGGGAGAGGAGGTAGCGCACCTCGGCGATGCAGGTCTCCTCGTCGTCGTACGCGAAGTGGCACACACCGCTGGTCTCGGCGTGGACGTCCGCGCCGCCCAGACCGTTCTGCGTGATCTCCTCGCCGGTCACCGCCTTGACCACGTCCGGGCCGGTGATGAACATCTGCGAGGTCTCACGGACCATGAACACGAAGTCCGTCAGGGCGGGGCTGTAGGCCGCGCCGCCCGCGCACGGGCCGAGCATCACCGAGATCTGCGGGATGACACCGGAGGCCCTGGTGTTGCGCTGGAAGATGCCGCCGTAGCCGGCGAGGGCGCTCACACCCTCCTGGATGCGGGCGCCCGCACCGTCGTTGAGGGAGACGAGCGGCGCCCCGGCCGCGATGGCCATGTCCATGATCTTGTGGATCTTGGTGGCGTGGGCCTCGCCCAGCGCGCCCCCGAAGATGCGGAAGTCGTGGGCGTAGACGAAGACCGTGCGGCCCTCCACCGTGCCCCAGCCGGTGATCACACCGTCGGTGTACGGCTTCTTCGACTCCAGGCCGAACCCGGTCGCCCGGTGCCGGCGCAGCTGCTCGACCTCCTGGAAGGAACCTGGGTCCAGAAGCAGTTCGATGCGCTCCCGGGCGGTCAGCTTGCCCTTGGCGTGCTGCGCCTCGGTCGCCTTCTCGCTCGGGCCCGCGAGCGCCTGCTTGCGGATCTCGTGCAGTTCGGCGACCCGCCCGCGCGCGTCCGCGGGCTCGCTCCCGGAATCCACAGCCTCGTCCAAAACGGTCATGTAGCGACCTTACGAAGTCAACCAAGGAAAGCTCGCCGTCGACTCCGTACAGTCTCAGGCCCGTTTTCCTGGTAACCCTGAACAGAACACTGCCCGGATGCAGCCGTTCTGACTGCCCAGAGGGCCTCGGCGTTGTCAGGCTCCCACAAAGTCGGAGGCGGAGAGCGATCACACCATGGCGGGCGGCACATGCCATCGCCCGAGTGACAGGGGGCCTCGAACGGCCGAATGCGACATGCCCAACGGTACCGGTCGACCCGAAGCACAGGCGCCGCGGAGACTCCGTGGCGGACACGCACCGGATGATGTTGAAAGTCGAACGGAATAGGTCTACCGTCTCTCCTGTTGAGCTCGTTGAATATTAAACAGCTTCGAGCCGCGGCCTCCCTCCGGGACCGCGATCCGTCCCCCAAAGGAGCACGTCATGAGCATCTTCAGCCGCAGGAACAGCACCGAGACCGCACCGGCCGCCGCAGTGAACCCGGACCTCGCCGCACTGACCGGCGAGTACACGCTGGACCCGGCGCACAGCACCATCGGGTTCGTGGCCCGGCACGCGATGGTCACCAACGTCAAGGGCGGCTTCAAGGACTTCACCGGCACCCTGCACCTGGACGGCTCGGACCCGTCGAAGTCCACGGCTTCCATCGACGTGACGATGGACAGCATCGAGACCGGCTCCGCCGACCGCGACAACCACCTCAAGAGCTCCGACTTCTTCAGGATCGACGAGCACCCGACGATGACGTTCCGCTCCACTCGCGCGGAGGCGCTCGGCGGCGACGAGTACCGGATCACCGGTGACCTCACGATCCTCGGCACGACCAAGCCGATCACCATCGACCTGGAGTTCAACGGTGCGGCCAAGGACCCGTTCGGCAACGAGCGCGTGGGCTTCGAGGGCAAGGCGGAGATCCTGCGCTCCGAGTGGGGCCTGACCTGGAACGCGGCCCTCGAGACGGGCGGTGTGCTGGTCTCCGACAAGATCAAGCTGGTCTTCGACATCTCGGCGATCAAGCAGGCGTGACCCCGCCGGAACCGACGCGGAGCGCCCGCCCTCCCGGATCAGGAGGGCGGGCGCTCGCGTCTTCTCCCGACCTCTGCTCGGACCGACGCTCCCGCTCCGCAGGCGGTCAGAACCCCCCGCTGAAGTCCCCGCCGCCTCCGCCGAAGTCCCCTCCCCCGCCGTCCCCGAAGCCGCCGCCGAAGTCCCCGGGGTCGAAGTCGGCGCCCGAGACGTCGCCGCCCTCGAACCCGCCGAAGTCGCCGTAGCCGGTGCCGTAGTCGGCGGCGTACGAGGGGGTGGCCATCATGCTGCCGAGCAGCGTGCCGACGAGCAGCCCGGGCAGGAGGCCGCCGCCGAAGTAGCCCCCCGCCCAGGGGCCGTAGGCGGGGCCGGCGTCCCAGTACGGACGGCGGCCGTGCTCCGTGTCCACCTCGCGGATCATGGGGTCGCGGCCGTCGGCCAGACGAGCCCGGTCGGCCGCGCAGACCGGGACCTCGCGCGGGGCCCCGCCCGCAGGTGTCCAGGCCGCGTCGGCGACGGACGGGCCGTGGCGCGGGTCGAAGAAGCAGGGCGCCCGGCGCTCGGGCAGCGGGCGGCCCTCGCGGCGGGCGGCGAGCGTCGCCAGCGCGAACCGGCCGTCCTCCAAGGCCTGGGTCACGGCCTTCACGTCCTCCGGGCGCCGCGCCGCCGCCATGGCGGACTTCGCCTCCTCGTACGCGTCCAGGGCGCGTGCGTAGTCGGCGCGCATCGCGTCGTCGGCGCCCGGCTCCCCCGGCCGGAAGTCCAGGCGATCGAGTTCCTCGCCGAAGGCGGTGATGTCCTCGTCCACCACGACCCGCAGCTTCTCCAGCGAGGCCTGCTGCTCCTCCTCCCGCCGGCGCCGGCCGCGCCGTACGAGCATGTAGGCGCCGGTGCCGCCGAGCACCAGGACCACGGCGAGCGTGATCAGCCCGGTGGACGACCCCCGGTGGCTGCTGCCGGAGGTGCCCCAGCTCGACGGGGCGTGGCCGCCGACGTTGGCGAGAGCACGGTCGGTGAAGTCGTTGAGCTGGGCCTTGGCGGTCTCGCCCTGGACGCTGGTGACCAGGTTCCGCACGGCGCTGTGCCCGAGGACCGAGGAGTCGGCGCGGGCGTCGAAGCGGTCGCCGAGGCGGACGCCGTACAGGCCGGTGATGCCGGTGGCCGTGCGCAGGTCGGCGAAGAGGTCCCGCGTCGGGTAGTCGGCGGGAAGGACCACGAGGAAGACCGGCTTGCCCGCGTCCTCGATCTTCTTGGCGAGCGCGTCGGCGTCCGCGACGGACAACTGCCGGGAGGCGGCCGGATCGACGTACACGGGACCGCTGCGAAGCGCCTGGGCGATGGCGGAGACGCCGGTGGCGGCCTGTGCGCGCGGCGCACCGGTGGACAGCACCGTGAGCGTGGCCATGAGCAGGGCGACCAGCGGTGCGAGGAGTCCTCGACGGATCACGGCGTTCATACTTCGAACCTACCGGAAGCCCCCCAAACCCGGATGCCGGTCCGGGTGGGCGGCACGCACCGCCCACCCGGACCGGGTTTCCGTCAGGCCGCCGCCCGGTAGGCCTCCGTCAGCTTGGCCACGGCTGCCGCGTACCTGCCCGTCAGCAGCAGGTGGTCGGCGTCGGCGAACGGTTTCGCGATGGCCGCCGTCATCGCGGACCCCGCCTTCCGCTGGACGAGCAGCCGGGCCCTGCTGACGATCTCGCGTCCGGCCCGGTCGGAGCCCGTCCTGTCGGCCGCGGCGGCCGCGAGCGCGAGCGCCTTCAGGGTCGCCGTGCCTCCCTCGGGGATCTCGGTCAGCGTGGTGAGCCCCCACCCGTACGGGAACTGCGGATCGTACGAGGCGTCGCCGACGTTGATCGGCAACTGGTTCTCCGACCTCGGCCAGGTGACGGGGAGCTGCCCGGTGAAGGGCCGCCTGCCGTAGAGGACGTCCGCCACGCCGTCGCCCTCGGTGCCGGGCAGCCAGGACGCCACGAGCGCGTCGATCTCGCCGAGCCGGTCGCCGATGATCTGCGGGCGCCCGGAGACGATCAGCACCGCGCACCTCATGGCCCCGCACACCTTGTCGACGGCGGCCTGGTCGGCGGCGGAGAGCCGCAGGTCGTGCCCGTTGCCGACGTCACCGACACCCTCGGCGTAGGGGGTCTCGCCGACGACGACCACACCGACGTCGTAGCCGTTCGTCGGCGCCGAGGCGTCCTTGGAGTAGGTGATGGCCGCGTCCGGCGCGGCCTTCCGCATGCCCTGGAGGATGGTCGTGCCCTGGGTGTGGGTGCCGGAGGCGCCCTGCCAGGTGATGGTCCAGCCGCCCGTCTGGTTACCGAGGTCGTCGGCGTCGGAGCCGGCCACGTACACCTTCTGGTTCTTGTTCAGCGGCAGGACGCCGTGCGCGTTCTTCAGCAGCACCTGGGACTCGGCGGCCGCCTGCCGGGCCACGGCCCGGTGGGCCGCCGAGCCGATCCGCGAGGCACCGGTGGTGTCGGCGTAGGGGTGCTCGAAGAGCCCCAGCCTGAACTTCTGCGTGAGGATGCGGGAGACGGCGTCGTCGATGCGCCGCTCGCTGATGCGGCCGGCCTTCACCTCGTCGACGAGTGTCGTGCGGAAGTCCTTGTACGTGTACGGCACCATCATCATGTCGACGCCCGCGTCGACCGCCGTGCGGACGTGGGCCGCGTAGTCGCCGGGGAGCTGGTCGATGGCGTTCCAGTCGCTGATGACGAAGCCGTCGAAGCCCATACGGCCCTTGAGGACACCGTTGATCATGTCGCCGCGGGCGTGCATCTTCACGGGGCCCCGGCCGTCGCCGACGATGTCGAGCGAGGAGTACGACGGCATGACCGAGCCGATGCCGCGTCGGACGGCCGTCTCGTACGGCGCCAGGTGGACGGCCTCCAGCTGCTGCCTGGTGAGCGTGGTGACGCCCTGGTCGATGGTGTAGGAGCCGGTGGTGGACGAGCCGTACGCGGTGCCGCCGTCGCCGACGAAGTGCTTGGCGGTGGCGAGCACCTTGTCGTCGCGGCCGAGGTCGCGTCCGTCCGGCCTTCCCTGCAGGCCCTGGATGATCGTCTCCATGGACTGCACGAGCGCCGGGTCCTCGCCGAAGGACTCGTAGGAGCGGCCCCAGCGTTCGTCACGGGTGACGCACAGGCAGGGCGCGAAGTCCCAGGGGACGCCGGTGGCGCGTACCTCGGAGGCGGTCACCGCCCCGGTCTTCTCGGCCAGTCGGGGATCTCTGGTGGCTCCGATGCCGATGTTGTGCGGCATGATCGTGGCGCCGGTGAGGTTGTTGTGGCCGTGCACCGCGTCCACACCGTAGATCAGCGGGATCTGGAAACGGGCGGCCTGCGCCTGGAGCTGGAAGCCGTCGATCATCTTCGCCCAGGCCTCGGGGGTGTTGGGCGTGGGGGTGGAGCCGCCGCCCGAGAGGAGTGAGCCGAGGGCATAGGTGGCGATGTCGCCCTGGTCGGCGAGCGCGGCGCGTTCGGCCTGGGTCATCTGGCCGGCCTTCTCCTCCAGGCTCATGCGGGAGAGGAGGTCCGCGACGCGCTTCCTGACGGGCAACCTGCTGTCCAGGTAAGGCAGTCCGTGGGCGTCGACGACCACCTGGGGTGTCTCGGCAGGGGCCTTGGCTCCGGTGACCGTGAGCTTGACGGGGATGGTCTCGGCGGGCTCGGCCGACCTGTCCTTGAGGGTGGCGACCCGGATGGTCCGGGAGGCGCCGGAGGCGGTGCCCGCGGGGAAGGTGAGGGTGCCGGAGACCGGGGTGTAGTCCTTGCCGGGCTCGGCGCTGCCGCCACCGGTCTCGTACCGCACGGTCACGGGCTCGTCGATCGGAGCGGAGCCGGTGGTGGCGACGGTGACCCTGACGGTCGCCGTTGCGCCCTCCTCGACCGGGTAAACGGGGGCGTCGGTGGTGACGGAGGCGCGCAGCGACTGGTCGGGCTTGCCGTACAGCTCCACGTCGTCCATGGCGAAGTGGCCCTTGACGCCGACCGGGAGGGTGACGGCGTAACCCCACATCTGCGTCAGGCCGAGGACGTGGTCGATTCCGCCGACCGGCTGGTAGTCCGTGCGATAAGTGAAGTCGGTGAAGGGGATCTCGATCTGTTTCCAGCCGGTGAAGTCGTCGGTGAAGGAGGTCGTCCAGAGCTCCGACGCCTCGCCGTTCGCGCCGCCGTCCTTGATCTCGAAGGCGATCTTTTTGCCGTCGTTCCGGCCGTCCCACCAGAAGCGGATTCCCTTGTGGGAGGACCAGTCGTGGGCGGGCCGGTCGGCGGCGAAGTCGTGGGTGAAGCCGCCGTAGCCGCTGATGTCGTAGCTGCCGCTGAGAACCTTGGTGCCCTCGGGGGCGTCGGCGCGGTCGGCCAGTTGGAGCGTGGGCGGGTCGTCGCTGTCGCCGCCCCAGGTGAAGATGCCCTCGGCCGGCTGCTGGGCGAAGGGCACCTCGCCTTCGAAGCGGTCGACGGGGACAGCGGGGGCGGGGTCGTCGGCCGCGCGCGCCGACGCCAGGGGGATCAGGGCGGTGAGCAGGGTGGCGGAGGCGAGCAGGGCGGTTCTTCGCATGGACGGACCTTCCCTCGACTCATCAAGTCGTCATGGTTCACTCATGACTTAGATCACGCCGTGAGTTAACTAGCGCCCCGCAGAGCCGTCAAGACTTCACGTCACAACGGGTGCAGACACAACTCCAGGCCGAATGAGGCCTCTTGTCGCTTCGGCCTCTGAACGCGCACCCTCTTGACGCGTATACGAAGCCGTCATTTACTCACGCCTCGCACGCCCCCATCCCCCACCTCCAGAAGGGCGGCGCTCCATGAACAGACACAGGCGTACGATCCGGCTGCTGCTCGCCGGGCTGCTCACCACCGCCGGTTTCGCGGCGGCCACGCCCGCGCACGCGACCGGTGAACAGGTCACCGCCTGGCTCACCACGACCGACGACTCGGGCGGGCGCCATGTGGTGCGGGGCCTGCAGCCGCAGACGCCGTTCGCCTTCCAGCCCGGAACCGGTGGCAGCGGTGAGAACCTCACCGTGGACGAGAACACGCGCTACCAGACCTTCACCGGCGGCGGGGCGTCCTTCACGGACACCGCGGCCTGGCTGATGAACAGCAGCGGGGCGCTCACGCAGGCGACGCGGGACACGACGATGCGGAAGCTGTTCTCGCCGACGGACGGGATCGGCCTGTCGTTCCTGCGCAATCCGATGGGCGCCTCCGACCTGGCGCGCTACGGATACACGTACGACGACGTCCCGGCCGGTCAGACCGACCCGTCTCTGGCGAAGTTCTCCATCGCGCACGACCTGGCGGACGTGGTGCCGCTGACGAGGCAGGCGCTCCAGCTGAACCCGCAGCTGACGGTGATGGCCTCCCCGTGGACGGCGCCCGCCTGGATGAAGGACAGCGGGCAGCTGGACGGGGGCTGGCTGAAGGCGGAGGACTACGGGGCGTACGCCTCTTACTTCGTGAAGTACCTCCAGGCCTACCGGGACCAGGGCATCCCCGTCTCGTACGTCACGGCCCAGAACGAGCCGACGTGCTGCTCGGGTTATCCGTCGATGAGCTGGAACGCCTCCGGGCTCGCCTACTTCACGAAGAACGAGCTGCTGCCGAAGCTCCAGGCGGCGGGTCTGACCACGAAGGTGCTGGCGCACGACTGGAACTGGGACACGTACGACTCCTACGCCGCCCAGACGGTGGACGACGCGGCCGTCCGCTCGCACCCGAACTTCGGCGGGATCGCCTGGCACGGGTACGGGGGTGACGTCACGAAGCAGACGGCCGTCCACAACCAGTACCCGCAGCTGGACGCGTTCGGCACGGAGCACTCGGGCGGCACCTGGATCGCGAACCAGCAGCGCGAGGACATGCTCAACATCGTCGACTACACCCGGAACTGGGCGAAGTCCGTGACGAAGTGGTCGCTGGCCGTCGACCAGAACATGGGGCCGCACAACGGCGGCTGCGGCACCTGCACCGGACTGATCACGGTCCACAACGGGGACGGTGCGAGCGGGACGGTCGACTACACGATCGAGTACTACACGATGGGGCATCTGACGAAGTTCGTCCGGCCGGGCGCACAGCGCATCGCCTCGACGGCGTCGTCGTCCGTGCCGAACGTGGCGTGGCGGAACCCGGACGGTTCGAAGGCACTGATCGCGTACAACGACGCGACGTCGGCGAAGACGGTGACGATCGACTGGGGAGCGCAGCACGCGACGTACTCCCTGCCGGGGAAGACGTCGGCGACGTTCACGTGGTCGGGTGCGCAGTCGGGCGGCGGCGACCGGTCGGGGGCGTTCGTGGGGCTCGCGGGCAAGTGCCTGGACGTGGCGGGTGCGTCGAACGCCAACGGCACGGCCGTGCAGCTGTACGACTGCAACGGGACGGCCGCGCAGCAGTGGACGGTGAAGGCCGACGGGTCGATCCAGGCGCTGGGGAAGTGCCTGGACGTGACGTCCGGGTCGACGGCCGACGGGGCGAAGGTGCAGTTGTACGACTGCAACGGCACGGGAGCGCAGCAGTGGTCGTACAACGCGTCGACGGGTGACGTGGTGAACATCGCGGCGAACAAGTGCCTCGATGTGATGGACAACTCGTCGGCGAACGGGGCCCGGGCGCAGATCTGGTCGTGCACGGGTGCGGCGAACCAGAAGTGGCGGTTGCAGTAGCCCGCCGGTGCCGGGCCGAGGCTGCCGGCAGCCTCGGCCCGGCATCGGCCGCCCCGGTGGCTACTCCGCCGGTTCCACGCCGGCCCGCAGCAGGCCGTACGTGTACGCGTCCTCCAGTGCCTGCCACGACGCCGCGATCACGTTCTCCGCCACGCCCACGGTGGACCATTCGCCCTTGCCGTCCGACGTGGAGATCAGGACGCGGGTCGTGGACTGGGTGCCGTGCACGCCCTCCAGGATGCGGACCTTGTAGTCGACCAGGTCCAGGGCGGCCAGCTCGGGATAGATCTTCTCCAGGGCCACGCGCAGGGCGCGGTCCAGGGCGTTGACCGGGCCGTTGCCCTCCGCCGTCGCCACGATCCGCTCGCTCTTCGCCCACAGCTTCACCGTGGCCTCGTTGGCGTGCGTGCCGTCCGGGCGGTCCTCGACGATCGCCCGCCAGGACTCCGTGCGGAAGTAGCGCAGCGGCTTGCCCGCCACCTCCTCGCGCAGGAGCAGTTCGAAGCTCGCGTCCGCCGCCTCGTACGTGTAGCCCTTGAGCTCCCGCTCCTTGACGCGCTCGACCACCCGGCCCACCAGCTCGCGGTCACCGCCCAGGTCGATGCCCAGTTCCTTGCCCTTGAGCTCCACCGAGGCGCGGCCCGCCATGTCGGAGACCAGCATCCGCATGGTGTTGCCGACCAGTTCCGGGTCGATGTGCTGGTACAGGTCCGGGTCCACCTTGATGGCCGAGGCGTGCAGCCCCGCCTTGTGGGCGAAGGCCGAGACGCCCACGTACGGCTGGTGGGTGGAGGGGGTGAGGTTCACGACCTCCGCGATCGCGTGGCTGATGCGCGTCATCTCGCGCAGACGGCCCTCCGGCAGCACCTTCTTGCCGTACTTCAGCTCCAGGGCCGCCACCACCGGGAACAGGTTGGCGTTGCCCACCCGCTCGCCGTACCCGTTCGCCGTGCACTGCACGTGCGTGGCGCCCGCGTCCACCGCCGCGAGGGTGTTCGCGACCGCGCAGCCCGTGTCGTCCTGGGCGTGGATGCCGAGGCGGGCGCCCGTGTCGGCCAGCACCGTCGAGACCACCGCGTGGACCTGGGCCGGCAGCATGCCGCCGTTCGTGTCGCAGAGGATGACCACGTCGGCGCCCGCCTCGGCCGCCGTACGCACCACCGACTTGGCGTACGCGGCGTTCGCCCGGTAGCCGTCGAAGAAGTGCTCGCAGTCGACGAAGACCCGGCGGCCCTGCGCCCGCAGGTGGGACACCGTGTCGCGGATCATCTCCAGGTTCTCGTCGAGCGTCGTGCGCAGCGCCAGTTCGACATGGCGGTCGTGGGACTTGGCGACCAGCGTGATCACCGGAGCCCCCGAGTCCAGCAGCGCCTTGACCTGCGGGTCCTCCGCGGCCTTGCCGCCCGCGCGGCGCGTCGCGCCGAAGGCCACCAGCTGGGCGTGCCGGAAGTCGATCTCCTGCTGGGCGCGCGCGAAGAACTCGGTGTCCCGCGGGTTCGCGCCGGGCCAGCCGCCCTCGATGAATCCCACGCCGAAGTCGTCCAGGTGCCGTGCGATGGCCAGCTTGTCCGCGACGGTGAGGTTGATCCCCTCGCGCTGCGCGCCGTCGCGCAGCGTTGTGTCGAAGACGTGGAACGAGTCGTCGAGCTCGCTGGTTGCCGTCTCGGTCATGGTCTCAAGGCTCCTGTTTTGGATCTCGGTCTTACCGGAATGACCGGTTCCACCGTCCCCCCATACTCCCTCGCGCTCCGCCCCCGGCTGAAGGTGGGCCAGGAAACGAAAAAACCCCTCGCGGGTGCGAGAGGTCTGCGCGCGGGTCGAGGACGACGGTGGCCACCCGTACCTGGTCGTACGTGGCGGTCACTGCGGACCGGCGCGCCTGCTGCCAATAATCATGGCGAACGAGAGCACGGGGGCAGTCTGGCACAGTCCGCCCCCGTGCTCACCGCCGTCTCAGGATGCGGTCGTCAAGGAGGAGGACTCCGCGCCCTTCATCCGGGTGAGGTCCAGGTCCCTGGTCTCCCGCATGGTGACGTACACGACCAGCGAGACGGCCGCACAGGCCGCCACGTACCAGAAGAAGCCGGACTCGGCGCCCGCGTCCTTGAACCACAGGGCGACGTATTCCGCCGTTCCGCCGAACAGGGCGTTGGCCACCGCATAGGGAAGCGCCACACCCAGCGCGCGCACGCCCGTCGGGAACAGCTCCGCCTTCACGCAGGCGTTGATGGAGGTGTATCCGGTGACCACGACCAGGGCGAGCAGGGCCAGGCCGAGCGCCGGCCAGAAGCTGTCCGCGTGCTTCAGCAACGTCATGATCGGGACTGTCAGCAGGGTCGAGCCGACGGCGAAGGTGATCAGCAGCGGGCGGCGGCCGATCCGGTCGGAGAGCCGGCCGGCGAGTGGCTGCAGGCAGGCGAAGACGATCAGTGCGGTGAAGGAGACCAGGGTCGCGGTCCGCTTCGGCAGGCCCGCCGAGTTCGACAGATACTTCGTCAGGTACGTGGTGTACGTGTAGTACGCGACCGTGCCTCCCATGGTCAGCGCGATCACCAGGAACGCCTCACGCTTGTGCCGCCACAGCGCGCGCAGCGTGCCGCGCTCCTCTCCTTCCCTCTCGTCGGCCCCCGCCTCGTAGACGTCCGTCTCCAGCATGTTCCGGCGCAGGTAGAAGACCACCGCCGCGCCGAGGGCGCCCAGCACGAACGGGATGCGCCAGCCGTAGTCGTGCAGCGCGCCGTCGGACATGGTGCGCTGGAGGACGATCTGCAGGCCGAGGCCGACGATCTGGCCGGCGGTCATCGACACGTACTGGAAGCTGGAGGCGAAGCCGCGCCTGCGCGGGTCGGACGCCTCGGTGAGGTAGGTCGCGCTGGCCGCGTACTCGCCGCCCACCGACAGCCCCTGCAGCAGTCGGGCGACGAGCAGCACCGCGGCGCCGCCGTATCCGGCGACGGCGTACGTCGGAGCGATCGCGATGAGGATCGCGGAGGCGGACATCAGCGTGACCGTGAGGGTCAGCGCGGCCTTGCGGCCCCTGCGGTCACCGACCCGGCCGAGCAGCCAGCCGCCGACCGGGCGCATGAAGAAGCCGACCGCGAAGATGCCCGCGGTGTTCATGAGCTGGGCCGTGGGGTTGCCGTCGGGGAAGAACGCCCCGGCGAAGTAGGTGGCGAAGCTGGCGTAGACGAACCAGTCGTACCACTCCACCATGTTGCCGGCCGAACCGATCCAGATCTTCTTCCAGTGCTCTCGTCCCATGGGCCGTAACGTGCCGGGCGTTCGAGGGTGCGACAAGAGCGCCTCGGGTTTCGTTCATTGCGTTCATGACGCGCGGGCGGGCCGGCCGCATGCTCCCGTGCGTGAGAAGAGAGGGCCGCCCGGAGGTGAAGTCCGAGGCGGCCCCTGAAGGATTGCGGCGGGCGTCAGCCCAGCTGGTGCATCCAGCCGTGCGTGTCCTCGCGCGTGCCCCGCTGGATGTCGAGCAGCGCCTCGCGGAGCTTCAGCGTGACCTCGCCCGGCTCGCCGCCCGACTGCTTCCACTCGGCGGTGGCGCGCTTGACCGTGCCGACCGGGGTGATGACCGCGGCGGTGCCGCAGGCGAAGACCTCGGTGAGGGCGCCGTTCTCGGAGTCGGCCTGCCACTGGTCGATGGAGATCCGGCCCTCCTCGGCCTCGTAGCCGAGGTCACGGGCCACCGTCAGCAGGGAGTCACGGGTGACACCCTCCAGGATGGAGCCGGTCAGCTTCGGGGTGACGATCTTGTTGCCGTACACGAAGTACAGGTTCATGCCGCCGAGCTCCTCGACCCACTTGTGCTCCACGGCGTCGAGGTAGCAGACCTGGTCGCAGCCCTTGGCTGCGGCCTCGGCCTGGGCGAGCAGGGAGGCCGCGTAGTTGCCGCCGGTCTTGGCGTCGCCCATGCCGCCGGGGACGGCGCGGACGCGGTCCTCGGACGCCCAGATGGAGACGGGCTTGACGCCGCCCGGGAAGTAGGCGCCGGCCGGGGAGGCGATGACCAGGAACAGGTACTCGTTGGCGGGCTTGACGCCCAGGCCGACCTCGGTGGCGATCATGAAGGGGCGCAGGTAGAGGGACTCCTCACCGCCGTGCGCCGGCACCCACGCCTTGTCCTGCTGGACGAGGACGTCGCAGGCGTCGATGAACGTCTCGACCGGCAGCTCGGGCATCGCGAGGCGCTTGGCGGAACGCTGGAAGCGCAGGGCGTTCATCTCAGGGCGGAAGGTGGCGACGGAGCCGTCGGGCCGGCGGTAGGCCTTGAGACCCTCGAAGATCTCCTGCGCGTAGTGCAGGACGTTGGTGGCCGGGTCGAGGGAGATCGGCGCGTAGGGGACGAGCTGACCGTCGTGCCAGCCCCGTCCCTCGGTCCACTTGATCGTCACCATGTGGTCGGTGAAGTGGCGGCCGAACCCGGGGTTGGCCAGCATCGCCTCCCGCTCCGCGTCGGAGAGCGGGTTGGAGGAGGGCTTCAGCTCGATCGTGGGCGTCGTCATGTGTGGTTGTCCTTCACCGGTTGTCGTGACGGGCCGCGCTCGCTCCCGCACCGGCAGTGGCCGGTGCTAGGACGTCCGAGCATTCCCTCAATCCGCGGCTCCGCGTTCGATTATGGCAAGCGGGTGAGGGATGGGGGCACCCCCACGCCTTTCGGGCTGTGGGGGAGAAACGGTGTGAATACGGCCCAGGAATAGCACAGGGGTGGGTCGATGGTGACACCCGGCGAAGGCATGGGAAAGCCGCCGGGTGCGGTTGCGACCCGGCGGCCTTGACTCAGGAGGTGTGAGCAGGGCGGCGGGTCAGCCGGCTACTCGTACGGCGAGCGCGTCGCCGATCTCGTCGGTCGTGCGGGCAGGCTTGCCCACGCGCTCCGCGAGGTCGGCGGAGACGGCCTCCTCGATGCGGGCGGCCTCGGCCTCGTAGCCGAGGTGGCGCAGCAGGAGGGCGACCGACAGGACGGTGGCCGAGGGGTCGGCCTTGCCCTGGCCCGCGATGTCGGGCGCCGAGCCGTGCACGGGCTCGAACATCGACGGGAACTCGCCGGACGGGTTGATGTTGCCGGAGGCGGCGACCCCGATGCCGCCGGAGATGGCGGCGGCGAGGTCGGTGATGATGTCGCCGAAGAGGTTGTCGGTGACGATCACGTCGAAGCGCTCGGGCTGGGTGACGAGGTAGATCGTCGCCGCGTCGACGTGCATGTACTCGGTGGTGACCTCGGGGAACTCCTCGGCCACCTGGTTGAAGATGTTCGTCCACAGGTGACCCGCGAACGTGAGCACGTTGTTCTTGTGGACCAGGGCCAGCTTCTTGCGCGGGCGCGCCTGGGCGCGGGCGAAGGCGTCCCGGACCACACGTTCGACACCGAAGGCGGTGTTCACGGACACCTCGGTGGCGACCTCGTGCGGGGTGCCCTTGCGGATGGTGCCGCCGTTGCCCGTGTACGGGCCCTCGGTGCCCTCGCGGACCACGACGAAGTCGATCTCGGGCTGGCCCGCGAGCGGGGTCGCGACGCCCGGCAGCAGCTTGGAGGGCCGCAGGTTGACGTGGTGGTCGAAGGCGAAGCGGAGCTTGAGCAGGAAGCCGCGCTCCAGCACGCCCGACGGCACGGAGGGGTCGCCGATCGCGCCGAGCAGGATCGCGTCGTGCTGCTTGAGCTGCTCGAGGTCGGCGTCGGTGAGGGTCTCACCGGTGGCGTGGTAGCGCCGGGCGCCGAAGTCGTACTCCTTGGTCTCCAGCTTCACATCCTGCGGAAGGACGGCGGAGAGGACCTTCAGCCCCTGGGTCACGACCTCCTGGCCGATGCCGTCACCGGGAATCACTGCGAGATTGATGCTGCGAGACATGACGGCACCGTACTCCGTGTCCCACGCAATGACACGGGGCGTCCGCGATGCGGACACCGGCCCATCGTCGAGGTGCGGCGCGGCAGAGGGTGTAGGGCGCCCGGCCACGCCGCACCTCGCGCGGGTGCGGCTCCCGGCTTACGGGTGCAGCCTTGTGGGTGAGGGTGCGGGGTCGTACGGGTGAGGGCCTGGGACGCGGAGGCGCGGCTCAGTGGCCGGTCGCGCCGCCGTTGTCCCTGCGGTCGAGGGCGCGCTGAAGCGCAGCTGCGGCGTTCTTGCGGTCGGACTCGCTCGTACGGGAAACGTGACGGACTCGGCGGCGGGCGGTCGTCTCGGCCATGGGAAATCGACTCCTTCGGCATCCGGGAGTGCGGAAAGGGGGTTGCGAGACTCCCCCACTGCTCAACGCGCGGGAGGTGCCCCCAGCCGGGGCGGAGAGCGGTGCCGCAGGGGTGGCCTGCACGGGGCCCGGCTCACGACCGCCATTCGCTTGATCGAGCGAGACGTTCGGCTTCTACAAAAGTAAGTGAGGACCGGGCGCCTGTCTCCACAATTACTCGGACTTCCTACTATCTGAGACGGCGCAGTGGGCCATACGAGCGCGACCTGCGAAAACCGTCGCCGACGGTCAGAGGACGTCCCCGTCGCGCCAGTCGAAGACCAGCTTGCGCTTGAAGTCGAGGTCGCCCGCTGCGGCGGGGCGCACATAGGTGCAGTCCTCGTCGTCGCGCAGGCGGACCACACCGCGGGGGCCGAGGCCGCAGAGACGGCCGCGCCACAGCCGCCAGCCGCGGGCGGCGTAGAGGTGGGCGCCGTCGTCGCTGGCGGAGAGCGCGCCGAGGTCGTAGGCGCGGTCGACGATCCGCTCGATCTCCGCCATGACACGCCCGCCGAGTCCCTGGCGCCGCAGGTCGGCGCGGACGCCCACGCCCTCGACGTACCCGACGCGCAGCCATCGCTTGCGATACCGGGCGCGCCGCTGGATGACGCACCCGTGTGCGGCGAGCCCCTGTTCGTCGCTGACGAGCACGTGCATCCCGCCGAGCGCGTGCTCCCAGTCGTCATCGTCGTAGTCGCCGTCGAACGCGGCGTCGAGCAGCGCGCGCACGGCCCGGAGCTCGGCGGGGTCGAGGTCGGCGGTGTGGGCGGTACGGACTCCGGCTGTCACGTGATCAGTATCACTCGTTCCGTCGTGTTCTCCCTGCCCGACGCCCCTGCCGCTCTCCTGCACGAGGCTCTTCACGGCCGCGTGCCGGAGGCCGCTCGCACGAGAGCGCCGGGCCCAGCCGGGTCACAGCACGTCCGCGACCGCCTGACGGAATCCCTGCGGGTCCTCCGTCCACGGCATGTGCCCGGCATCGTGCAGGACCACCCGCCGCACCATCGGCAGGGCCCGTTCCAGGGAGTCGACCGCCGGACGCGGCCGGATGTCCCGGCCGCCGTCGACGATCAGCACGGGCACGTCGAGGGTACGACAGGCGGCGTGCAGCTCCGGGGTGCCCCAGGTGCGCTTCCGCTCCTCGTTGAGGGCGCTGGTGCACTCGGCGTTGACGCCGAACCAGGGATGGGCCATGCGTCCGGCGTGCTCCGGAGCCCGCTCGCGGTCCTCGAACTCGATCGACCACTGCAGGACGGCCCGCTCCCGGTCCTCCTCTTCGGTGCGCTCGGAGCGATCGGTCAACTCTCGCCAGCGGGCGAGTCGTTCGGGTTGTTCCCCAAGTCTGGCGAGGAGGTTCTCGCGGTACGCGGGGTGCCAGGTGTCGTCCGAGTCGATGCCCGTACCGGAGACGTAGATCAGCGCGCTCACCCTCTCCGGGTGCGTCAGCGCGTAGCTCAACGCCAGTTGCGCGCCCCAGGAATGGCCGAGCAGGGCCATGCGGTCGAGGCCGAACCGCCCTCGCACGGCGTCGAGATCGGCCACGAAGCGGGCGCTCGTCCAGGGTCCGGCGCACCGCTGCGACCGCCCGCAGCCGCGCTGGTCCCAGCGGAGCACCGTGAAGCGGTCCCCGAGCAGTTCCGCCACGTCCTCGAACATGTCCCACAGGCCGGGCCCGCCGTGGCACAGGATCAGCGGATCACCCCGGCCCGACCGCGCCGCCCACAGGTGTACGCCGTCGTCGGCGGTCACCGTCCGCGCGTCGATCATGCGACCAGTCTGCCCCGCGACACGCCAACGGGCCGGGTCCGTGCGGGAACCCGGCCCGTTCCGGCCGTCGCGGGCGTCAGCCCATGTGCGGGTACGTGTAGTCCGTCGGCGGGACCAGCGTCTCCTTGATCGCGCGGGTCAGGGTCCAGCGCAGCAGGTTCTGCGGGGCGCCCGCCTTGTCGTTCGTACCGGAGGCGCGGCCACCGCCGAAGGGCTGCTGGCCGACCACGGCGCCGGTCGACTTGTCGTTGATGTAGAAGTTGCCGGCCGCGTAGCGGAGCCTCTCGGCCGTGTACGCCGCCGCAGCACGGTCGTTCGCGATGACCGAGCCCGTCAGGGCGTAGTCCGAGACCGACTCCATCTGGGTCAGCATCTCGTCGTACTTGTCGTCCTCGTAGACGTGGACCGCGAGGATCGGGCCGAAGTACTCGGTGCGGAACACCTCGTTCTCCGGGTCGCTGCATTCGATGACGGTCGGGCGCACGAAATAGCCGACCGAGTCGTCGTAGGAGCCGCCCGCGACGATCGTGCAGGCCGGGTCCTCCTTGGCGCGGTCGATCGCGGCCTTGTTCTTGGCGAAGGCGCGCTCGTCGATGACGGCGCCGATGAAGTTCGACAGGTCGGTGACGTCACCCATGCTGATGCCGTCGACCTCGGCCGCGAACTGCTCCTTGAAGCCGTCGTTCCAGATCGACGCCGGGATGTATGCGCGGGAGGTGGCGCTGCACTTCTGGCCCTGGTACTCGAACGCACCCCGGGTGAGCGCCGTCTTCAGGACCGCGCGGTCGGCCGACGGGTGGGCCACGACGAAGTCCTTGCCGCCGGTCTCACCGACCAGGCGCGGGTAGGAGCGGTACTTCTCGATGTTGTTGCCGACCGTCTTCCACAGGTACTGGAAGGTCTTGGTGGAACCGGTGAAGTGGATGCCCGCGAGGTCCCGGTGCTCCAGGGCGACCTGGGAGACCTCGATGCCGTCGCCGGTGAGGAGGTTGATGACGCCCTTGGGCAGGCCCGCCTCCTCCAAGAGCTGCATCAGCAGGACGGCGGCGTGGGTCTGGGTCGGGGACGGCTTCCAGACCACGACGTTGCCCATCAGCGCCGGGGCCGTCGGCAGGTTGCCCGCGATCGCGGAGAAGTTGAACGGGGTGATCGCGTAGACGAAGCCCTCCAGCGGGCGGTGGTCGAGGCGGTTCCACACGCCCGGGGAGTTGGCCGGGGGCTGCTCGGCCAGGATCTGGCGGGCGTAGTGCACGTTGAAGCGCCAGAAGTCGACCAGCTCGCACGGGGTGTCGATCTCGGCCTGCTGGGCGGTCTTGGACTGGCCGAGCATGGTGGAGGCGGCCAGCGTCTCGCGCCAGGGACCGGCCAGCAGCTCGGCGGCGCGCAGGATGATCGCCGCGCGGTCGTCGAAGGACATCGCACGCCAGGCGGGCGCTGCGGCCAGGGCGGCGTCGATGGCGTCCTGGGCGTCCTGCTGCGTGGCGTTGCGGTAGGTGCCGAGGACGGCCTTGTGGTTGTGCGGCTGCACGACCTGGAACTCCTCGCCGCCGCCCATGCGCCGGACGCCGCCGATGGTGCAGGGCAGGTCGATCGGGTTCTCGGCCAGCTCCTTGAGCTTGACCTCCAGGCGGGCACGCTCGGGCGTGCCGGGGGCGTAGCCGTGCACCGGCTCGTTGACGGGGGTGGGGACCTGGGTCACAGCGTCCATGGGTTCCGTAACTCCTTGACGTGAGCGGTGTTGCGAGCGGGGGTGCGGGCTCAGCCCTTGCTGACCATCGAGCGGACGAAGAAGCGCAGGTTCGCCGGCTTCTCCGCCAGACGACGCATGAAGTAGCCGTACCAGTCGGTGCCGTACGCCGTGTAGACGCGCATGCGGTGGCCCTCTGCGGCCAGGCGCAGGTGCTCCTCGCTGCGGATGCCGTACAGCATCTGGAACTCGTACTCGTCCATCTTGCGCCCGGCACGGTGGGCGAGTTCCTGGGCGACGGAGATCAGGCGCGGGTCGTGGGAGCCGATCATCGGGTATCCCTCGCCCTCCATGAGGGTCCTCAGGATGCGGACGTACGCCTTGTCGGTCTCGTGCTTGTTCTGGTAAGCGACCGACGCGGGCTCCTTGTACGCCCCCTTCACGATACGCACGCGGCTGCCGCTCGCGGCGAGGCGGCGGGCGTCGGCCTCGGTGCGGAAGAGGTAGGCCTGGATGACGCAGCCCGTCTGCGGGAAGTCCTTCCGCAGCTCCTCGTGGATGGCGAACATCGAGTCGAGGGTGGTGTGGTCCTCCGCGTCCAGCGTGACCGTCGTGCCGATCGCCGCGGCCGCCTCGACGACCGGACGGACGTTCTTGAGGGCCAGCTCGTGGCCGTCCTCCAGCGCCTGGCCGAACATCGACAGCTTCACCGACATCTCGGCGCGGGTGCCCAGCTCCAGGGGCTCCAGCCGGTCGATCAGCTCCAGGTAGGCGTCGCGCGCGGCCGCGGCCTGCTCGGGGGTCGTGATGTCCTCGCCGACGACGTCCATCGTCAGTTCCAGCCCCTTGCCGGTGAGGTCCTGGATGATCGGCACGACGTCGTCGACCGTCTCGCCCGGGATGAAGCGGTCGACGACCTGCTTGGTCACCGGGGCCGCCGAGATCAGGCGTCGCATCCGGTCGCTGCGCGACGCGGCGAGAATCACGGGACCCAGCACGGGGCACCTCCACAGAACGGGCAAGAGGCCGCGACCCGACCATTCGGGTACGGCACGGAGAACCACCGTGAAACCTAAGGATCCCTCCGATCGTCGGCCATCGACAGCTGTCACGCATCCGTGCCCCGGATCTCAGACAGATGTATGAGCGGGATGGGAAAATGCGGGAGAATGCCCCTGTGGCGGACGTTTTCAAGGCAGGGCGCGGCGATTACCAGGAGCTCGTCGACGAGATCTCCGCGCTGCTCGGCGCCCCGGCAACCCTGGAGAACCGGGACTTCGAGCTGATCGCCTTCGCCGCGTACGACAGCGAGGGCGACTTCGACGAGGCGTCCCTCGACCCCGTGCGCACCCGCTCGATCCTCACGCGCCGCTCCACGGCGGCGGTGCGGAAGTGGTTCGAGGGCTTCGGCATCGCGCGCGCCACCGGGCCGGTGCGGATTCCGCCCACTCCGGAGGCCGGCGTGTACCGGGGAAGGATCTGCCTGCCGGTACGCCATCGGGGTGTCGTCCTCGGCTATGTGTGGCTGCTGGCCGACGAGCCGGGCCCCTCCGAGACGCAGCTGTCGGCCGCGATGGAGATCGCGACGCGGATCGGCGACCTGCTCGCGGAGGAGGCGCAGGCGGGCGCGGAGGTGACGCGTGAGCTGCGCGCCGTGCTGACGGCGGAGCGCGGCTGGCCGCAGGACATGGCGGTGGCCGAGCTGCGGACGGCGCTGGGCACGCGCGGCGAGGGCCTGCACACGGTGGTCTGTGTCGCGCCCTGGCCCTCGGCCGACCCGGACGACGCGCCGTCGGCCCGGACGATCCCGGCGGCCACCGCGCTGTGCACGGTGCCGTGGGGCACCACCGGCCAGAGCCTCGCGCTGCTGGTGCGGCTGCGCTCGGCGGACGTGCTGACGCCGGCGCTGACGGCGGCCACCCGGCTGCTGCGGGAGGCGGGACACCACGGCGCGGGCTCCGCCGCCGGGGTGGCCGGCGCCCGGCACGGCCTCGCCGAGCTGGGCGCGGCCTGGCAGGAGGCATCGGCGGCGGCCCGCGCCGCCCTGGCGGAGCCCCGGCTCGGCCCGATCGCCCAGTGGTCTGCCATCGGCCCGTACCGCCTGCTGACGTCGCTGCCACCGCAGGCGGCCCACGATCCGGCCGTCAGCGCCCTGCTGACCCCCGCCCACCGCGAACTGGCCCGCACCGCCGAGGTGTTCCTGGACTGCGCGGGCCAGGCGGGCCGCACGGCCGCCGAACTGGGCGTCCACCGCCAGACCCTGTACTACCGCCTCTCCCGCGTCGAGCAGCTCACGGGCCTGGATCTGGACGACGGCGAAGACCGTCTGCTGCTGCACATGGCGCTGAAGGGGGCGCGACTGTAGGACCGTCCGCTCTCCGCGGGCACCCGTCCGGCACCTCGCAGGACGTGCAGGACACGATGGCGTTCAGTGCCCTGCACGGGATCCGCCCGATGGTCGAGACCGTGCCCCTGGACCAGGCGGGCGAGGCGTACCAGAAGATGCTGTCCGGCGCCGCCCGCTTCCGGATGGTGCTGACCACCCGCTGAGCGGGCCTCAGCCCTTCTCGACTCCTGCGATCACCTGACGCAGCCCCTCGGTGAGCCGGTCGGCGTCGGGGGCACTCTTCGGGTCGAAGGACCACTGCGTGATGAGGCCCAGCATCAGGGTGGTGTAGAAGGCGCCGAGCGTGTCCACGGTCTCCTCCGGGACGTCCTCCTCGCGCATGCCCGTGAAGAACGCCACGAAGCCGCGCGAGCCCTCCCGCTGGGCGCGCGCCAGGTGGTCGCGCAGCTCGGGCATCTGGTCGCCCATCGCCACGATCTCCACGCTCAGCCGCCACACGGAACCGGGCTCCCGCATGGTCGCGATGATGTTGGACCAGACCTCCCGGAAGCGTTCCAGCGAGCCGGGCTCGCCACGGATCTCCTCGCTCCCCTCGAAGGCATCGGACATCTCCTCGACCAGCGCCACGTAGGCCTGTGCGAGCAGCGCGTCCTTCGACCCGTAGTGGTAGCCGATCGACGCCAGGTTGGTCCCCGACTCCCTGACGATGTCGCGCGCCGTCGTACGCGCGAACCCCTTCTCCAGCAGGCAGCGCTTGGCGCCCTCGAGCAGATCCTCACGGTGTCCCATGCCCACGACCCTACCGCGATTCATACGGCCGTCCTAGACGAACGATTTAAACAACCGTACTAGACAAGCGTTTAAGACGTCCGTACAGTCCCTGGCATGACGAACCCGACGAGCACGACCACGACCGCACCGGGCGCGAAAGCCCGCGCCGGCCGCCGTGAATGGACCGCCCTGGGCGTCCTGATGCTTCCGCTGCTGCTGGTCTCGATGGACGTCTCGGTCCTCTACTTCGCGATCCCCGCGATCAGCGCGGACCTGGAGCCGAGCAGCACCCAGCAGCTGTGGATCTTCGACATCTACGGCTTCGTCCTGGCCGGCCTGCTGATGACGATGGGCTCCCTGGGCGACCGCATCGGCCGCCGCCGACTGCTCCTGATGGGCGCCGCCGCCTTCGGCACCGCCTCGGTGCTCGCGGCCTACGCGAACAGCGCCGAGACCCTGATCGCCGCGCGAGCGGTGCTCGGCATCGGCGGGGCCACCCTGATGCCTTCCACCATGGCCCTGCTGCGCACGATGTTCACCGATCCCGGCCAACGCGCGAAGGCGATCGGCCTGTGGTCGGGCGTGATGACGGGCGGGATCGCGCTCGGCTCGGTGATGAGCGGCGTCCTCGTCGAACACTTCTGGTGGGGCTCGGTCTTCCTGGTCAACCTGCCCGCGATGCTGCTCCTGCTCGCCCTCGGCCCGGTCCTGCTCCCCGAGTCCCGCAGCGCGAACCCCGGTCGCTTCGACTGGGTGAGCGTCCCGCTGTCGATGGCCGCCGTGCTCCCCGTGGTCTACGGCCTGAAGGAGATCCCCTCCGAGGGCTGGCACGTGCCGTACGTCGTGTCGGTCGCTGCCGGGCTGCTCTTCGCCGCGCTGTTCGTCCACCGGCAGCGCACCGCGGCCTCCCCGCTGATCTCACCGGCCCTGTTCCGCGCCCCCGGCTTCACCCCGTCGGTCGTGCTCACCCTGGTCTCCGCCTTCGGGATGATGGGCTCGGCCCTCTTCACCACCCAATACCTGCAGTCGGTCCTCGGCAAGAGCCCCCTGGAGGCCGCACTGTGGAGCCTGCTCCCCTCGGTCCTCATCGGCGTCGCGGGACCGGTCACCGCCCAGCTCGTCCAGAGGGGCGCCAACCGCGGGCACGTCGTCGCCACCGGCTTCGCCGTCACCGCGGCCGGATACGGCATGCTCGTCCTGGCCGGCACCGACTCCCTGTGGCTCACCCTCGCCGCCGCCGGCGTCCTCGCCTCCGGGGTCGTCGTCGTGATGTCCCAGCTGTCCGACCTCCTCATGAGCACCGCCCCGGTCGAGCAGGCGGGTGCGGCGTCCTCCGTCATGGAGACCGGCACCGAGTTCGGCGGCGCCCTCGGCATGGCGGTCCTCGGCTCCATCGGTACGGCCGTCTACCGGCACGAGATCCCGGCGTCGGCCCCGGCGTCAGCCCACGAAACCCTGGGCGGCGCGCTGGCGGTGGCCCACGGAATGCCGGGCCGGGCGGGAGCGGAGCTGCTGGCCGCGGCACGGGAGGCGTTCACCGCCGGGATGCACGGGGCGGCGATCGCCGGGGCGGTGGTCCTGGTGGGGGCGGCGGCACTGGCGGCGACGAGCCTGCGCCGGATCCACGTACGCGACACCGAGGAGTGACAAGAGGAGAAACGAGCCGGGGCCCGGGCACCCCCGGGGGGGCGGGGCTCGGCTCTTTTTTTCTCTTTTTCCTCCTCCGTTTCGGGTCCGTGGAGCCTG